>JBJMMB010000402.1:0-3777 GCA_045805005.1 Chloroflexia bacterium
CGAACGGGGCAGGCAACGGGGGCCTGCCCCTACAGTTGGCGGATCAAGATAAAGTCTTGCTGCACCCCTATTCGGGCTTGCGGCGGACGGCGAGGAGGGTGACGTCGTCGAAGCGGCTGGAGCCGGCGACGTGGGCTTCGAGGTTGGCTACGATGGCATCGAGGAGGGAGGCGGCGGTGGATTGGGGGGAGGCGGCCAGGGAGAAGAGGCGGTCCTGGCCGAAGAATTGGCCCTGGGGGTCGTGGGCGTCCGTGACACCGTCGGTGTAGAGGAGGAGGGTGTCGCCGGGGTCGAGTTGTGCGTGGGCGGAGGCGAATGGCATGCCGGGGAGGAGGCCCGCGGCGGGGCCGGTGGGGGCGATGCGGGCTTTGAGGCCTTCCGGACCGGAGATGGCGGGGGCGTCGTGGCCGGCGCTGACGTAGGTTAGGAGGCCGGTGAAGCGGTCGAGAGCACCGAAGAAAAGGGTGGCGAACATGTGGGCGCGTCCGTGGATGGTGGCGATGTAGTTACTGGTGCTGGAGACGATGCGGACGACGGCGCCCGCATGAGCTTCGAGGTCGCCGGGAGTCGCCGGAGGCGGTGGGAAGTTCTGCTCGGCGTAGGCACGGATGAGGGTGCGGGTGAGGGCCATGAAGAGGGCCGAGCCGACGCCCTTGCCGGACACGTCGCCGATGAGGATGCCCACGATTGATCCGCCGGCGAGGGGGAAAATGTCGTAGAAGTCGCCGGCGATCTCGCGAGCGGGGCGGAAGTAGCCCGCTATCTCCCAGCCAGGGGGTTGGGGGATGGTCTCGGGGAGGAAGCCTGCCTGGATTTGCCTGCCGATCTCCAGCTCGCGCTCAACCTCGTCCTTGCGGTCGTACAGGGAGGTGACGTCGAGCAGGCGGCGGCGGAGGCGGCCCGAGAGCATACGGATGATGCCCGTGGCGATCTCGGGCCGGGCGGCGAGGAGCCTGTAGAAGGGCTCCTGTTCGAGGCGCAGGAGGCAGGAGTCGTCGATGGCGGCCACGAAGGCGGAGCGGGGGGCGGTGTCGAGCAAGGCCATCTCGCCGAAAGCATCGCCGGGGTTGACTTCATCAAGGGTGCGGACGCCGTCGTGGACTCGGAGGCGGCCCGCGGCGACGATGTACATGCAGGTGCCGATGTCGCCCCTCTCGATGATGGTGCTGCCCGCCGGTACAGGGACCTCTTCGAGCATGGCCGCTATCTCGGGGAGGACCTCGGCGGGGATACCCTCGAAGATGCTGACGGTCTTGAGGATGGCAAGCTTGTCGGGCGTGGATAGCATGGGGTTAGCCTCCTGATGTTAATATACCGGGAATCTGGAGGGTGTCAACAAGGACTATTGAATTGGGGGAGGGTTGATGCTATACTCGCCAGGGCCTGCCTGTAAACGATAGCCAAAGGAGAATTGCGGCGACCGAAGGTCAGCTTCGGCCGGGGTTGAGTCGAGGGCAGCTAAGAAGGTAGAGCGAGGGGGATTGCATGGAGTACATGGTGAGGGACATTGCGGTCTATTACGAGGAGCGGGGGGAGGGGCGACCGCTGCTCATGCTCCACGGCTCGCACACGGATCATCGCGAGATGCTGCATAAAATGGAGCCCCTATTTGAGTACAGGACGGGGTGGCGGAGGATATATCCCGATCTGCCGGGCAGGGGCAGGACGCCGGGCGCGGATTGGATTAGCAGTCAGGACGATATCCTGGAGGCGACGCTGGAATTTCTTGAGGGGATAGCGCCGGGAGAGCGCTTCATTGTAGCGGGGTATTCGTTCGGGGGTTACCTGGCTCAAGGCATGGTATACAAGAGAGGCGAGCGGATGGACGGGGTGATGCTGGGTGCGCCGGCTGTAGGCGTGGACCCAGCGGAGCGCAATTACCCACCGCACGAGGTTCTAGTGCACGATCCGGAGTTCGTCGCAGCCGTGGGCACGGACGAACAGTTGCTACTGCGGGTTGCAGTGGTGCAAAATCGACAAAGGCTGGCTGACTTTAGAGATGACATAAAGCCGGGTCTGATAATGGCGGACGGTGAGTTTATTGGACGGGTAGCGGCCAACGGTGGATTCTCCTTCAATGTGAATAAGCCGGCCGAACCGTTTCCTGCTCCGGCGCTTATCGTGACAGGCAGACAGGATTCGATGTGTGGCTACCGTGAGGCCTGGAGCATATTGGACAACTACCCGAGAGGCACGTACGCGGTGCTAGACCGGGCGGGGCATGGGGTAGGAGGCGAGCAGAGAGGGTTGTACCAGGCGCTGGTGAACGAATGGCTGGATCGGGTGGAGGAGTATATGAGGCCTGGGATATGAGTGTGAGGGCTGAAAGGCAGGAGGACGTACTGAGTACCGAGTGCTGAGTGCTGAGTGCTGAGTGCTGAGGAGCCCTCGCTTCGCTCGTGGCTGAGTGCTGAGTCGGTTGGGATACTCGGTACTTAGAATGAGGCCAGAGCGGTATTCAGGTCGGTGTAGATTTCAAGGTAGCTCTTAAGGCCAACGGTTTCCAGGACATGGTCTATGTTGGGCTGCGGGTTGAGCAGCTTGAGGGGCTGGCGGGCGCCGGTGGAGAGGTCGCGCTCGACGGCGTGCAGGGCTGACCAGCCCATATCGGGGTCGGGCGCGCCTTCGCCGCGCAGCATAGCGGCGATGCTCTGGAGGGCTACAATGCCTGCGCTGCTCATGTAGGGCACGTTTGTGAGGTCGAGGATGAGGTGGCGGGTGCCTTTGTCGTAGAGGCTCTGGGCGGCGGCGATGACGCTCTGGTAGCTGGAGCCGTCGAGGTTGCCATCGAGCTTGAGGACGGTCACAGGCACTTTCCCCGCGACCTGGGAGTATGTCATCTGCATGCTGGATCTCCTGTCAGGACTGAGGACTGAGGACTGAGTGTTGGGCCAAGGATACTCAGTCCTCAGCACTTAGAAAGAGGCTAGGGCTCCCTTGAGATCTTTGTGGATGTCGAGGAACATGTCGTAGCCGGTCGCTTTGAGGATTTCGAAGACATCACGATTGGGGTTTACGAGTTTGAGGTGGGGCGATTTGTAGGTGCCCGCGGCGATGCCTTTTTGCACGGCTTCGTCGGATTCGCCTGACGAAGGCTCGCGAAAGAGGGTGTAGATGTAGTGGAGGGCGCGGAGGCCGGGGCTGGCCATGTACGGCACGTCCGACAAATCGATGACCAGGTTACGGGCACCCGCATCGTGGGCTTCTTTGGCCCCTTGTTCTAGCCGGTCCGACTCGATGACGGGGCCCTTGAGCCGGAAGACGGTTACGGGTATGCGGCCCTGTTCCTGGGAGACTGTGAGGTCCATGATTGCATTCCTCCTGTTTGTCTGATGTCCAGGTGTGGGAAGGAAAAAGGCTTTAGTCGATTGGACCTGCGGGATTCCCCGTACGTGCCGGCTTGGGGCTCGCCCGGAGGCGGCGCCTCATAGTGATAGTGTTGCCCTCCTGAGGGTCGAAGCTGAACGAGACCTCGTCCATGAACTTCCTCATGAGGAAGATGCCGAGGCCGCCTATCGGGCGCTCCTCGAGGGGCCGGGTTATGTCGGGCTCGGCCACCGCCTGGGGGTCGATGGGTGCGCCCCAGTTGCGGTCATCCAGGCGTTCGGCTTAGTCTTCGCGCCAAGTGGTGACCTCCACTCTGCCTGGGAGGCCGGAATAGGCGTGCTCGAAGGCGTTGGCGGCTGCCTCGTCGGCGGCCAGGCGGCAGGCGAAGGCGTCCTCCTCACCCAGGTCCATCTCGGCGGCGGCCTGGTCAATGAAGTCGTGGATCGCGGC
>JBJMMB010000403.1:0-3120 GCA_045805005.1 Chloroflexia bacterium
CGCCAAGACGCCAAGACGCCAAGACGCCAAGACGCCAAGACGCCAAGACGCCAAGACGCCAAGACGCCAAGGCTCCATAAATAAGTCAGGCCGGGACGCGCTTGCAATAGCAAGAGAGCGCGTCCCGGCCCGTCTATTCAATAAAACCTTGGCGTCTTGGCGTCTTGGCGGTTTCTTAGCAGTTTCTTAGCGGTTTCTTAATTGAGTCAGCGGCGTTACGCTATTCGCACCGCCATGGTGTGGTAGCCGGTGGCCCCGCTGGGGAACGTGTCCTGCTCTTTGGCCGTTTGCAGCGCTCCCGTGCCGTCAGTGGCCCGCACCTTCAGCACGTAAACCCCCACCTTCGGGTTCCAGGGGTAGGTCCACTGCACCCAGGTATACTTCCCCGTCGGTGGCCGCAGCGTCGCCGCGTTCCAGGTCTTGCCCTCGTCGGTGCTCACTTCCACCTTCTTGATGCCTCGGTTGCCCGCGAAGGCCACGCCGCCTATGTAGATCGGCTTGGGCGGCAGCCTGTCCGTATCCGGGTAATCTATGCGCGAGACTATCTGGTAGTGGGCCACGTCGTCCCACCCCTGCGACTCCCAGTAGCCCATGAAATCGTTGTTCACCAACTCGACCTCGGTGATCCACTTGCAGTTCTTCATGCCATAAATATTGGGCACGAGCAGCCTGGTCGGGTAGCCGTGCTTTTGCACCAGCCCCTGCCCGTTCTGCTCGTAAGCGAGCAAGCAGTCATTATTGAGCGCCACGTCCATAGGGAAGCTGTCGGAGTAGCCGTCCGCCGCCCTCACCACCACATCCACAACGCCGGCCTGGGGCTTTGCGCGTTTCAGCAGGTCGGCGAATTTCACCCCTTTCCAATGCGCGTTGCCCATCAAATCCCCGCCCACCGGGTTGCTGATGCACGCCAACGTCTGCACCCGCTCCTCAGAAGGGATAGCCATCAGTTGTTTCAAGTTGATCGAATATGGGTTGTCCACCATGCCCTTGAAGGTCAGGTTCCACGAATTGCCGTCCACCGTCGGATCGAGGAAGTTCTTGGTGGTGACGTAGAAACTGGGCACCGGAGTGATCTCGGGCACCAGCACGGGTTTGACCCCCTCGAAGCCGGGCGGCGCGGCCGAAGTCGTCGGCACCTCGGTCATCTCGGGCGTCGCCTCCTGGGATATCTGGGTGCTCTGCGGCGTAGCCCCATCGGGCGCTTGCGCCACCGCCGAAGGCGTAGGGTTCGCCCCCGCCGAGCCGCCATCTGGCTCGCCCTCCACCGGCTGCGGCCCGGCGTTCGGCGGGGGCTCCAGTGCCGCCCTGATGACCGACCACAGTGCCAGGCCGCCCACCAGCGCGAGCACTCCGCCTCCGGCGGCTCTTACGAAATCCCGCCTGCCCATCGCCGTCTCGGGCGCGGCAGCCGTCCCCACCATCTCCTGCTGCGGGGCCGCGACCACCCTACGCCACGGCAACAGCGCCACCAGCGTTAGCCCGAACACTATACTGAACACGAACATCGACAGGGCCGGTGGCAGGCCAATAGGAGCCACCTTGTTGCCGTAAAGAGCCTGCGCGATATCTGGCGGTGCGGTCACCTGCAGGGCCGTCGCGCCGAAGAACCCTTGGTCCACCAGCGGCAGCAGCACCGCGTTCAGCAGCAACCCTATCACCAGCCCGTAAAGCAGGCCCGACGCCCAGCGTCGCCCCACCGTCCGCCACGGCCAGAAATGAGTGAACGCCAGCCCCAACAGGCCGCCCAGGATCAGCGTGCCCTCCACAATGGTCACAAGCAGCAGCGCCTTGCCACCAACGCCCAGCTTATTGATGAAGAAAGCCTCCACGCGCCCGCCCGTAAGCCGTATCAGGCTCTCCTCCATCAATTCGGGTATCGACGCGGTGTTGGTGATGAAGCGTAACACAGCCATCACGAGCATCATCACCAGCGCGGCGCCCACCCCCGCTCCGAACCCACCGGAGATCCAACTTCCCCTTTTCGTATTTGCCGCCATAGATGCCTCCGTGTGCGCCTCATGCCTTTCAGGGGCGCTAGCCGCGTCCGATTCCATATATCCAGTTTACATCAAGACGCCTCGGCAGTCTATGAACTGTAATGATCATGTAATAGTTGCGGGCAAACCCTGCGGGGAAACCGTGGGGTCAATCCCAGGCCCCCGCCACAGTGCCCTCCGCACCCCTGCCGCTCACCCGGCGTAGCCGTCTGCCCCTTGCAGCCCCTTCATGCAAGATGCCTCTCCGCAGATGTTGTCCGCGTGGCCCACGACGTATCTGCTCAATACCCACGACAGCGTCACCGGGCTCATCCCCATCGCGGACACGTCAATCTCCCTATCCAGATCGTCGGGCGTAAGAGTAGCGATATATGCGTCCGACGCCTGATACACCGCCCTCGCGTACTCCATGAACGCCGGCATATCAAGCCTCAGTCGCCTCGACCAGGCCATGTAGTCGTCCGCTTCCGTCCCCGGTGGGGGCATTGGCTCGCTCGCCCCCAGCCTGCCGGCCCACTCGCCGTTCGCCAGCGGCTCTTTCCCCAACAGCAACCCGTTCACGATCATATCTTCCGATTGCGCAAGGTGCAGATAGTTAGCCCCCAGCGGAGTAGCCTGCCCAGGCGGTATCCAGTGCAACATCTCCGGTGTCACATCCGCCATAGTCCCATCCAAATATTCGTGGGCCGCCCGTAGCTGCTCCCGCAACAGTGTGATCGAATCCATCCGAAACCTCCTTGAATAAGTACCGAGTAGTGAGTACCGAGTAGTGAGTACCGAGTAGTGAGTACCGAGTAGTGAGTACCGAGTACCGAGTGCTTTGGCTCATGGTCTTGTTGACCCGGCACGCAGCACTTACCTGGCACTGCCCCATCGGGCGCTGGTTATTATAGCACCGGCTCTCGCTGGGAGCACGAACACTACGAACATCAAATCCCTTTCAACAGTGCTCACGTGTCACAGCAAGACCCCTTAGAATGCCCAGCAATACCACGCATAAGCACCCAAGCTTTGGTAGGGGCGAACCTTGTATTCGCCCTCTCTGCATTGGACTAAGGTCAGAGGGCGAACACAAGGTTCGCCCCTACCCATCAAGCTAGGCGTAATGCGTTCAGTGGAGGCC
>JBJMMB010000404.1:0-2560 GCA_045805005.1 Chloroflexia bacterium
TCAGGGGGCGGCCACCCACTGACAGGAAGAGGGTGCGCTTGACCCAGAAGAAGTAGTTGACGAGCAGGTAGATCGCGAGTAGGGCCAGGCCGCCGGCGATGATGAAGGGGCTGATCACGTACAATGTCGGGAAAGTGGCTTCGTAGGTGTTGCGCGCCAGCCCGAAGTAAAGGGCAGCGCCGGCGAGGCCCAGCAAGAGAAGCCCAAAGAAGAAGCTCCAACCCGAAGCCCGTTCGCTGAGGGTGCCGACCGCATCCACGTCACGCAGGAAAGCCAGGCGGACCACGCTCGGCGCGAGCAGGATGACGCGCTTGTTGGTGAGGTAGAGGGCCCCGAGCTGGTAGACCACGCTCTCGTCGGGCAGCATCTCCACCGCGCCGCGAGGCACCAGCAGGGCCGAACCACTCGCGACACTCGCCGTGGCGGGGGCATCGTATGAAGCCAAGGGCCTGGAACTGGGTCGCACGGGCACCTGGTACGACGAGGCCTCGGCCGGCGCGTACTGGGCGGTCCCACTCAGGGGAGACTGCTCTACCTGTTCGACGTGGCCGGGCTGCGCGACTGTTTCGGGCGTCGGGTAGAGATCGCGGTAGGGCTCCCGGCCGTTAGGAGAGATGGACTCGGAGGTTCCCGGTTCCGGAGAGGAAAGGTTGGTCAGCACCAGGCCGCAACGGGGGCAGGCGCGGGCATCCGGTTGGAGCGAGCCCGAACAACGCGGGCAAACGAGTAGCATCGACAAAGGTGAATGCTTCCCTTCTTAGTTTGGCGTATACCGGTTCATGGTCTTCGGCAATTATAGCATAACTGCGGCGCAAGTGGTTACAGGAGCGAATATCGTGCCCGACCCACCCATCAACTCGGACGACCCCTACCCCCTCCTCGACTGGATCTGCGAGAGGATAAGGGAACGCGGCCCCGTTACGGTCGCCCAGTTCATGGAGTGGGCTTTGTACCACGAGCAGCTTGGCTACTATTCACGCGGGCCGCAAATCGGGCCGAGGGGTGACTTCACCACCAGCCCCGAGGCCTCCACGGCATTCGGGCGCCTGCTTGCCAATCATCTATTCGACATCGACGCCCTGCTGGGGCACCCTGCCCATTTTCACGTTATCGAGTGCGGGCCGGGGCTCGGCACCCTGGCGAAGGATCTGCTCGACGAGCTGTCCTCCAGCCGGCCCGATGTCTACGCCCGTACCCGGTATTGGCTCGTGGAGATAAGCCCCGGCCTGACCGCGGCGCAGCAAACTTTGCTGAGTCCGGAGCACGGCGGAGTGGCGCGGTGGGCGCGGAGCTTGGACGAGATGCCCGAGGGTGTGGACGGGGCGCTGCTCGCCAACGAGGTGGTGGACGCCTTCCCGGTGCACGTTCTGGAGAACCGTGGTGGGCTTATCATGGAGCACTACGTAGAGGCGGCACCCGGTGCGGAGCTGCGTATAGGGTACGGCCCACCCTCCCGACCGGAGTTGATGACCTTCCTGGATAAATACGGCATCGACCTTAAGCCCGGGCAGCGGCTAGAGGTGAACCTGGCGGCGCGGCGGTGGGTGGGCCAGGTGCGGCGCGCGCTGGGGAGGGGGCTGGCGACAATCATCGACTACGGAGACACCTCCCCCACCCGGTATTCGGAAGCGAGGCGTGAGGGCACGTTGCTTGGTTATTACGGCGGGGCGGTGACGGACAACATCTTGGCTCGCCCCGGCGGGCAGGACCTGACCGCGCTGGTTGATTTCACTGCCCTCCAGGATGCCGCAGCGGAGGAGGGGCTCAGCACGGTGGCCCTCACTCGCCAGGCTAACTTCCTGCTCGGGTTGGGCCTGGGCACCGCCGTGACGGCGGAATCTGTGGGGGGCGACCTCGCCGCGGTGCTCCGAAACAGGCGGGGCCTGCAGGCGCTGATATCGCCTGAGGGGTTGGGGAGGTTTCACGTGCTGGTGCTCTCGCATGGCCTGGACCCCGATACGGCGAGGGCGGGGCTTTCGGGACTGATGTACGCCGAGGTGTCGTGAAAGTTGCACTCCACGCGTGGATGTGTTATAATCTCCGTCTGTGACCTGCGAAGGCGCGGTCCAATAAAGCCATATTTAGACACATTTTTTGACAGGAGTAACAGTCTCCATGCCCAAGATGAAGACGCACAAAGGGGCCGCGCGTCGGTTCAAAATAACGGGGAGCGGGAAGATCATGCGCACCAAGCACATGAAGAGCCACTTCCGCCGCCGAAAGTCGCCCCGCGTGAAACGCATGTTTGATCGCATGTTCCCGCTTGACCCATCCCAGGAGAAAAACATTCGCAGGCTGCTGCCGAACGGCCTCGACTAACCAGCGTTACGTTTCAGTGTCTGCTTATGACTTCTGAAACCTGACCCCGAACCCTTACCGCCGACCAAAGGAGCTATAGGAATGCCCCGCGTAAAAAGAGGAGTTACACGTCACCGGAGGCACGTGAAGGTACTGAAGGCCGCTTCCGGCTTCAGAGGCACGCGCAGCCGGCTATTCAGGTTCGCCAACCAGATATTGATGAAGTCGCGGGCCTACCAGTACCGCGACCGCCGCGTGCGCA
>JBJMMB010000405.1:0-6690 GCA_045805005.1 Chloroflexia bacterium
CCCCGGCAGGGAGATCCCTGCACCCCTTTGTGTGAGTTGGGGAGAAGGGGAATAGTTGGGGGCACCCCCAAGCCCCCGGCAGGGGGAACCATGCACCCCCAGGTCGCCGGGTAGGGGAAGACCCCTCACCCCCCTGCACCCCTTTCTGGTTCGGAGAGTAGTGGGGGAGACCCCGCAGCCCAGGCAGGGAGTACATGTTTACGTTGAGGGTCGAAAAGACTCAATTGTAGGGGCAGGCAACGGGGGCCTGCTCTCTTTGCACACCCCAACACTTCTGTTGGTGAACAGGGCAGGCAACGGGGGCCTGCCCCTACAGCGCTTTTGAGCCAGCTAAAGCCTAACCCTTAGCAGTAGGGAAGAGTTTGCACCCTTTTTGTGAGAATGTTGTGATTCTGTTGAATGCGATTGCGTCTTCTTGCATATATAATTGCGAACACCATGGTGGCGTGAAGTAAGTTTGGTTGAAGAGTAGTGAGGTTGTCCGTATGGCCGGAGGCTCGATGGCGCTGGGGCAGGAGCGAATGCGAGGGGCGGAGGCTCATACCGATCCGTTCGATGTCGTGTATGAGGCCCACCACGCCTACGTGTACGGCCTGGTGCATGCGCTCCTGGGAAATACGCAGGACGCGGAGGACGTGACGCAGGAGGTTTTCCTGACCGTCTATAAGGCCCTGCCCACGTATAAGCCCGAGCGGGCGGGGATGCGCACCTGGCTGGCGAAGGTCACGGTGAACGCCTGCAGGGGGCACCGGAGGCGCAACTTCCTGAGCAGGTTGTGGCAGCGGGCAGACAGCTATAGCAGCGAGGCCCTGAACGACGTTGAGGACCTGTCGCTGTTGGGCGCGCCCGAGGACCAAGCTCTGCATAGCGAGATGCGCCGCATCCTGGGCGAGGCGCTGGCGAAGTTGCGAGACGAGCACCGGGTGGTGCTGGTGCTGCATTACTACCTGGACATGCCGTGCCAGGAGATCGCCCGCTTGCTGGAATGCCCCGAGGGGACGGTGTACTCGCGCCTGTATTACGCCCGGCGCACGGTACAGGCCCACCTGGAGCGCCGCACCTCCCACCGCAAAGCCGCCAACGGCAAAGCATAGCAGTACAGAGAGGCACACGCTATGATGAGACCCAAGAAGATAACGTGCGGGCAGTTCGACAGGCTGAAGGAGCCATACGCCGACGGCGTGCTCAGCCCGGAAGTCCGCGCCGCCATGGAAGCCCACGTTGCCGGGTGCCCGCGTTGCGAGCACAGGCTGGCCGTGGCGAAAAGCCTGAGCGCCAACATGGGCAGGATGATGAAGGCGCTGGCCGCTACACCCGCTCCGGGACGACGGCTGGCCCCGGCCTACGGGCACGGAGGGGGGCAAGCGAGCGGGTTGGCCGCGATGGGGCTGAAACGGACCTCCTTCGCGACGGGCACGTTCGCGCTGCTGCTGGCGGCGGTCATCACGCTGAGTGCGCTGCAATTCAATATCAAGAGCTCGGACTTGAAAACGCCCACGCCGACCGCCGAGCCGAGCACGGTGGTGCAGGTGCCGCCCAGCATCCTTGATGACAACAGCTCCAGGAACCCGACGCAGGCCGACCCGGAGAATACTGTGTTGCCGGCGACGCCCGACACCGGGGGCTGCCCGACGCTGGCGGGCTGCGGCACACCTACCAAAGAGGCGCAGTTGGGGAAGACACCCAAGCCGAGCCCGACCAGGTGCCAGCCAGGCATCATCTGCGGGACGCCTACGAACGTTGGGGAGCGCACGTTCACACCCCAGACGACCAAGCAGCCCTCGCCCACCAAGTGCACGAACGGAATATGCGGCACCCCGCTCCCTAGCCGGACGGCGTTCGCTACGCCCACTTGCGCACCAGGGGTCATTTGCGTCACACCGACCAGATGTCCGAACGGCTGCGGCACCCCACTCCTCACGACCACCAGGCAGCCGACGAACACCCGTGCAGCCACGGTGACGTGCGAGCCGGGGGTGAAATGCGGCACCGCCACACCTCAGCAGACCAGGGAGGCATCGCCTACCAAGTGCACGAATGGATTCTGCGGCACCCCGCTTCCTAGCCGCACGGCGTTCGCTACGCCAACTAGTTGCGCCAACGGCGCCTGCGGCACGCCGACGCGGCAAGCCACGCCACCTTGCGACCCGGGCACAATTTGCTCTTCGCCGACCAGCACGCCCTCTTGCGCAAACGGTGGGTGCACGACCACGCCCGGTCCGACCCGGCCCGTACCTCCGACAGACACGCGGGAGCCGGTGCCGACCTGCGACCCGGCCAGGAACTGCGCCACGCCGACGCACACGCCGGTCTGCACGAATGGCCTGTGCGGGTCGCCCACGAATACCAGGACGGCCAGCCCGACCTGTATACCAGGCAGGACGTGCGCCACGGCCACGAACACCCCTGGCTGCCCGAACGGCGGGTGCGGCACACCTACGGACACGCCTGGGGCGATTATCACGCCTACCTGCTCGCCGGGCTTCAACTGCAATACGCCAACGCATACGGAGACGCGGGAACCCACCCCCACGTGCGACCCCGGCAGGATGTGCGATACGCCCACGCCTACCCCGTCGTGCCCGTTGGGGTGCGAGACGCCGAGCGCGACGCCCACTTGCATACCGGGCAGGACGTGCGCCACGCCCACCGAGACACCTTGCCCTAACGGCTTCTGCAGCACGCCGACCCATACAGAGACGCCGGAAGTTCCCCCAACGTGCCCTCCGGGCAGGAACTGCGACACACCGACGCCCACGCCGCCATGCTCCAATGGCCTTTGCGGCACGCCGACGCACACGCCCTCGGCGATACCGACGCCCACCTGCTCGCCGAACCAGATATGCGGCACCCCGACGGACACCCCTACGGCGCAAGCCACGCCCTCGTGCGTGCCGGGCCGGAACTGCGACACGCCCACGCCTACACCCTCATGCCCGAACGGGTGCGGAGGGCGCGAGTAGTGAAGTGAACGACGCAAACTGAAGGGGCTCTGGGGTTGACTCCAGGCGACTGCGGCAGGGAGCCTCCGCGCTCCCAGGGGCTCCCGGGCAGGGGAAGTCCCTCCCCCTAAACCCCCGCTCCCGAAAGGGAGCGGGGGTTAATTTTGGTTGTAGTAAGCGGTCAGACTGGCGAGCCTATGAGGCAAGTGATGATGCGATCACCTTGCCGACCTACTCCAAATAACTACCGCTTACTCCGTGAGCAACAGGCTGGCTCGTGATACTGCGCTTAGGGTAGCTGTTCCTGACCCAGTACCTTCACCTCGCTGATCGCGGCGAAGTCGCGGCCATCGATCGCGGCGGGTGGGGTTGTTTGCAGGATCCTGATCTTTATGGACTTTGTGATCACGGGCGGGACGGAGGACATTTGTAATTCCGGCCTGTCTGCGTACGAGAGTTCGGTGTTGGTACCGTCGCTGAATTCTAGCCTGACCCTCTGCACGCGGCGATTCTGCTTGAACCTATCGGTGTTGTCGAAGTGGTCTATTTTGGCGTAGCCGGGTATGAGACCCACGTCGGTCACGCGAACCGGCCTGGCGAATTCCAGCGTTAGGACCTCGTTGACCCCAGAGCCGGGTACTCGCCAGGTTGTCGTCTGCTCACCGTCTATCGCATTAGTGGGGTCGTAGGTTACCGAATTGCCCTGGCTATCTTTCCCAGGTGGAGCACTGTTGGAGGCGATTGCTTGGAGAGGCTTTTGGATGCCAAGCGGCCCGAAGGAAACGCCTGGATCGGTACCCGGAACCAAAGAGACGTTTCCGAAGAAGGTCTGCCTGTTGAGCACAACTATCAGGAGTGCAATTGACAGCACGATGACGGATACGGCTACCAGGGCTGTCCCGATCGCCCGCCGCTCGCGCTCGGCGGGCGGAGCCACCATCCTGACGCTTGCTGTGGTTTGTTGGTCCGCAGGCTGGCTGGTTGCGGTTGGCAGGTAATTGGAAACGGGCACAGGCTCTGTAGGCTGCGACTTACTTGAAAGACTCTCCACATACCGTGATGTGCGCGAAGGCTGCTTGCTCGCATTCTGATAGCTGACGAGGCTCGTGAGCACGGCTACTATCTGGTCTACAGGGACGCCCATCTTTGGCGGCCGAGTCCTCAATTCCAAGAGCTTTATGTCCAGGTGCTCTAGCTGCCAGATATCGGTACCAGTTGAAACTAAATCAATTGGCGTCTCTTCTCCAAGGACAACTATTGCAGGGACATCCTGGGCTTGAGCAGTACGGCTTTTCAAGAAGTGGGATAGAGCCGCAGCGTTGCCCTTCGCCTGGGCACTCGGGTCGCGTGCCCCCTTGCTCCTCCAGCCATTGGTTGCCTTCCAGTACCACGTGTCGTTTTCAACTTTCATATTGCTGGTAAATGATTTCACCTCAATTGCCCAAACGCCAGGTGGCCCAACGAGAACGATGTCGATGTCGCCCGAATGATCGGGCAGAACCAGGTCTCGGAATATCGTCCAGCGATTGTCGAGTAGTGCCTCCATTCTTGCGACCACGCGCTCTTCGCCCTCCGCGCCTTTGCGGAAGGTCTTGCGGTTACTGTTGGGGCCGTCATAGAGATGAGTGCTACACACTATGACGCGTGGGGGTGAAGGGTTGGTCTCCATACTAATGCAGCGTCTTCTCCATCAGGGCAATAGGTAGGAATTCGCCGTCGAGCATGGGGGCGCCGGTGCGTTTGGTGACCTGGAAGCCCATAGCGGTGTAGAGGGGTTCGCCGGGAAGGGTGGAGCCTAGCTCCATCTTTTTGAAGCCTGCCTGCCGGGCGGCGTCTTCGCAGGCTTGCATGAGGCGTCTGCCGATGCCGCGCCGGGCAAAGTTGGGGTGGACGTAGAAGGCGCGAATTCGGGCGGCGTCGTGCGAGGGGTCAAGGAGCGGGTCGGCCTGCCCCTTGGTTTGGTCGCCTCCGTAGAGGGTCTTGCGCTTGCTCCAGCCGCCGGCACCTACTATCTGCCCGTCGCTCTCGGCGATGAAGTAGGTGCTGTCCTCGATAAGCTGCGTATCTACCCCGAAGATGTGGACCAGGGCGCTCTCGATCTGGGCGGGGGTGTAATAGTTCTCGCTGAGGGCGCGGACTGAGGCGGGGATCAACTCGCGCAGCGCCGGGATGTCGTTGGTGGTCGCTAAACGAAGCTCGATTTCCATTTGTGTAGCGGACATTATACACTAATGCGCATCGTCCGGGGCCAGCGCAGCGCGGAGGAATTTTAGCTTTTCCTGCACCTGGTAGGTGTGACCGCCTTCGTGGTGGTTGTAGGGCCAGATTCGGATGTCTTTGGGCCCGGCGTAGTGGTTGTAAGCGGCGAACACGGTGGAGGGCGGGCAAACCTCGTCCATGAGAGCGACGGAGAAGAGGGCCCTGGCTTTGGCTCGCGGGGCGAAGTTCAGACCGTCGAAGTAGGCCAGGGTGTTGAAGACGGCGACCTCTTTGTCGCGCTGGATGGAGAGGTAGCGGGCGATCTCGTTGTAGGGGTCGGCGTCGGTGATCTCGAGGGCGCGGCGGTAATGACATAGGAAGGGGACGTCGGGCATCACGGCCCGCACCTGTGGCAGCAGACCGCCCACGGCGAGAGCGAGTCCTCCCCCCTGGCTGCTACCTGTGAGCGCGATGCGGGTGCCGTCTACGGCGGGGTGCGAGGTAGCGGTTTCGACGGCCCGTACAGCGTCGGTGATGAGCCTGCGGTAGTAGTAGCTCCGGGGGTGGAGGATGCCTCTGGTCATGAAACCGGGATGGTGCGGGTTGCTGTCGCCAGCCTCGGGGTCGGGGGTGTCGCCTTTGAGCCATTCGCTGCCCTGGCCTCGCGTGTCCATCACCAGGTGCGCGTAGCCGGCGCTGCTCCAGAGGAGCCAATCCGTGGGGAAGCCGCGGCCTCCGCCATAACCAATGTATTCGACAACGCAGGGCAGGGGACCGGGGCGTTCGCGCGGCAGGAGCAGCCAGGCCTTTATGCGCTGGCCCCCGTAGCCGCTGAAGGTCACATCGAAGGTGTCCAGCGTGGTGAGGCCGAAGCCGGCCGGCTCGAAGACGGCATCGAGCGGCGCGGCCCGGGCCTCCTCCAGGGTCTGCCGCCAGAAGTTGTCAAAGTCGGGTGGCTCTTCCCGTGCGGGGAGGTAGGTACGCAGGTCATCCAGCGACATGTCAAAGAACATATAGGCCTCCTTTTGTGCTCCAGGTACTCCGTTTAGGGTTCGCGGGTCCCGGGCGGGGGTTTGGATGGCTCGATTTTACAGCATGGGGCAAGTTTGGGTGAAAAGCCAGCCGTGCACAAAGGAAGTTTGCTATAATCAGCCCTGGGGTGGACGGTCTGCCTCAAGGGCTGCCTGGCGCGGACTTCGGCCGGCCTTGATGGGGGAATTCGAGAGGAAGTCGAGCACCGGGCACGGTTGGTGAACCTAGAAAGGTGTAAATTACATATTGCTTTGGTCATTTCCTGGGGTACATAAGCGGAGGAGAGATAGGGCAATTAACAAAGCGTGGAGGTGGATAGCAGCCTGGTGCCTGCTCCTCTCTGTCTTCCTCGCCTCCCGCGCCTCTCTCTCCACCACCCAGCACCCCGATACCGCTATCGCCTCCACGGCCTGGGCCTCACCCTTTAGCCCCTCCGCATCTTTGGCCTTCGCTCCCTCCACTCCCCTGGCACCCCTGGCACCTTTGGCCAACCCCACCTTCCAGCCCAATACCAGGG
>JBJMMB010000406.1:0-4513 GCA_045805005.1 Chloroflexia bacterium
ACCGCCCGACTTGATGACGACTTTGAAGAGGTACGCCTGGAGGCAATGTACGGTCTGGCCATAAGGAAAGACAGACGAGCGCTCGATCTGCTGAAAGAAGAACTCGAAGTGCGTCATTATTATAGCGATACCAGCGTATTTGAAGCGGCAGCGGCTTTAGCCGATCCAAGCCTCCTGCCAGGATTACTCAAGCTAAGGAAAGCGGGTGAGGAAGATGAATTTCTGGAAGAAGCTATCAAAGCCTGCGGTGGAAAGGCACTACATGGAGAGCAATGATGGAGAAGGAGACTAGATGCCACTTGTAAACCTCTACCAGGCACTAGACACGGAGCGCCGCAAAGTGATCGTGGGCCAGCGGTGGACGTTCGACCTGCTGCTGGTGGCCCTGCTCACCGACGGCCACGTGCTGCTGGAGGGGGTGCCGGGCGTGGCTAAGACGCTCATGGCTCGCACCCTCGCCACCACCCTTAAGGCCGAGTTCAAGCGCGTGCAGTTCACCCCCGACCTGATGCCCTCTGATGTGATAGGCACTAATGTGTTCGACCTTGCGAGCAGCACCTTCTCCCTCCGCAGAGGCCCGGTGTTCACCAACATCCTGCTGGGCGACGAGATCAACAGGGCCCCGGCTAAGACGCAGTCGGCCCTCCTCGAATCCATGGAAGAGCGCCAGGTGACCATCGATGGCGTGAGCCACCCGCTGCCCGAGCTGTTCATGGTGCTGGCCACCGAGAACCCGGTCGAGTACGAGGGCACCTACCCCCTCCCCGAGGCCCAGCTCGACCGCTTCCTCTTCAAAGTGCTCATCGACTACCCCTCGCACGACGAGGGCCTCCAGGTGCTCAAGAACTACCAGGCCGGCTTCAACCCCCGCAACCTCGCGACCCTTGGGGTGCAACCCGTGGCCGGGCTGGAGGACGTCAGGGCCGCCCGGCAGGAGATCGCCGCCGTCAAGGTCGCCGACGCCGTGCTCGACTACATTCAGCGCATCGTCGACGAGAGCCGCCGCTCCCCCGACCTCTCCCTAGGCGGCTCCCCCCGCGCGGCCATCGCCCTCCTACAGACCGGCAAGACCCTTGCCGCCCTCCAGGGCCGCGACTTCGTCGTCCCCGATGACATCAAGCTCCTCGTAGCCCCCGTCATGCGCCACCGCATCATCCTCAAGCCCGAGGCCGAGATCGAAGGCCTCAACGCCGACCGCGCCCTGGAGCGCATCCTGGGCCGGGTGGAAGTACCCAGATGATTCTGAAATCATGATAACGCGCCGCGCGCTCATCTTGCTCCTGCTGGCCGCGCCTATTCTCGCGCTGGCTACCCTCACCCGCGCCGCCTTTTGGGGCGTTGCCCTGTATCTCGCGGCGGTGCTGGCCCTGCTCGGGCTCGACTTCGCTCTCTCGCCCAAACCGGGCGATTTCAGGCTGGCCAGGGAGAACGACCCCAAGCTGTCGCTGGGCGCAGATAACCCGATCCGCGTGGTGGTGCGCCGCCTGGGGGCCGCTGGCGCGAGCGGGTTGCGGGCCAGGCCAATCCCCTTACTCGTGCGCGACCAGGCGCCTACCGAGTTCGTCATAAGCAGGATGTTCATGCCCGGCGTCCTCGGCGCGGGCGAGCAACTTGACCTGGCTTACACCCTCCGCCCCCTCCGGCGAGGCGATTACGAGTTCGGCGGCTGCTTTCTGCGCTACACCGGCGTGCTCGGGCTGGTCATGCGGCAGCACCGCTACCCACTCGACGCGCCCGTGAAGGTCTACCCTAACCTGCTGGAGGTGCGCAAGTACGAGCTACTGGCGCGCAGAGACCAGCTCTTTGAGATCGGGCTGAAGAACGCCCGCAGGCTGGGGGAGGGCACCGAGTTCGAGCGCCTGCGCGACTACGAGCGCGACGACGACTACCGCCGCATCAACTGGCCCGCCACCGCGCGCCTCCACAAGCCGATCACCACCGACTACCAGCCCGAGCGCAGCCAGAGCGTGATCGTCATGCTAGATGCGGGACGCCTAATGACCTCCCCCCTCGGCCCGCTCTCAAAGCTCGACTACGCGATCAACACCACCCTGCTCCTCACCTACGTAGCAATCGTCCGTGGCGACCGTGTGGGCCTCCTGACGTTCTCCGACACCGTCACAGGCTACTGGGAGCCCGACCGGGGCCGCAGGCAGTTCCTGGCGCTCCTGGAAGCCCTCTACAAGGTGCAGCCGGAGCAGGTAGAATCGGACTACATGCGCGCCGGGGCCTTTCTCTCCACCCGCCGCAGCAAGCGAAGCCTGGTGGTCCTCTTCACCGACCTGATCGACCGCGAGCAGGCAGGCGCGATGGTCAGCGGCTTCGGGCGCCTGGCCCCCCGCCACCTCCCTATGGCCGTGACGATGGCCGACAGCGAAGTCCTCGCCATGACCCAGCGCCAACCAGCCGACGCCCAGCAAATGTACGAAAAGGTAATCGCCCAGAACCTCCTCGATGACCGCGCCGCCGCCCTGGAAAACCTTCAGCGCCGCGGGGCCCTCACCATAGACGTGCCGGCGGATAAGCTAACGCCGGCGGTGGTGAATAAGTACCTGGAGTTGAAAGCGCGGGGAAGGCTGTAAAAAACCCGCGCAGGCGGGCTTCGTAATTGTTGCCCGCGGGTTTAGCCGCCGGGCGACTCCGCTTTCCTCCCCACAAACAGCCAATACCCATACAGCAGCACGGCCGTGAGCAACCCCGTGCTGAACTTCACCCAACTGGGCAGGGCCGAGGGGGAGAGAAAGCCTTCGATGGTGCCCGCGATTATGAGGAGGGAGGCCCCGCCGAGGAGGAGTTGCACGGCCCGCTGCGCGGCGATGCGCAGGGCCTCGTTGCGCGTCAACATGCCGGGCCGCAGGATGGCATCGGCCAGCATAAGCCCGGCCCCGCCCGCCAGGCAGATCACGCTCAGCTCTATCACCCCGTGCCCCGACACGAACTCCAGCAACCGCAGCCCCAGCCCGTAGTGCGTCACGATGCCGAACACAGCACCCAACTGCACGCCGTTCAGCACCAGCACCAGCACGGTGCCCAGCCCCATCAGCATCCCGCCCGCGAAGGCCAGGATCGCCACCTGTATATTGTTCGTCATAATCGTGGCCGCGGCGGCCGAACGCTCAACCCCTGGTATTTCGGTCCACAATTCGCCTCGCTCCGCGTAAGACGTGATGGACTGGTAGGTCCTGGCGTCGAGCAGCGTCTGCGCGGTGGGAAGGTAGGACAAAGTGCTGAAAAAAGAAAGCAGCCCGGTGCCAAAGAAGAGGAAGGCAGCGATCAAGAAGTAGCCCGCCGTGGCCCGAAAGAGGCGCGGGAAGCCGCCCATGTACCAGCGCGCCACGTCCCGCCAGCTTATCCCGGCCGTGCTGTACACCGTCGCATACGAGGACGATACCAGCCTGTTCAGGTAAGAGACCACGCGATCCCCGGGAAAATCGCGCCGGGCCCGCGCAAGGTCCGAGGCGGCAAGCCGGTAGAGGCGCGTCATCTCCTCCAGGTCGTCAGCCGACAGGGCGCGCAAATTCCCGCCCCGCACCCTTGCAAGCAACTCCTCCAGCCGGGTCCAATCCCCCTGCCTCTCGCCCACAAAGCTCTCTAGCGCCGCCATACAGGTTTATTGTAACATAAGGCTAGGGGTGCAGGGGTCTCCCTGCCGGGGGCTTGGGGGTGTCCCCCAAAATCCCCCTTATTTTCCCCTCCACGGGGAGAGGCGAAAGCAACTAATGGACGAGCAACTCACAATCTCCACACCCGAGCAGGTGGCCTTCCACTACGAGATGGCGGGCATCGGCTCGCGCTTCATGGCCTCGCTGCTCGACCACCTGATAATAGCGCTGCTGCTCTTCCTGTTGTATTGCTCCACCTTCTCGCTCCTGCCTGTCGCTGGCCTCGGCGGCGCCCTGGGCAGCGACGAGGCCAGCGCGGGCACGTATCTACTGGTCGCCGTGCTGATTCTTGTCACCTTCGCCGTGATTTGGGGCTACTTCATGATCTTCGAGATTGTTTGGCACGGCCAGACCCCCGGCAAGCGGTCGGGCAAACTGCGGGTGCTCAGGCGAAGCGGCCAGCCGATAGGCGCCGGGGAGGCCGTGATTCGGAACCTGGTACGCCTGGTCGACTTCATGCCGGGGTTCTACGGCATCGGCCTGACCTTCATGTTCATAGATAAGGACGCCCGCCGCCTGGGGGACATGGCGGCCAACACCATCGTCGTCAGAGAGGGCACCCAAACCCGCCTGCGCGACGTGCGCGTCTCCCAGCCCGTCCCCAGCCCCTACTCCTACCCCGAATCGCCCTAACCCTACGCCGCCAACGCCGCCAACGCCCGCCCAGACCCTCTCCCCGGCATCTCCCTGCGCGACGTCACCCCCGACGACTACCGCCTCATACGCGAGGTGCTCGAACGCGTGCGGCGCGGCGAGATGCAATACGACCGTGCTCAGGATCTCGCCTCCCGCCTGGCCTACGGCGTGGCCTCCCACATGGGCCAGGACTTCCGCGAGTGGCAATCCCACGG
>JBJMMB010000407.1:0-49319 GCA_045805005.1 Chloroflexia bacterium
GGTCTCCCTGCCGGGGGTTTCGGTGTCCCCCAAAGCTCATATTATTGTCCCCGTGAGGGGGCCTGGGGTGAGGGGCTCTCCCCACTAAGGGGCTTGGGGTATCCTCCAAGAAAGGGGTGCAGGGGTCTCCCTGCCGGGGGGTTGGGGGTGTCCCCCAAAGTTCATTTTATTCTCCTCCTCTCCCGCAGGGAGAGGGGGCCGGGGGGTGAGGGGTCTTCCCCCTATTGACAACCTCCCCCGCTAGTGCTTTAACTGTAGGTACACAGCAGCGTGCACACACTGCGCGGGCCTGCGCGTAAGCCGGGCCCTATCCGCCACCCGGCGAAGCCGAAAGCAAGGCATGGTTATGGAAGTCGAGCAGCATATTGTCGAGCCGGCAGACGAAGGCCGGCTTGAGAGCGACGCGCAAGACCGCCCGCAAGCCGCCGGCCCTGTCCGCCTGCTTGGTTGGTTCATGTGGGTGCTCTCCATGGCCCTCCTCATCACCAGCATTATCATCGCCTACGCAGGCGACCCTGACTCCTTCACGTCCAATCTCGGCATCAACCTCACCGCTGCGCCCACCCTCATCGCCTACGCCACGGTCGGCGCCATCATCGCTTCGCGTCGCCCGGAGAACCCCATCGGCTGGATCTTCTGCTCCGCGGCCCTCCTCGTCATGCTAGGGGCCTTTGCCGAAGATTACGCCCGTTACGCCGTGCTCCAACACCCTGGCTCCCTCCCCGCCGGCCTCGCCATGGCCTGGCTCACCACCTGGCCCCTCCAGGTCGGCTTCTTCCTTATGTTCACTTTCCTGCTCCTCCTATTCCCCGACGGCCATCTCCCCTCGCAACGCTGGCGCCCCTTCGCCTGGCTCGCCGCGGTCGCCGTCGTGCTGGTCGGCGTGTTGAACGCTTTCAAGGTCGGCCCAGTCACCCAGGCGCTGCCCATCAACAACCCGTTGGGGATAGACGCTTTCGAGCGCGTGGGCAAGGTGGTGGGGGATCCTCTCATCCTGGTAATTATCGTAGCGTGCGGCATCTCCGTCATCGTTCGCTTCCGCCGCGCTCATGGCGAGGAGCGGCAACAGCTCAAGTGGTTCGCCTACGCTGCCGCCATCGGAGTCGCCCAATTCCTCGTCCTCGGCATCCTTAGTATCTTCTCCATTTCAATACCCGACCCCATAGAGAACGCGCTCACCATCTTCGTCGTCGCCTCTTTCCCCATTGCCGCCGGCATCGCCATCTTCAAGTACCGCCTGTACGACATTGACCTGCTCATCAACCGCACCCTGGTTTACGTGCCCCTCACCGCCATCCTCGCGGGCGTCTATTCCGCCTCCATCGCCCTTTTCCAAAAGCTTTTCCTGGCCGTCACCGGCGAGCAATCCGACGCCGCTATCGTGATCACCACCCTCATCCTCGCCTCCTCGTTCACTCCCATCAAGAACGGCTTGCAGGGCGTCGTCGACAGGCGCTTCAAAGAGGTCCCCGACCCCACCACGAAGCTCCAGGCCTTCGGCGAGCAGGTACGCTCCTTCGTCCAGTTGAACAGTACCGAACAGCTCAGCCAACGCCTTCTTACCGAATCGACCTCCGCCTTCCAGGCCGCAAGCGGGGCGGTCTACCTGGACCGCGATGGCCATCCCCAGCAGGTCTACGTCCTCGGCGATTGGGACGGCGAACCCTGTATCAGCGTGCCCCTCCAGGGCAGCCGCGAGCAACTGGGCACAATCTCCCTCGGCCCCCGCCATAACGGTTTCCCCTACTCACCCCGGGACCGCGAAACCCTCCAAGACCTGGCCAACACGGTCGCACAGGCATTGGAGCTGAAGGAGGACCAAAAGAGCGCCCAGGTCACATAGAACCCCCAAATAAGGGATAATAGACTGTAGGGCCGGTAGCGAAGCGGACGACCCCCGTTGCCTGCCCTGGTCTTATACCACCAACCCCTCGGCTGGCGAACCGGGCAGGCAACGGGGGCCTGCCCCTACGAAAGTGACGAACCTTGACCGATACCCTGAAACCCCAATCCCAGGCCCTCCTCCGCCAGGCCCTGGCCGACCCCACCGCCGACTTCAGGGAGGGCCAATGGGAGGCCATCGAGAGCCTCGTGCAAGATCATGCCCGCCTCCTCGTCGTGCAACGCACCGGCTGGGGCAAAAGCGTCGTCTATTTCCTCACCACCCGCCTGCTGCGCGACCGGGGCGCGGGCCCCACCCTCCTTGTCTCTCCACTGCTCGCCCTCATGCGCAACCAGCTCCTCGCCGCCGAGCGCCTGGGAGTCCGCGCCGAAACCGTCAATTCCAGCAACAAAGATGACTGGGCCGCCATCTACGAGCGCCTGGCCGCCAACGAGGTAGACATTCTCCTCATCTCCCCGGAGCGCCTCGCTAACGACGACTTCCGCGAGACCGTGCTGGAGCCCATCACCGCTCGCATCGGCTTCTTCGTGGTGGACGAGGCCCACTGCATATCCGACTGGGGCCACGACTTCCGCCCCGACTACCTGCGCATCGCCCGCATCCTGCGCGCCCTCCCGCCCAACATCCCAGTCCTCGCCACCACCGCTACCGCTAACAACCGCGTGGTAGACGACGTGCAGGCGCAGCTAGGCTCGGCGGTCGGCGTCTCCCGCGGCCCCCTCGTCCGCGAAAGCCTGCGCCTCCAGAACATCTACCTCCCCAGCCAGGCCGCGAGGCTCTCCTGGCTCGCGGAGCACGTCCCCACCATGCCGGGCAGCGGTATCATCTACACCCTCACCATCCGCGACGCCCAGCGCGTGGCCGAGTGGCTCCGCTCTCGGGGCATCGACGCCCACGCCTACTGGGGCGACCGCGACACCTCCGAGCGCGAAGACCTGGAGCAGCGCCTCCTCGACAACTGCATCAAGGCCCTGGTAGCCACCACCGCCCTTGGTATGGGCTTCGACAAACCCGACCTCGGCTTCGTCATACACTACCAGCGTCCCGGCTCGGTGGTCCACTACTACCAGCAGGTGGGCCGCGCGGGCCGCGCCCTCCCCCAGGCCTACGCCGTGCTCCTCAACGGCGCCGAGGATCAGGAGATTACCGAGCACTTCATACGCACCGCCTTCCCGCCCGAGGCCCACATCGACGAGGTTCTGGCCGCGCTCCGCGATGCGCCCGATGGCCTCTCCGTGCCCATGATGGAGCGCCAGGTAAACCTCAGCCGCTCGCAAATCGACAAGGTGCTCAAGAGCCTGGTGATGAAGTCACCACCGCCCGTCGCCAAGCAGGGCCCACGCTGGTACGCCACGCCCGTGCCCTACACCTCCGACCGCGACAAAATCGAGCGGCTCACCGAATTGCGCTACCGCGAGCAGGCCCGCATGCAGGAGTACATGCAAAGCCGCGAATGCCTCATGCTCTTCCTCGCCCGCGAGCTGGACGACGAGGACCCCCAGCCCTGCGGCCGTTGCGCCGTCTGCAATGGCGCCCCTCTCCTCCCCGAGACCTTCTCCCCCGACCTCCTGCGCGAGGCCACGCGCTTCCTCCGCGGAGGCGACGAAACGATAGAGCCTCGCAAGCAGTGGCCCCCCGACGCCCTCGCCTCCCACGGCTGGCTCAAGGGCAACATCCCCCTCGACCTGCGCGCCGAGGAGGGCCGAGCCCTCTGCATGTGGGGCGACGATGGCTGGGGCGAGGAGGTGCGCCACGGCCGCGAGGTCGACGGCCGTTTCGATGAGGAGCTAGTGGCAGCCGCAGCCGCCCTGGTCCGCGAGCGCTGGCGCCCCGATCCAGCCCCCACCTGGGTCACCTATATCCCCGCCCAGTCCCACCCCGAGCTAATGCCAGATTTCGCCGCTCGCTTGGCCCGCCTCCTCGGCCTCCCCTTCGTCCCCTGCGTGCGCCGCGTCCGCCCCAGCCGCCCGCAGAAAGAGATGGAGAACAGCTACCAGCAGGCCCACAACCTCGACGGAGCCTTCCGCGTTCCCCCGGGCCAGCCCCACCCCGGCCCCGTCCTCCTCCTCGATGACACTGTAGACTCCCGCTGGACCTTCACCTTAGTAGCCGCCCTCCTGCGCCAATCCGGCAGCGGCCCCGTCTACCCCCTGGCCCTCGCAGACACCTCGGGCCAGGACTCGGTGTGATTTCAGGGTTGGACCCGAGCCAGGTACCGATTCTGTGAACACCACCGTCTCTGAATCGGTCTTGCTCCACCGGCCGTCGTAACGCCGGCATTAGGTTTCCACAGGATTGATATTCAATGCGGCACGGGGTCGTTGGTGCCACGCTCGATGAATGAGGCCAGCTTTCGTAGAGATTGCCTCGAACCCATTTCGTTGTCTTCGAGGCGTATACCCTTTGGGATGTCCTCGCAGAGTGCGGTGACTTCGGTTCCTCCCTCGACGTCCGCCAGGATCCAGGTGATTCTCATCTCGCCTGCGAAGTCTGGCTCCTGGGATTCAAACTCAACGACCCAGACAATCTTCTCATTGGGGAGCAATTCGACAAACCTCCCCTCGAATGTGTCCGTGTCTTCGGATGTCTTGCCACGCGGTGCATTAAGACGGTCCAGGTACGTAAGCGACATTCGGAACTTGCCACCCTCCCGCGGCTCGAAGGTATCTATTAGACCTCTCATGCCATCAGGTGGAAGCCACGATGCCACCGCACCTGGCTCAAGGAATGCCCGATAGACTATCTCTCGCGGCGCTTTGATAGTCTGTGAAACCCGCGTGCTCCTACCTTTGCTAGACGGCTGCCTCATGATTGCCTGCCTCCTTCCCTGATAGGAGCCCCCTTCCCTGGGAGGGAAAGGGGCTAGGGAACAGGTGGTAGGCCGACTGCCGACTGCCTACTGCCTACTTCCCCTGAATAATCCCCTCGGCAGCGAGCACCTGCGGGTCTTCCTCTATCGGGTGCTCGTACCATGGCACGTCCATCGTCACGTCGGGCACCAGGCCCTTGTCCTCGATGCTCGTGCCGTCCGGGCGCTCGAAGGTGGCGAAGGCCAGGGCCAGGCGTGAGCCGTCGGCCAGGTCGTACGGCTGCACCGTTTCTGTGTTGCCCGCCGTGGTCGTGCCCACCACTTTCGCCCGGTTCAGGTCGTGCATCGCCACCGAGAAGCGCTCGCACGCGCTCTCACACGAATTGCTCACAAGTAGCACTATTGGCTTGCCCCGGAGCGCCGCCAGCGTGGCACCTGTGGGCACCGTATCCGTCGTGCGCGAGGTCCGCGTGGCTTCATAGCCCGTCTTGCCTCCGTCCAGGAAGAGCTTCTCCGTGTCCACAAGCTCGCTGATGAACCCGCCCCCATTCTCCCGGAGGTCGATTATCAGCCCGTCCACCGGCCCCGACGCGGCCAGCTTCTGCAACTCCTGCTGCACCTCGCCCGCGATGCCGAACTTGTAGAACGTCGGCATGTCCAGGAACCCTATATTCGTCCCCGGCAGCCTCCGCGCAGCGGCGTGGAAGGTGTAAGTCACCTCGGCCCGCACCAGCGTCACGTCCCTCGCCGCCTTGCCCGGCGACTCGATCGTGAGCGTCACTTGCGTGCCCGCCGCCCCTCGTATCAGGTGGGGCGCGTCGTTGATATTCTGGAGGGGCGTGCCGTTCACCGCCCTTATCACATCGAACGGCTTGAGGCCGGCCTGCTCCGCGGGGCTGCCCGGTATCACGAACTGGATGCGCACCCCGTTGTCCACCCACTGCGTTATCACCCCGATACCGGAGAGCTTCAGCGTGCCCTGCTGCAAGGCGTCGTCCTCTTTAGCCTCCTGCGGGTTCTCAAACCCGGAGTGTCTGTCGTTCAGCTTCTCGATCATCTCGGCTATGAGGTCATACGCCGCGTCCCCGTTCGGCGCGGCCTTAATCTTCGCTGCGTACTCATCGTGTACTGCCTGCCAGTTCAGCCCCCTGAAATCGGTGTACACGTAATGGTCTCGCACCAACGCCCACACCCGCTCGAACGTGTCCAGGTGGCGCGACCCATACGCCGCGCTGTAACGGGTCGTGCCCAGTTGCGACAGCAGCACGTTGTAGGGGGCCTTGTTCTCTGGGTGGGACTCGAACACCGCGCGCTCGAAGTATTGGACGGTGTAGGTCTTGCCGTCCAGGTCGCTCTTCTCCTGGAACTCCTCCGAGATGGGGTAGCCTTGCTGCGCCAGGCCGCCGTGCTGCTGCCAGTAGGTGAGGAAAAGCCCACCCGCCGTCTTGCCCGTCTCCGGGAAAGTCACCGAGCCTGCGCTCCTGTTTGCCGCCTGGTTGGTGGCCCCGTTGGGATACTTCTGCTTATATGTGTAGCTGCCCAGAAGCGACAGCAGCACATCGTAAGGGGCCTTGTTCTCCGGGTGTGCCTCAAACACTGCCCGCTCGAAGTACTGCATCGTATACGACTTGCCGTCGGTGTCAGACTTCTCCTGCATCTCATCAGAGATCGGGTAGCCCTGTTGCGCGAGCCCGCCGTGGCTGTTCCAGTAGCTCAGGAACTTGCCCTGCACCGTCTTCCCCGTCTCCGGGAACGTCTGGCTCCCTGCCTGCGCGGCCGTGGGCGCCACGCGCAACCCCGGCGCGCAAAGCGAAGCCGCCACAAGCACTGCGAGCGCGATAACCCGCGGCGCTCGACCATATCTTTTCGCGATTACCATGTCTTTACAATTCTCTCTATTTTAGTGTGGGGTCCAAAGCCGCTCGTAGATCTGTCCTTGTCTGATATTATACAAAGTTTGCACGGGCATCAGGGCTCAGTGTCTGCCTGCAATCCCCGACCTCTGACCCCCGACCCTCGATCCCCAGCCAGACCTTGACAGCACTGCCCACTCGTATCCTATAATGCAAGTGTTTGAATGCCAAATACGGCAGTCCCTTCAATCTATTACGCTGCTAATTCGTGTAGGTTTCAAGTTTTGGCTTGCCCTGGGATAACTTTGAGCTTGGATCACAAAGTCAATAGTCAACCCAGCCCCGGCATTCCGGTCCCGAAGGGGGTGGTGCGCATCGCCAAATAAAGACCATAAGGCTACTTTAAACATTCACCCGGTATTACAAAATTGGAAAATGGACACTCCAAAGGAGGAGAATCACAATGTCCCTGTTCAAATCACGCATCACCTGGTTGATCGCCCTCGCGGTCATCCTGATGCCTTTGCTGGCGGCCTGCGGTGGCGACACTTCTACGCCTACCTCCGTGCCCGCCGCTGCCACCGATACACCCGCGGCTGCGGCCGCGGCCGCTACTGACACGCCTGCGGCGGCTGCCACCGATACCCCGGCGGCGGCTATGACGCCCACGGAGGCTGCCATGGCGGGCGAGACCCCCACCGCTGCCATGACCGGCACCACCGGCACCACAGACCAGATGGCCGCGCTCGCCGCCGAGGGCATCAAGCCCGACCCGAGCGCTTCGGGCAAGTTCGAGTTCTTTAGCTGGTGGACCGCCGGCGGCGAGGCCGACGGCAAGAACGACATACTCAACCTCTACAAGCAGCTCTACCCTGGGGTCCAGGTCGTGGATGCAGCGGTAGCCGGCGGTGCGGGCAACAATGCCAAGGCCGTGCTCAAGACCCGTATGCAGGGCAACGACCCGCCCGATACCTTCCAGGTACACGGCGGCCCCGAGCTTATCGATGGCTACGTCAAAGCCGGCCGCATGGACCCGGTCACCTCGATCTATACTGACATGAATATGAAGAGCGCTTACCCCGCCCAGTTGCTCTCCATGGTCAGCGACGGTGGGGAGATCTACTCGGTGCCCGCGAACATCCACCGCGGCAACGTGCTCTTCTACAACACGAAGGTCTTCAAGGACAACAACCTCACCCCTCCGAAGACCTGGGCCGACATCTACACAGTCTCTGAAGCCCTCAAGGCCAAAGGGATCGCCCCCTTCGCCGTCGGTAGCAAGGACGCCTGGCCTGTTACCATGCTCTTCGAAGATGCCCTGCTCGCTAACGTGGGCGCCGACAAATTCAACGCCCTCATGTCGGGTAAGGCGGACTGGACCGATCCCGGCGTGGTCGCCGCGCTCGGCGTGATGCAGAAGCTCTGGACCGGCGGCTATATTAACAAAGACAATGCCGCCCAAACCTGGGACCAGGCGGCGGGCGAAGTGCTCAAGGGCACCGCGGCCATGACCGTTATGGGCGACTGGGCCAAGGGCTACTTCCAGGCCAACGACAAGGATAACTGGTCCACCGATATCGGCTGGATGCCCACCCCGGGCACCGAGGGCATCTTCAAGGTCATCACCGACAGCTTTGGCCTACCCAAGGGTGCCAAGGATGCCCAGAACACCAAGAACTTCCTCAAGCTTATCGGCTCCAAGGTTGGCCAGGTAACCTTCAACCTGCGCAAGGGCTCGATACCGGCTCGCACCGATGTCGACACCAGCCAGTTTGATGTCTACATGAAGAGCGCCAACGCCGACTTCGCGTCGGCCAAGTCGCTTGTGGGCAGCGCCCCGCACGGCTCGGCCACCAACGACGCGTTCGCCAGCGCCCTCAACGATGGCATCAACGCCTTCGTCGCGGCCGCCAGCGACCCGGCACAAGCGGCGAAAACCGCCGCCGACCTTGCTGCCAAGGCCACCGACCTTCTCAAGTAAGTTCTGCGTTCCGAGTTATAGGGGAGAGGTATACCTCTCCCCTATAACTCAAGACAAAACCGAGGCTAAGCATGAGTAACGTGGTAACCCCCCAGGCTCCAACGAGGCCATCGGCGAGGGAGGAACCGGCCCCCATGGTTGTGGCGGCCAGGCGGCGCAGGCCTATCAGCCAGGATAAGCTCATCGCCATACTCATGGTACTGCCTTCGATCATCGCCATAGCCATCTTCGTCTATGGCTTCATCGCGGTCAACGGCTGGTCCGCGCTCACCAATTGGAAGGGCCTGGCCCCCATGAACCGGTTCGGCCCCATCAGCTTCCCGGCCGCCGATTTCACCGGCCTACGCAACTTCCAGATTATCTTCAACGACCCCAGGTTTCAAATCGACCTTCGCAATAATGCCGTTTTCACCGTTGCCTTCCTGGTAGGCTGCACGGTCCTGGGCCTCCTTCTGGCGATATTGCTGGACCAGCACATCAAAGGTGAGAGCTTCTTCCGTAACGTCTTCCTCTTCCCAATGGCCCTCTCCTTCGTGGTTACCGGCACCATCTGGCGCTGGGTTTTCCTCGACCTGGGCTGGGTCACCAACCGCAACCTGGCCCTGGCCGCCGTGATAGTCGCGGCCGTGTGGCAAATGTCCGGCTTCACCATGGCCATGTTCCTCGCTGCTCTTCGCGGCATCCCCGACGAGCTGCGGGAGGCCGCGCGAGTCGATGGAGCCAGTGAGATAAGCCTCTATCGCCACATCGTCATCCCGCTGATCAATCCCATCATCCTCTCTGCGCTCATCATCCTCGGCCATATTTCGCTCAAGATATTCGACCTGGTATACGTGATGACCGGGTCCAGCAAGTCTCTCGGCTTCGTCACAGATATGCCCTCCCTCTATATGTGGCAACTGGCTTTCAACGACAATCTGTACGGTCGTGCGGCGGCCATCTCGGCAATAATGCTGGTGCTGGTGGCAATCGTGATAGTGCCTTACCTGGTGGTCAACAGGCGATCGGAGGCCGGCTCATGAGCGCTTCTGCCTCGGCTCTCGAAACCACACGTTCCGAAACCACCCGCAAAAGAAGCACTCCGTGGTGGATATACATCATCCTCGGGCTCTTAGCTCTCTTTTTCCTGGTGCCCGTCTACGTGGCTATCATGACTTCGCTCAAAAGCATCCAGGAGGTCACCAACAGCAGCATCTGGGAGCCCCCAAAATCCATTACATTTGACAACTTCCGTAAGGCCTTCGACGTGTTGGGCCCCGGCTTCCGCAATAGCTTCCTGCTGGTGATACCGGGGGTTATCATATCCGCCGTGCTCGGTAGCATGAACGGCTATGTCCTCTCCAAGTGGAGGTTTCCCGGCTCCGAATTGATCTTCACGCTGCTGCTGTTCGGCATGTTCATACCCTACCAGAGCATCCTCATCCCCCTGGTTCAGTTCATGCAGTCGATCCCCGGCCTCTACGCCAGCATACCTGGCCTCATCCTGGTGCACGTGATATATGGCATACCCATCACCACGCTCATCTTCCGCAACTATTACGTCGGCGTGCCCACCGAGCTCATAGAATCCGGCACCGTCGACGGCGCGGGCTTCTTCGCCATCTACAAGGACATCGTCTTCCCCCTCAGCCTGCCCGCTTTCGTGGTCGTGATGATCTGGCAGTTCACCGCGATCTGGAACGAGTTCCTCTTCGCCGTCACCCTCAACAGCAACCCCGCCTCCCAACCCGTGACCGTGGCCCTCGCCGGCCTCGGCTCCAGCCAGTCGGGCACCGACTACGGCATGCAAATGGCCGGCTCCCTCATGACCGCCCTCCCCACCCTCCTGGTCTACATCTTCCTGGGCCGCTACTTCATCCGCGGCCTCCTCGCCGGCTCCGTCAAAGGATAGTATCTAGAAACAGCAACCACCCAGAGGCCTCCGGCTTCTGGGTGGTTGCTGTTTGGATGAATTAAGAATGAGGGTGGCGGGCGGTGTGCTCGACCTTCATGCAGCGGTTCATGACCACCGTCAGCCCGGCTTCCCCGGCTATCCGCGCCGCCTCGTGGTTGGCGATGCCCAACTGCAGCCACAGCACCCCGGCCCCGATCTCCGCCGCCTCCCGTGCGATGGCGGGCGTCTGCTCCGCCCTTCGGAACACGTCCACCACGTCCACCCTCTCCGGTATGTCGCCAAGAGCCGGATAAGCCTTTTCCCCCAGCACGCTCGTTTCGCTGGGGTTGACCGGTATTATCCTGTACCCCTGCGACTGCAAGTAGGTAGCCACGGCTAAGCTCGGACTGGTGGCCTTGCTTGAGAGCCCTACCATCGCTATCGTTTTCCCGGCCAGCCCGCGCTCTATCGCCTCGGTGCTGTTCACAGGAGAGTGCTCACGTCCGTCATCTGCTGATCCATCAGCCTCGCTCTCGTTCAATTTATCTGCCGGCATTATCATTATGTTATCACTCCGTTTGATATTAGCCTGATATAGTCCTGGTTATCGTTGCTCGCCCACAGAAGATAATAACACAATTACCCACAGGTTCAGCCTCCAGACCGATACACCCCCCTCGATTACCCTATATAATCTGCCCACGCCTTATCACCTGTGCCGGTTTGTTTTGCTTTGCAGGAGCACCAATGGCCCTCGACGAGATCCAGGAAGCGCAAACAGTTGATTTCCAGAGCACAACCGCTCCCGCGGCGGGACCTCCTAACGAGGCCCCTCTGGAAGCGGCCGCCGCTGATGGAACTCTCACCGCGGAGGCTACCGAGCAGTCTAGCGTCTCACTCCGCGGGGCCCGCGATTTCTGGCTCGTCTGGTCGGGGCAGAGTGTCTCCATGCTGGGCGATGGGCTCTACGGCATCGCCATGGCCTGGTGGATCACCCAGGAACTCGGCTCGGCCACGGCCCTCGCGGGCTATGCCCTCTGCTGGTTCATACCCAGCGTCACCCTCCCCTTCATCGCCGGCTCCCTCATCGACCGCACAAACCGCAAAACCCTGATCGCCATCATGGACGGCGCGCAGGGCCTTGCCGTTACGGCCCTGGCGGCCCTCCTGGCCACGGGCAACCTGCAGTTATGGCAGGTGTACGCGGGTGCGGTGATCCTCTCCGCGTGCAGCGCCATTCACGGCCCGGCCCTCGACTCCTCCATCCCCAATCTCGTGCCGGAGGCCGCCCTAGCCCGCGCCAACGGCCTCTACGCCACCTCTGGCAGCGTGAGCAATATCGCCGGCCCCCTCTTCGGCGGCACCCTGGTGGGGTTGGTAGGCCTGCCCGTCACCATGGTCATAAACGCCCTCAGCTTCTGGTTCGCTACCGTGGCTACCCTCCTGGCCAAGATCCCCTCGCCCAAAGCTGACGACGGTGGCGGCAAGAGCGCCTTCCGCAAGCTGGTGGACGACGCTACCTACGGCTACAGGTGGATATGGGCCCACCGGGCCATCCTCTACCTCCTGCTTATCTTCACCACCTGCAACTTCCTCATCGCGCCCACCTACCCGCTCGAAGCCCTCATCATTAAGGACCGGCTTGCTCCCAATGCCGAGTCCTTCGGCATGAGCGGGGCCTTCGTCTTCGGCCTGGTCAGCGGCGCGATGGCCGTGGGCACCCTCATCGGGGCCCTCTTCTTCAGCCGCGGCTTCGCCATCAAGCCCATGGCCTGGGGCGTCTGCATCGGCTGGGCCATAGGTGGCCTCGCCGAGATCGTCTTCGGCCTCTCCACCCTGGTGCCCCTTTCCCTCGGGGTCGGTCTGGTCATAGGAGTATTCGGCCCCCTGGTCAACATCCCCAGCCAGACCATCTGGATGTCCTACACGCCCGACGCCGAGCGGGGCCGCATCTTCGCCGCCCGCCGCACCATCGCCTGGGGCATCCAGCCCATATCCATCGCCATGGGCGGCCTCCTAGCCGAGCAAATCGGCCCCAGCGCCCTCTTCGTGGGCTCCGGCCTCATCATCACAGTAATCGCCCTGGCCAACCTGATATTCAACAAAACAATCCGCACCCTCTACGCCCCCGACCTCACCCCCGAAGCCACCACCCGCGGCCTCATCTACCGGAGGTAATATAAGGGGGTGCAGGGGTCTCCCTGCCGGGGGCTTGGGGGTGTCCCCCAACTATTCCCTTTCCCCTACTCCAACCTCAGAGTTACGATCTCATACCCTCCCAGGCACACGACCGGCCCAACCGGCTGCGGGTGCTTCTCATCCAACCTGCAACGGTGGATAGAGGAGAACGCCCCACTGACCCTGGCCTCCGTTGGGGTGCCTGAAGGGTTGTAGATGCGGAGTATCACGCCTTTGCCATCCTCCGCGCCTTTGAGGGTCGAGAAGGCGAAGCCCTCGCCTTCAACCTCCAGCAGCCCGTTCGCTTCCATCCCTGCGGGCCCACAGCCAAAATCAGTCCGGTAGTCCTGCCCGGCCCGCGTGAGCGCCGCGTCGCTCTCATTATCAATGAAGCGCACGGCGTATTGGAAGGTGTAAGACCCCTGGCACTGCGCCCCCGGCGTTTCGAGGGGTGGTCCCGCGTGACCAGGTCGCGTGCCCAGGTCGTCGCGGCTCAGCCACCCTACGCAGCGAAGCAGCGTCAGCGCCAGGTCCACGCCCCCCGCGTCATTCGGCACCGCCTCGTACTCCGGCAGCCCCCTGGTCATCAGCGCCAGCTTGCCCGAGGTCGCCGTGCCCAGCATGTGGTGCGTTTCCGCGGGCGGCTCGTACCAGCCCCGCCCGCTCCACGCTGGCTTCGCAGACCTCGTTAGCATCGCGAAGTGCCCCTCCACCCGCACTTCCTGCCCCGAGCCGGGGGCGGGGAAGAGCACCCGCAGCCGGTGGTCATGCGCACGATTGGTCACCGTCGTCTCAAACTCTATGCGGTCCACGCCCGCCGCCAGCCTCACCCTCGTGCTGATGGGGCAGGCCACTATGTCCTTGCTGCGCCCCTTTCTGGAAGTGGTCAGCGCCCTCCCCAACCTGGCCGTCAGTTCAATTTGCAACTCCGCCACCACGGGGCCACCCGACTTAACCCGCACCCTCGCCTGCATCTCGCGGCTATCCCACGTACTCTCCCCCTCAAGCGGTGAGAAGTTGTACTCGTCGCCGCGGTCCGTCCGATCCTCCAGGTAGTGCAGGCCCTGGAACACCTCACCGGTGCGCTTTGCCAGTACGCTCAGCGTGCCATCGAGCCCCGCCTCCACCCTGTAGAACTCGTTCTCGATAGCTTTCGGGCCGCACGTTCGGGCCGCGCTCCCGGCGGGATCACCCTTGCACGCCCGCAACCGCACCTGGCTCGTGCCCATCCCCGGCACCGTGAACACCGCTATGCCCTTCGTTTCCCCCTCTCGGCTCGTAACCTGCACCGGCCCGATCCCGCTTTCAGTCTCGGCCACTATCTCCTTCGCGTCCTCCAACCCCGGCGGTATCAGCAGCTCGACCGCCCTGGTACGTGACCAGGGCAGCGTGTTCGCCAGGCTTTGGGCCTCTCCACCGGCCTCACGGTAGCTGTACCGCTCCTTCGTCCCAGCCAGCGCCGCCTTCGCCTCGCGTTTGATCCGCTTGATCACCAGGCGTGCGCTCTGGTAGCGGTGCATCATCGCCTCGTGCACCTCGTCCACCGAGCACCCGCATATCGAGTCGTGCGGGTGGTTGGCTAGCACCTTTCGCCAGGCGTGGTTTAGCTCTGCAGCCGGGTAGCGGTAGCTGAACTCCCCACCGCCTCGCGCCCTGTGCTTCATTGAGGCCAGCGCGGCCAGCGTCTCCGCGATCCCCAGCGCCTGCTCCGCTGCCTCGTTGGCCTGCTTCAGGTAGATCCGGGTGGAATTGACGCCCCTCAACACCGGCTGCTCGCGGCCCCCGCAAAGCTCGCCCTGGTAGGTCTTCACATTGGTCGTGTACTCCGAGATGGCCTTCACATACTGGGTAAACGTAGCTATCTTGAATGAGGCCCCAGGCATCCTATCTCGGCACTCGGCCAGGATGCCTGGCAGATTGCCCTGGATCGCCCGGTGATCTGTGCCGTTGCATAGCAGCACGTCCTTCATGCCCACGATCTCCAACTGCTTTCCATAGCGCTCCATGATCTCCCCGATGCGCTCCACCGCCGCCTGCGGCCACAATTCGGGCACGTCGCCCACCTCGCCTCCGCGGCCTGTCCAGTAGCCCAGCCCCGCGGCGTTCCCGTACCCGTCGAGCTGGCGCACCGCGAGCACCCGGCTGCCATCCGGCCCCTCCCACGAGAAGACCGCCCCCAACTCCTCGGCCTCGTCCCCCAACCCCCGGCTGAACATGAAACTTTTGATCCCCAGGCCGTTCGCCAACTGCGGCGTCTGCGCGATGTGCCCGAACGTGTCAGGCTCGTACCACACCTCCATCGGCGACCCGCCGTACCGCTCGCATACCTGCCTGCCTATCATGACGTTACGCACCAGCGCTTCCTGCCCCACCAGGTACGTGTCGGGCAGCACGTAGAATGGCCCCGCCTCCATCCGCCCGGAGGCCAGCAGTCGCCTCAGTCGCTCCTCCTGCCAGGGCCGGATTTCCAGGTAGTCCTCCAGCACAATCGACTGTCCATCCAGCGTGAAATGGCTGAACGTAGGGTCCTTCTCCAACACGTCCAGCACCTCGTCTACCGTCACCGCCAACCGCATCTGGAAGTCCTCGAAAGGCATATACCACTCGCGGTCCCAGTGGGTGTGGGGCACCACCCAGAAATCGAACTGCTTTGCGGGCTTGGGCGCCTTCGTCCCCCGCTTAGCGGACCTCACCGTCTCGCTTACCATATTATTGCCGTCTCCTTCTAGTGCTTGGTGCCCGCCGGCACCTGCCTACCTTTTCCAGGTAGACCGAAATAGACCCCAACTCATAGGGCCCGAACGCGAACAACAAAAATACCGGAAGCGAACCGCCCTATTGCTCAGACCGGTTCCCTTCCCCTCGATTATAGCACACCTTGGAGGGGGACATTAAGTGGATTTAAGTACTGGATTAGGCCTTACTCATTCTCTATCAAAGACCTGGATCCGTAGGGGCGCCGCTTGCTGCGCCCTGTGTTTCTACCACCCAACGTCCCACCGTAGGGGCAGGCCCCCGTTGCCTGCCCAGGTCGTGTACCACCAAGGCCGGAATTAGCGCACGAGGGCAGGCAGCACGGGGTCCCCTCTGGGGCTGGGGCCTGCCCCTACGACTGCGGGCTGCCGATAATGATTAAGCCTGGGGTATTGGATACTCCACCGCCCCGCCGGCCACCAGGCGCTGGAGCCTATGATGGACGCCGTACTACCGGCAGTAAGCAATATGACCGCCCCGCGGCCCTAATCCCCGCGAAGCTGCGCCCTGGCGATACCCCACCCCGCGCCTTGAACCAGCCCCTCCTCCAACACCGCCACCACCAGGTCGGGCCACCCCAGCTTCCGCACCGCCCGCCGCCGCAGCTCGTAGCTCGCGTACGTAGAAGCCGCCCCCGCCACCCCACCGAGGATCGCCCCGGCGAGAGGCGAGCGGCGCTCCCGAGCAAACACTGCCGCCCCGACGAACGCCCCCATGCATACCCGCCAGGTGAGCAGCACCGGGTGCGTGCGCCGTGGCGGTAGCGGCGTCTTATCCACCAGGCTCTCCCCCAGGGCCGACAGGACCGTGAAAGCCAGCGCCTTCCGCGATGCCAGGATGCCAAAGGGCGTGCCCTCCAACCCACCGGGATCCCGTGTCGCCACGTAGCTCAGCCAGGCCGGAGCCGACCACGAGCGCATCCCCGCGAGCGCGGACAGGCCCAGATCCCGCACCGGCCTGAACTGCCCGCTCATTCGCCCATCACCTGAGCCACGATTTCCCGCTGCCGAGGCCTCGTATCGAAGTCCACAACAACAATCTGCTGCCAGGTGCCAACCGCCAGTCTCCCGTCCGTGAAAGGCACCACCAGCGACGGTCCCAGCAGCGCGGCCCGAACGTGGCTGTGCCCGTTATCGTCATGCCACCTCAACTCATGCTTATACTCCGCGTCCCGCGGCGTGATCTCCTCAAACACCCTCCCCAAATCCTCCACCGCCCCCGGCTCGAACTCTATAGTGGTCAGCCCCACGGTCGACCCCACCCCGAACAGCGCCACCACCCCACTCCTCACCCCCGACTCCCCAATAACCCGCCCTACGGCCACCGTAATATCCACAGTATCCCCATCCCCCTGCGTGCCAACGTTGATCCTCTTGGTCACGACCATGTGCTACCCCTCCTTTCTTATCGGGTGCAGCGGTCTCCCTGCCAGGGCTGTCCCCCTACTCTCATTTCTTCCCAAGGGGCGCAAGGGTCCCCCTGACGGGGGTTTGGGGGTGCCCCAACCCTGCCTTCTCCCCCAACAACGGGGTGCAGGGGTCTCCCTGCCGGGGTTTGGGGGTGTCCCCCAACTACCTCCTTTCCCACAAAAAGGGGTGCAGGGGTCTCCCTGCCGGGGGCTTGGGGGTGTCCCCCATGCTACCCTCCCCTAACCTTCCTCGGCGTGATCCTGAGGGGCAGCGAGTACTGCGACGCGAAGTACTCAGGCGTCTTGAAGCTGCGCTCGATGTACTCCTTGTACTTATCGACGTACACCGTATTCCGGTCGGCGGGCGGCTCTTCCTCTACGATGCGAGCCTCTCCCGTGATCACGATGATATCGCCGCCCCGCCCATTCCCGTCCAAGTTGAGCGACACCCGCGGATTGCGCTTGATGTTCGCCACCCGCCCTGCATGTGGCAGGCTGTACACCAGGACGCTTGCCCCATCCCACAGGAACCACACCGGGTTAGGCTGAGGCGTCCCATCCGCCCCCACCGTAGTCAGCCAGATAATCACCTCATCCCGCAGCCTTTGAGCCACCCGCGCCCCAAAAGGGGTCGAAGCCGAGGGCATAACCGAGTTCTCATCCATTTTCTTGCGTCTCCTCTATAGTGTCGATTTACCGTTATCAAAGTTAGTACGCATATCCGGTGCCAGCCTCTATTATAGTCCCTAAGCCGCCCAGAGCCCGCCCGTTTCCGCCAGCCACTCCGCGACCCTATCAGCCGCCCGCGACACGTCGCTGTCCTATATGTCCATCTCGAGCACCGGCAGCATCGACTCCGCCGCAAGCCGTCGCATAAGCTCTTGCTCCCCGATGAACACATCGAGGTCGTCGTACTGCGAAGGCTTGCCCGACACCTTCAGGCGCTCGGCCCTCGCCGCCTCGAACGACTCCGGGGCGCGGGTGCACAGCACAAATCGGAAGCCCAACGGCTGCAACAGCTCCTCCAGCCAGCGGAAATCGTAGTCCCGGCCATATGCCTCCAACTGGTAAGCCCTCGTGCTGATGTGGAAGCGATCTATTATCCAGGAATAATACCGCTGCAGCTCGAACAGGCGCGCCCAGGTGGCGTAGGTCTCCATGGCCAGACCCTCCTCTTGCGGCTCGAAGTTGATCAGCCCCCTGCCCCACGGAAAATTCGTGAAAGCGCACCACTCCCCGAAATCAAAGGCGAGTGATACCTGTACTTGCGCGGCCCCACTATCCCCGGGTGCTCGTTCAACGCGAACGCGATCTCCGTCTTCAACGTCAGTCGCGTCCCTTCCAAAATAACCTTCGGGCAAAGTTTCCCCGACACGTCAAGCCCCTCCTGAGCTAGCGTAATATAGCATCTACACTCTTAATATCTCCACCCAAGCCGCGGTTCGGAGAGGGGTGCAGGGGTCTCCCTGCCGGGGGGTTGGGGGTGTCCCCCAACTTTCTCCCTCTTCATTCCAACTCTCTAGTTGGAATAAGCTAAAATAAACCTATGGCACCGCCCAACTCCCTGAGCCCGCGCGAGAAGCGGCGAGGGCTCGCTACCATCCTCGCCGATACCTTCCTCATGTGGGCCGGCTTCTTCATGGTCGTCCCGCTCATCTCCGTCTACTACGTCGACCACCTGGGCTGGGCTGCGGCCTCCATCGGCCTGGTCCTCGCCATCCGACAGTTCCTCCAGCAAGGGCTCACCCCCATCAGCGGCGTGCTGGCCGACCGCTTCGGCGCCAAGGGCCTCATCTGCGGCGGCCTCTTGCTGCGCACCCTCGGCTTTGCCTCCATGTCCTTGGCCGATACCTTCCCTCTGCTGGTCTTCTCCGTAGTGCTGGCCGCCCTCGGAGGCAGCCTCTTCGAGTCCCCCCGGCAAGCCTCCATCGCCGCCATGACCCAGGAGAGCGAGCGCGGCCGCTACTACTCCCTCTCCGGCGTGGCCAGCGGCCTGGGCCTCACCATCGGCACCCAGATCGGGGCCCTCCTCCTCCCCTTCAGCTTCTCCACCGTGGCCGTGGGTGCCGCTGCCTGCTTCTTCGCCACCTTCCTGGTCACCCTCGTCTTCTTCCCGTCCGTCCGCGTGGCCTCCGAGGCCGGAAACCTCACCCACGGCATTCGCCTGGCCCTTCACGACAGGCCCTTCGTAATCTTCACCTGCTTGCTGATGGGCTACTGGTTCATGTGGGTGCAACTCTCCATCTCGCTCCCCCTGGCCGCCCACACTATAGGAGGCACCGCGGCCACCGTCAGCCTGGTGTACGCGGTCAACTCCGCCATGACCATATTCTTCCAGTACCCTCTGCTCCGCCTCACCTCGCGTTGGCTGCGTCCCCTGACCCTGCTCATCCTTGGCATACTCCTCATGGGCCTCGGCCTGGGCGCAATCTCCCTGGCGACCACCGTCCCCGCCCTTCTCCTCTGCGTGGTCTGCTTCTCCACCGGTGGCCTCCTCGCCACCCCCAGCCAGCAGACCGTCACCGCAAGCCTCTCCAACCCCGTCGCCCTCGGCTCCTACTTTGGGGTCAGCTCCCTCGCCCTCGCCATCGGCGGCGGCCTCGGCAACCTCAGCGGCGGCCTCCTCTATGACGCCGCCCGCCAACTTGCCTTCCCCCAGCTCCCCTGGCTCGTCTTCTGCGCCGCAGGCATCGTCACCGCCAGCGGCCTGATGCTCCTCGCCACCCGCCGTGCCCGCGAGCGTGTCACCCAGGAGCAAGACCTGGTTCTAGTCGTGCCCGGCACAGACGATGAACCCACCGTACAAGTCGGCAGCCAGCCCGTCGCCGCCGAGGTTGGAGATGCATTAGAAGAACAGGATCGCTACCGCTACGGTTGATGAAGTCGGGTTCGTTTGAGGAGTTTAGTCCCAGTCCCAGTGCGCTTTCTTTTTCCCACAAACCGGGCAGCGGAATACGTAAGTCCCGACCTCATAAGATCTCTCGCTATCGTTCCACAGGCCATCGTGAGCACCATCTACGATGCTGAGGAATAGAGCCCTCCCATCTCCATTTGGATCGTGGCTCTCGAAGTCCTGTTGGCCCCACTTGCCCACGTAAATCATTGGACGGCGGCAGCAGAACTGCCATTTCTCCCCTTGCCAGGTATCGTAGTTAGGCGACCGTACCAACTCGAAGAGCAACTCCCTGGGCACCCGCGCTTGAGTCCATTCCTCCTCGTCGTCTTTGACCGGGATCATCTCGAAATCCGGGTCGCTCAACCCTGGTAAGCCATACGTTAGCCCTGCATTCGCCTCGTCCCAACATACCATGCCCAGCACGGTGTCTTTCCTCAAAGCCGCATGGCCTGCGCGCAAACACTGGTAGCAAACCTGCGCTTCCTCGTCAGATTCTAAAGGATACTTCACCACCGCTCCACAATTGCGACACGGCCCATCGGGAGCATTGGTTACGTCCAGAGCGTTCTCCGTTTCGCAGACGTGGCACCAGACCACAACCTCGCCACGTAGCTCAAGGTCAAAGCAGTGCCGCCCCTTCTTGCCGCACACGGAACATTGTCCTATCCCACGATAGCCTGATTCTTCCTCGATAGGCGCTTCAAATAAAGGGAACGGTATTCCCAGGTCGGCAAAAGTCTTACCCATTAACCGTATTTTACACCCCCGCCTCCAGCGTAAACACCGAGATCTCCGGCCGCGCCAGGAACCGCATCGGCAAACCCACCATCCCCAGCCCGCGGTTCGTGTACAGGGCCATATCCCCAACCTTATACAGACCCGTCGGGTACTTGCGCCCCAGCGGGGGCAGGCGGGGCGGGCCGAGCACCGGCAACACGATCTGGCCTCCGTGCGAGTGCCCGGAGATTTGCAAGTCGAACCGCCCCGTCGCCGCCGTCTTGTCCGCTACGTCCGGCTCGTGTGCCAGCAGAATCGCGGCCCCCTCCTCTGGCAGCCTCGCCAGCACCCAATCGAGCCGGTCCCTTCGCAGCTTGGCCGTGTTGACCCCGCAAATGTGCAGCATCTCCCCGTCTCGCCTCAAGGTGTGCACCCTGTTGTTCAGGTCGATCATCCCACTGTCCCTAATGATGTGCCGCACCTGCACCGGGCCGGGGTAGCCCCAGAAATCGTGGTTGCCCATAACCGCCGCCACCCCATCCTTCGCGCACAGCCTTTTCAGGGCGGGCACCGTCGCGTTGTGCGCGCCTTTATGCGTGTAAGTAACAAAATCCCCCGTCACCGCGACAAGGTCCGGGCGCTCGTCATTCACCATATCGACCACTCTTTGCAGCCGCCGCGTGGGCAGCCACTCCCCGGCATGTATATCGCTTATCTGCACCAGCCTGTACCCATTGAAGCGCGGCGACAGCCGAGGCAGTCTCAGCCTTATCCGGCTCACCTCGATCCTGTCGGGCTCCACACCCCAGGCATAAGCCAGCGTGCCCGCCCCCACCCCCAGCAACCCCGCAATCGCCAGCAGCACCGCTCTAAACGATGCGATCTCTTCCCGAAACTCATCCGGCATTCAAAAACCCCCATAAAAACGGCCAACGGGTCATCCCACCCGGCGGCCTGCTCCCTCTATCTTCGTCCATCCCACCCAGCCCCGTCAAGGCATGCAGACCCCTCCCTGCGCGGGACTTAGGGAATGGAGCCCAACTCTCCCCCTTCCTCTCCCAAGAAGGGGTGCAGGGTCCTCCCTGCCGGGGGTTTGGGGGTGTCCCCAATACTCTCCCACCCCTTACCATTTGGTAAGCATAATGTTATGCACATCCTATTGACTTCCAGACCACCAAGACATATACTTAAGTTGTCAGGTTGTAGAATGTGTTGTTGGTGCAGCCTGGCTCTGGAAAGCTAGATCGACAACCGGAATGGGCGAAAATTCGAAATAGCAGCGGTTCGCGCCTCAGGAGCTTATACTCCCGAGCATCTTTCTGCTGTAAAGGGCACACTCAGGATCAAAGTAAGAGGTATCCCGTCGTCGTGGTACCTATGCTTTAGAGCCGTTTCTGATTATCCGAAAGCGTCAGCGTCGATGTCTTGGAGCAGTGAGCAACCGGCAAATGCCCTACAATCTTTGCGGCCATCCATTGGCCGTACTTGCATGGCCTCCCATCCAACTTCCTCACGACCAACGAAACCCCCATCGTCCATCGTCCGCGACAAGCCCCAGCCCAAAATCACCGCACAGCACCCATTGATCCCCATTTATCCAACTCATCAGGAGGCCCTATCATGCGCCGCGTAGCAGTTGCTTTTACCGCTCCGCGCACTATCGGTTATATGGAAGAGGAAGACAGGCTCTTGGAGGCTCACGAGGTGCGCTTGCGCACTCTCTACTCGGGTATCAGCGCGGGTACCGAGCTCACCGGCTTCCGGGGCACCAATCCTTATCTAAACAGGCGCTGGGACGAGTCCCTACGCCTCTTCATCAACGATCCGCAACACGAAACCATCCAATACCCCATCAAGGCATGGGGCTATGAGGAAGTGGGCGAGGTCGTTGAGGTCGGCTCCCAGGTCGAGGATATCCCCCTGGGTAGCATCGTCTACGGCACCTGGGGCCACCGCACCCATCATATCGTCACCGCCTACTACGCCAGGGAGCGCCTCCTGCCCCCCGGCGTCGATCCCATACTCGGCATCTTCTCCCAGATAGGCGCTATCGCTCTCAACGGCATCCTCGATAGCGCCATCCGCCTGGGCGAGACCGTAGCGGTGTTCGGCCTCGGCATTGTTGGTATGCTCGTCGCCCAGCTAGCGAAGCTCTCCGGGGCAGAAGTGATCGGCGTCGACCTGGTGCCGTTCCGCCTTGATCTGGCCCGCCAACTTGGCATCGACCACGTCATCGACGGCAGCCAGGGCTCCGCGGCTGAGGCCATCAAGGCTATCACCAGGGGCCGGGGCGCCGACGTTTGCATCGAGGCATCGGGCGCTTCGGTAGCCCTCAACGAGGCCATCCGCGCCTGCGCCTACTCGTCCAAAGTGGTCACCCTCGGCTTCTTCCAGGGCAACGCCCACGGGCTCTTCCTGGGCGAGGAGTTCCACCACAACCGCGTCAATATTGTTTGCTCCCAGATCAGCGGGCAAGCCCCCGATCTCCAGCACCGCTGGAACGGCCTCCGCCTGGCCCAGACCTTCATGCGCCTGGCCGTCCAGGGGAAGCTCCAGCTCTACCCCCTGATCACCCACATCATGCCCGCCGCGAAGGCCTCAGCCCTCTTCAAGCTGCTCGACCGCAACGCCCCCGAGGTGCTCCAGGCCGTCATCGACTTCCGCCAGGAGCTTCCACCCACCCTCAAGGTCTTACCCCTGCGGAAGGAAGAAGTCGTAGCAGTCGCTTAGCGCCAGACGATGGACGATAGACGATGGTGGTAAGGAAACCGGTCCCGTAACCCCATCGTCCATCGTCCATCGTCCATCGTCCATCGTCCATCGTCCAGACAAGGAGTCCCCACTTGGCAGCCCTTGCCCTTCGACCCTCCGCCGGGGTCTCACCTGCAGAACCATATCTCCACCTCCACGCCGGCGATGGGCTGTTCTCCGTCGCCGTACCCGGTGGCGTCTCGCTGCTTCGCGACTGCCGGGCCGGCGTCGAGTTAGCTGACGGTCGCGTTTACACCACCGAAGGCCCACTGGTCGAGTGCTTCCTGGACGCCGCCGGGGCCCACGTGCGCGCCCCCGGCGACGACCTGAGCCCCGAATTGTGCTGGACCATCGCCCTCGATGAGGACGGCCACTCCCTGCGCCTCTGGCTCGAGCTGGAAAACACCACACCACACTCCCTCGCCATCGAGCGCCTCCAGGTTCTCGCCACCCCCTCCGGCTTCCGCCAGGTCCCTGCCTCCGATCTGGAAATCGCCCAGACCGGCTGGCAGTCCTGGAGCCGGGCCAACCCGCCCGTGCCCCCTTCCCAGGCGGGCCTCACCAACCCGCCCCCTGTCATCGGCCCCATGCTCCCTCCCATGCCCGAGGATAGCGCCATCATGCCCTGGATGACCCTCCTCCGCGCCCCCGGAAGCCACAGCCTGCTCGCCGGTTTCACGAGCGCCATCGACCAGCCGGGCCTCATAACGCTCCGCCCAGGGCCGGACGGCGGGCACGAGTGCATAGCCTCTTCCTACCTGGAAGGCATGGGCATACCCCCCGGCGGGGTCGTCCGCTCCGAGACCCTCCTGTTGGTCTTCGACCGCGATGATGCCGCAGCCCTCGACACCTATGCCCGTGACCTGGCCGAGACTATGGGCGCTCGCACCTGGTCGGGTGTGCCCACCGGCTGGTGCTCCTGGTACTACTTCTTTACCGAGGTCAGCGAGGAGGACGTTATCCGCAACCTCGCGTACCTCACCGCCGAGCGGCATCGCATGCCCGTCAAGTACGTGCAGCTTGACGACGGCTACCAGGCCCACATAGGCGACTGGCTCACCCTCAACGAGAAGTTCCCCTCCGGCATGCGCTTCCTCACTGACGCCATCCGCTCCCACGGCTACAAGCCCGGCCTCTGGTTCGCCCCCTTCCTCGTTTCCGAGTTCTCCCAGGTCTACACTCAGCACCCCGACTGGGTGCTCCGCGACGAGCAGGGTGAGCCCATAAACGCCATCCACAACTGGCACACCCACAACTACGCCCTCGACATCACCCACCCCGACGCCGCCGAGTGGCTCCGCCACGTCGTGCAGACTATGGTGGAAGAGTGGGGCTACGACTACCTCAAAATCGACTTCATCTACGCCGGGGCCCTCCGAGGCGTGCGCTACGACGACTCCTGCACCAGCATCCAGGCATACCGCCGCGGCCTGCAGATCATTCGCGACGCCGCGGACGACCGCTTTATCCTCGGCTGCGGCGCTCCCTTCGCCCCCTCCGTGGGCCTCGTTGATGGCATGCGCATCGGCCCCGACGTGGCCCCCTTCTGGTGCGACCCCAACGACGTCTTCGGCTCCGCCCCCTCCATGCGCAACGCCGTTCGCTCTACCCTCGCCCATACCTGGATGCACAGGCGTCTTTGGGTCAACGACCCCGACTGCCTCCTCGTGCGCGAGCGCAACTCCGACCTCACCCTGCCCGAAGTTCAGTCCTGGACCTCCATAGTCGGCATGACCGGTGGCATGGCCCTCCTCAGCGACGACCTCAGCCGCCTCGAGCCCGACCGCGCCGCCTACGTCCCGCTCGTCTTCCCGGTCCTGGGCGAGTCCGCCACGCCTCTCGGCCCCTGCGTCGACGGCACGCCCACCCGCCTGCGCCTCGTGGTCGAGCGCGACTGGGAGCGCTGGCTCCAGGCCGCCCTCTTCAACTGGACCGCGGAGCCCCAACCCCTCATCTTTGACCCCGCTGATTGGGCTGTACCCGAAATCGCGAGCGGCCCCTACCACCTCTACGACCTCTGGACCAGCGAGCACCTTGGCCCATGCTATGGCCCCGTCACCTTCTCTCCCACCCAGTCCCACGGCGCCCGCCAGCTATCCGTCCACCCCCACCTCAACCGCCCCCAGCTCGTGGGCTCCACCCTCCACCTCCTCGGTGGCGCCGCCGAGCTAACCGCCGAACGTTGGTCCGATAACACCCTCCACCTCACCCTCGACTGCCCCGGCGAGCACCACGGCTATCTGGTGATCTACGTCCCCCAGGGGTACACTCACCAACCCTCCGGCGACCTGGCAACGGGCACGATAAAGCAGGGCAACCTGCTGCGAGTCCCCGTCCATCTCCGCGAGCAGACCTCCCTAGCGCTAGACTTCAGCCCTCCGGGCTAGCAGTTCTTTTGACTAATGCCAAAGACCTCTCCTAAAGGCGTCAGCCTTTAGGAGAGGTCTTTGGCATTTATTATCTTGTGGCACAGAACTTGCCACTCCCATAAAAACCGTGCTCGGCAGCATCGCTGCCGTGCCCTTACCACGCGTAATACGGAGGAAGTTTTGGCCGGAGAGCCCCTGTTCCAGAGTTATTTTATGGGTGGTTTCGAGTGCTCAACCCACCGCCCGGCATCCCGCAAGCGCCTCGATCTCATCGCCGCGACCCAACACGATAGATTCGCGCTCCACGACTACCGGCGCCTGGCGGAACAGGGCCTCCTCACCGCCCGCGATGGTATTCGCTGGCACCTCATCGAGAAACACCCTGGCCACTACGACTTTTCGAGCGTCCTCCCTATGCTCCGCGCGGCTCGCGACGCGGGCGTGCAAGTCATCTGGGACCTCTGCCACTACGGCTGGCCCGACTTCATCGATATTTTCAGTCCCCACTTCCCGGTCGGCCTCGGCCGCCTGGCACGGGCTTTCGCCTCCCTCGTCCTGGAGGAGACGGGCCAACCGCCCTTCATCTCTCCCGTCAACGAGATTTCTTTCTTCGCCTGGGCAGGCGGCGAGGTGGGCTACTTCAACCCCTACGCCACCAACCGGGCGGGTGAGCTCAAGGCAATGCTCGTGCGAGCAGCTATCGAGGCCATCGAGGCCACCTGGGATGTCGCCCCCGGCGCGAGGGTCGTCCACGCCGATCCGGTCATCCACGTCACATCTGACCCCGCCCGCCCGCAGGACCGCGCCACCGCCGAGAACTACACGCTCGCCCAGTTCGAAGCCTGGGATATGCTGGCCGGCCGTCTGCACCTTGAGGTTGGCGGCGCTGAGAAGTACCTCGACATCGTGGGCATCAATTACTACCCGCACAACCAGTGGATATTCAACAATCTGCCCTTCAACCCCGCCTACGCCCTCAGCCGTTCTCACCCCCTCTACCGCCCCTTCCGCCGGATCCTGGCCGACGTTTACCAGCTCTACCACCGCCCCATCTTCATAGCCGAGACCGGGGCCGACGGAGATGAGCGGCCTCATTGGCTGCGCTACGTCTGCGAGGAGGTCCACGCCGCCCTGGCCGCGGGCGTGCCTCTAGAGGGCATCTGCCTCTATCCCATCGTCAACTTCCCCTGGTGGGACGACGACTACCCCCTGCAAAACGCCCTCTGGGGCTATCCTGACGAATCGGGCGGGCGCGCGATATACGACCCCTTGCTCCGCGAGCTTCAAAACCAGCAGCGCTTCTTCGAGCGGCTCCGGAGTGTCCCCACTGAACCTGATTACGCCGGGGGACGGGGGGAAGTGGCATGAAACCCTCCCTCTTCCTCTTCACCGACAGCCTTGAGCCCTCCGGCGTCGGTGTCCACATGCTCACCCTCGCCGCCGAATTGCGCGATCGATATGATATCTCGTTCGTCTGCCCTCCCGCGCCCGCGGCCCTCTCATTCCTCGAACGAGCCGCCGCGATGGGCCTCGACATCCTTGCGATTGACCTGAACGGGGACCCGGACGCCCGCGACGAATTGTGCCAGTGGCTCCAGGCGGCGCGGGTGAGCATATTCCACTGCCACGCGGGCATAGGCTGGGAAGGCCACGGCGGCGTGTATGCCGCTCGCGACGCGGGTGTTCCGGTCGTGGTGCGCACCGAGCACCTGCCCTATTTGATCACTAAGCCGCACGAGCAGCAAGAGCACCTGGCCGCCGCCATGATGGTCGACCGCGTCATCTGCGTCAGCCAGGAAGCCGCCTCCACGTTCCGCGAGGCAGGGGTGCCTGCCCACAAGATAAGCGTGGTCCTCAACGGCATCCCGTTGAGCCCCAACCCGATCCGGCCTGGCCGCCTCGCCGTGCGCGAGAGCCTCGGTTTGCCCCCCACCGCCCGCATAATTCTCACGGTGGGCCGCATGACCCCGCAAAAGGGCCATCGCTATCTCGCGGCCGCCGCTCCCGCCGTTATCGTGGGCGAGCCCAACGCCTTCTTCGCCTGGCTAGGTACCGGCCCCCTCGAAGCCGAGTTGCGCGACCTGGTCGCCCGCCTTGGGGTTGCGGAAAGAGTGCTCTTCCTCGGTGCTCGCTCCAACGCGCTCGACCTCATGGCCGCCTCCGACCTGCTGGCCGTCCCCTCGCTCTTCGAGGGCCTGCCCCTAACCGTGTTGGAAGCCATGGCCGCCGGCCTCCCCATCGTGGGCACGCGCGTCTGCGGCACGAGCGAGGCGGTCTTCGACGGCCTCACCGGACGCCTGGTCGAGCCCGCAGACCCGCAAGCCCTGGCGGAAGCGATCCTGGAGGCACTCCACAACCCCGGCCTCACCGCCCGCTGGACCGCCGCCGCCCAACTCGAAGTCCAGCGCAAGTTCAGCGCGGCCCGCATGGCCGCCGAAACCGCCGCCATTTATGAGGAGCTAGTATCGACCACAACCGCAGCTAATCTGCACACAGCCGGTTACCACACTCAACCCACCTACCAAAACCTTAACCTGTAGGGGCAGGCGCACAACCGGCCCCACGGCAAACAAACATCAGGAGGCACAACTTGGCACAGACACGAATCGGTTTCATCGGCGCGGGCATCATAGCCACCCGCCACCTGGGCGACCTGCTAAACTTCGAGGACGTGAAGGTAGTCGCCTTCGCCGACCCCGCCCTCGACCGCGCCCAGGAACTGGCCGCTCGCAGCGACGCCACGGCCTATGACGACTTCTCCCGCATGCTCGACAGTGAGCAGTTGGACGCCCTCTACATTTGCGTGCCACCCTTCGCCCACGGCGCGCCCGAATTGGCCGCCATCGAGCGCAAGCTCCCCTTCTTCGTAGAGAAGCCCCTCGCCACCAACTTCGAGACCGCCGAGGAAATCGCCCGCAAACTCGAAGCCGTGAAAGCTCCCACCGCCGTCGGCTACCACTGGCGTTATCTTGACATAACCGAGAAAGCCCAGGAGCTTCTCAGCCGGAACCCCGCCCGCCTGGCCCTCGGTTACTGGCTGGATTTCACCCCGCCCCCCGCCTGGTGGGTCAAAGAGGCCCAATCCGGTGGGCAGATGGTCGAGCAGACTACCCATATCTTCGACCTGGCCCGCCTCCTGGTGGGCGAGGTCAACAAGGTTTACGCCGCAGGCTCCCGCACCGACCGCCCTGCCTTCCCCGACTCCGACGTCTACGATGTCTCCACCGCCACCCTCCACTTCGCCTCCGGTGCCCTTGGCTCCGTTTCCTCCACCTGCCTCCTCAACTGGCCTCACCGCGTCGGCCTCCACCTCTTCTGCGAGGGCATGGCCATAGAGATGACCGAGTTCGAACTTATGGTGGACGTCGGCAGAGGCAGGCCCATAACCAAAGCCGAGGGCGACCCCTTCGTCCGCGAGGACCGCGACTTTATAGACGCCGTCCAGGGCAAACCCAGCAAAATCCGTGTCCCCTACGCCGAGGCCCTAAAAACGCACCGCGTAGCCACTGCCACCGCCCGCTCCGCGCATGAAGGCGCCGTTATCGAATTATGAATCCTGAATCTTGAATTCTGAATTATGCAAGGCGCAACTCAGAATTCATAATTTCCAACAAGAAGGAGGTAACTTTGAGCGCACAATCGAAAATTCAAAATTCAAAATTCAAAATTCAAAATTCTGAAAGTGTATCGTTTGGTTGGATCATGCAGCCCGCGCTTTTCGACATCCCGGAGGGCACCGACTCCCGTGACATTAGCCTGGCGCGGCAGATGATCGCCGCTAACGAGCAGCACATCGCCATCGCCCGTGCCGGCGGCTTCGACACCATCTGGGTCGAGGACCACATGGGCTGGGGCGAGAAGGCCCACCTCGAGTGCTTCACGAACATGGCCTGGCTCGCTGGCCGCCACCCCGGCCTGCGTTACGGCACGATGGTTTGCGGCCAGGCCTTCCGCAACCCCGCCTACCTCGCCAAACTGGCGGTCAACATGCACCTCCTCACCGATGGGGCCTTTATCCTGGGCCTTGGCGCGGGCAATAATGGCGCGGAGCACGAGGCTTTTGGCTACCCCTTCCCCCAGGCCGCCGAGCGCCTCGCCCAGACCGAGGAGGCCATCAACGTCATCAAGGCCCTCTGGATCCAGAGCCCCGCCACCTTCCAGGGCGACCACTACTCCGTAACCGAGGCATTCTCCTCCCCCCTCCCCGACAGCCCCATCCCTCTGATGATAGGCGGCGGAGGCGAGAAGAAGACGCTGCGATTGGTGGCCCAATACGCCGACTGGTGGTGCGCCGACGTGGGCCCCGCCGATGTCTTCGCCCACAAAGCCCGCGTGCTCGCCCAACACTGCGAGGCCGTGGGCCGCGACCCATCCGAAATCGTCCACTCCCAGGCCACCTGGATAAGCATCGAAGAGGACTCCTCTCGCGCCGTCCGCTGGGACAACCTGCACATAGTAGCGGGCACCCCCGACGAAGTCACCCGCGAGCTCGAAGCCTTCATAGACGCCGGGGCCCAGCACTTTCAGATCCGCTTCATGGACTACCCCAACCCCGCGGCCATGGAGCGCTTCATAACCAAAGTCATGCCCCGCCTGGCCCCGGACCTCACTCTACAACCCGTCAGCGTCCCCATGCCGGCAGGCGCCGGCATCCACAGCTAGTGCGAATTGCGGGGCGTGCGCCCCGCAATTCGCACCTAAATCAAACCTATGAACACACCAAACCACATCCTATTCGTCTTCTCCTGGCTCGTGGTAGGCGGCGAGGAAACCGAGGTGCGCTTGCTGGCGCGGAACCTCGATCCCACTCGCTACCGCCTGGAGGTTGTCGCCTGCTTCAGAAAACCCGGCATGCCGGAGCACACGCACGAGCTGTTGGACGCCCTGGGCGTGCCGGTCGACCGCACGCCCTACGCCCTGTCGTTCGAGGACACTGTCGCCTACCTTGCCCGCAAGGTGCCGGCCTATGACCTCGTTGTGGCCTGCCAGGCCGTACCCGACATCTACCCCGCTCTCGAGAGCCTCCACAGCCCACCCCCTCTCATCGAGCATGGGGGCCTCGTTTCCGAGGCCCTTGCCGGTCTCAAATACCTGACCGCCCGGTACATTGGCGTCTGCGCTTCCATACGCAATGCCGCCGCTGCTGCCATGCCGAGCCGCCCCCACCACGCCCTGGAGATCCCCTCCATGGTCGACCTCTCCGAGTTCAGCCCCGCTCATCGCCTCCCCGTCCGCGCCGAGTGGGGCGTGGCCGAAGATACCCCCGTCATAGGCTGGGTGGGACGTCTGGACCGCAAAAAGCGAGTCGAGGACTTCATACGCGCCGCCGCCATCCTTCACCACGCCCACCCCCCGGCCCGCTTCGTGGTAATAGGCGGTCCCGATGCCTTCATGCCCGAATATGCAGACGAGTTGAGAGAGCTTGCCTCCTCACTTGGCCTCGACGGTGTGCTCACCTTCCTGGGCGACCGCCCCGACGTGCCTCGCCTGCTCTCCGGCCTTGATGCCTTCGTCTGGCTCTCGGAGAACGAAGGCATGCCCCACGTTATCTCCGAAGCCGGCGCCGCCTGTCTCCCCGTGGTCGCTACCCGCGACAACGGCACAGAGGAGCAGATAACCCACGGCCGGACGGGCCTCTTCGTCCCCTACGAAGACCCGCCCGCCGTAGCCGCCGCCCTCGACTGCCTCCTCCGCGACCCCGCCCTCCGGGAACGCCTCGGTGCCAACCTCCGCCACAAAGTGGAGCGCGAATACAGCGTCCAGGTACTCACCCGGCGTTGGCAGTCCCTCTTCGACGAGGTCATCGCGGAAGCCCGGGCCAGGTCCCTCACGCCCTCGAGCCGGGTCCTTACAACACCGAACACTGGCAAGCCGCCCGTGATCGCCAATACGGAGCCCCTAACCCCACGCGAACCCAGTCTTGACACTCAGCGTCCTGCAAGCGCCAACAATACCACCCACGACGCTACCACCTGAACCGATTCCTGAAGCTGCTATGACAGACACCACGCGGCGCGTGGTGTCTGTCATAGCAGCCCCTTCTCTCTCGCGTAAATGGCCGCTTGTGTGCGATCCCGAAGGCCCAGGCGGGTGAGGATGTTGGAGATGTGGTTCTTAACCGTGCCTTCGCTGATAATCAGGCTCTCGGCGATCTCCTTGTTGGTCGCGCCCTGGGCTATCAGGCGCAACACCTCTATCTCACGACTGCTCAAGCCCCCATGCCTGGTCTCACCCGTGGCTGCGCCAATATCCCCTCGCGCGGCAAGGGGCGGAGCCGGCGCTTCGTGCGCCTTCAAAGAAGCTACTACCTTGCGGGCCACGATCGGGTCCAGCTGGTACATGCCCCTGTAAGCCGCATGTACCGCGCTGGCCAGGTCCTGCGCCGGTATGTCCTTGAGGAGATAACCAATAGCCCCCGCTTGCAGGGCCTCCACCACATATTCCTCGTCATCGAAAGTGGTCAGCATCAAAATCCGGCAGTGCGGCAATTCCCGGCGCAGTTGCGCGGTGGCCGCTACCCCGTCCATCACCGGCATCCGTATATCCATCAACACCAGGTCTGGCCGCGAGGCATGCGCTTGCTCGATGGCCTCCCGGCCGTTGCCCGCGGTGGCTACTACCTCTATACTGTCCTGCAAGCTCAAAAGCGACACGATGCCGTCCCTCATGAGCCGCTGGTCGTCAACCACCAGCACCCGCACCCGCCGGTCGCTGCCCTGCTCGGGGCCTGTTTGGCTCTCATCCATACTCATACTCGTGCGATTTACCTGTCTCGATTGCAGCCATCTCCACCGGCTCGCGGGCCATCCCATCTTTGGGCACCCATATTTGCAGGCAGGTACCCCTGCCGGGGCTGCTCTCCACCCGCAGCCTGCCGCCCAGCAGATCCAGGCGCTCCAGCAGCCCCTGCAAGCCGTAGCTCTCGTCCCTGCCGTTTGCCTGCCCGCCCGGCATCAATGGCTCGAAGCCCTTTCCGTCATCGCGCACCAGCAGGCTGGCTTCCTTCTCCCCAAACGTTACCTCTACGGTTACCGCCCCCGCCCCCGCGTGCTTCTGCACATTGGTGAGCGCCTCCTGCGCCGCTCTGTAGAGACCGAGTAACGCCTGCCCTGAATAGCCTTCCTCGCTGCCGCTGACCCGCAAGTCGATATCCAGGTCTCCACTCGAAGTGTGCGCGACCAGTTCCTCCAGAGCGTTCTTCAGGTCAAACGGCCTCCTGTCCTGGGTTGCCCTCAATGCTCCCACCGAGCGCCGGACATCCTGCAGCGCCTCCCTGGCGAGCCGTTTGGCATCGGCGATAGCCTGGTCGGCGTCCTTCGGCCGGCCTTCTCTGAAAGCCAGTGCCTTCTCCAGTTGAACATTGATCACGGTCAGGTAATGGCCGAGGCTATCGTGTATATCCCGTGCCATCCGGTTGCGCTCCCTCGTTGTGGCCAGTTCCTCCACCTGCTTCGCGTACGCCACTAACTGCCGGTTCGACTTTTCAAGCTCCTGGAGGAGCTGCTCCGAACGCGCCCGGCTGCGCTTTTCGTCGCCCACCACTTTGGCCATCGCTATCACGAACAACAGCCCCACCGAAAAGATCAAGAACTCCCGCACCGTCACCTGGTTCGTGTACCAATCGACCTGGTACCAGAACAGCTTGCCCACGTAGACGGTCAGTACGAAGCCCGCCAGCAGAAGGCAAAGCCGCATGCCCAGATAAAGGAAGCCCATGAACGGCACGACCAGGTAAAGGAACGCTGAGAAGCTAAAAGCGTCCAGTTGGGCCACTATCTCTATCAACACAATCCTGGCCGCCAGCAGGAGCGCGGCGATGTGGTTAGGGGCAGACCCCTCATAGAACCAGAAGTCCCACCTGTCTGCCAGGAGCAACGCGAAGAGGGCCATCCCCACGACAACCGTCGGGCCCCACTCTAGCGAGCGCCCGTAGTTATGGCGGTACCCGTCGTACAGGAAAAGAAGGAACGTGCCCAAATACAGCAGCGACGAAACGTTGTCGAAAGGCTTGGGAAAGAGCCAGGTCACCAGCCCCAGCCTGCTCCGTCCGCGGGGAGCAGGGTCCTCCTTGCCGGGGGTTTGGGGGTGTCCCCCAACCTCTCCCCTTCCCCCCTCCCAAAGGGGTGCAGGGTCCTCCCTGCCGGGGGTTTGGGGGTGTCCCCCAACTTTCCCCTTCTCCCCATTTCCATCCCCTGATCTGGCGTGAACCCCCATGATTACCCAGCATAGCAGAAACAATATGGGGGAGCAATATGCCAAAGGTCACGCTTCGCGGCTCCGGCCTGCCATTAGTAATATGACCCCTGGGCCCCAACCGGCCCGCAAATCCTACCTCGGGCAGCCACAGAATAGCCCACCTGGCACATCTCAAACCGCCTCCGCCCGGTTATGATCGATGCTAACCGGACTTGATATTAGGAGGCAAACATGAAAACCGCTACCCTGGACAACCCTGCCAGGCCCGCGAACGCGGTGACCCGCCCCGCCCTCAAGTGGCGCATCATCTCCACCCTGCTGAGCACCGTGGGCCGCCTCAGCGCCGGCATCGATATAGGCTATCGCCACGGCTTCGACTCCGGCATCATGCTCGACAGGGTCTATGAGAACCGGGCCTCCGGCAGATACCTGGTCGGCCGTGTGATAGATCGCTTCTACCTCGATACGCTCGGCTGGCGGGCCATACGCGCCCGCCGCCAACTCCTCAAGCGCATCCTCCACGATGAAATAGACCGTGCGCTCGATCGCCCCGAACGGCGCGTCGTGCTCCTCGACGTAGCTTCCGGCCCGGGCCGCTACCTCCTTGAGCTTTGCCAGGAGATGAAGGCTTCCGATTCTGCCCTGGACCTCTCCGAGCGCTTGTCGGTAATCTGCCGCGACCTCAGCCTACCCGCCCTCGAACAGGGCAGGACGCTGGCCCGATCGGCGGGTGTGCAGAATATTCGTTACGAGCCCGGCGATGCCGTCGATGGCGCTTCATTGGCCACCGTAAACCCCAGGCCGCACATCGTCGTCGTTTCCGGCCTGTACGAGCTCTTTACCGATCATACCCTCATATCCACCTCTATGTCCTGTATCTTCGACATACTCATGCCCGGTGGCCGCCTCGTTTTTACCACCCAGGTGACCCATCCACAGCTCGAGTTCATCGCGAACGTGCTGGTAAACCGCAACGGCGAACCCTGGGTTATGCTCTGCCGCTCCATTGCCGAAGTGGAGGCCCTGGCAGCCCAAGCCGGCTTCACCGTCCTCCAATCGACAACCGAACCCCTGGGCCTCTTCGCCGTCACCACCTGCGAAAAGCCACAAAACCCCTCAACCCACCCGCCGGAGGCCGGCCGCTAGAGCTTGAGCCGCTATGGAACTCGTATTCTTGCCACCATCGCCCACCCACCATCGCCCATTGCTAGCTACAATTACTTGCAAAAGCAGAATTCCCCATTTTCCCTCCGCCACGCACACCACATCCCCGAAAATGGGGAATTTCCCATCCTGGCCCCTCCTACCCATTATGCTGCACATTGTATCAATCCCGACCCCCGACCCCCAATCCCCCACTAGACGCCCGGAGGCCAGACATATGCAAGCCATGAAATTCCCTGAGAACGCACATGGGTGGTCATACTCGGTGCCTGCCGGGCTAGCCCGTTCGACGTTGCAGGCGGCAGCCTTTGGCGTGCTCGACCTGCTGGCCCCCGCCCAGGTCGACGGAGCTGAGGTGTTCGACCACTTGCCGTGCCCGGTGCTCCTGGCCGCCAACCACACCAGCCATCTCGACACCCTGGCCCTGCTCAGGGCTCTCCCGCGCCACTTCCGAAAGCACGTGGCGGTGGCTGCCGCCGGCGACTACTTCTTCGCCAACCCCTGGTCGGGCGCTGCGGTAACCCTGTGCCTCAATGCCTTTCCCTTTGCCCGAGCCTCTTCCGCGGGCGCGGTGCGTGCCGGGCTCGAATACTGTGCCGGCCTCCTCGATAGCGGTTGGTCCGTGCTCCTCTTCCCCGAGGGTACGCGCTCGCTCACGGGGGATATAGGGAGGTTCAGGTCGGGCGTGGGTATGCTGGCTGCGCACACCGGCGCGCCCGTGGTGCCCGCTTACCTGCATGGTCTGCACCGCGTTCTGCCCAAAGGCCAAAGCATCCCCCGCCCTGGCCCTGTCGCGGTACGCTTCGGGCCGCCACTCCGCTTCAGCCCGGGCACCCCACACGCCCAGGCGTCTAGAGCCATAGAAGATGCCGTGCGCTCCCTTTCCATTGCCTACGCCCCGGCAAGGCAGACACCTTACCTATCTGTGAGGATTTAGAGCTCATGACGAAATCTCGGATAAGCACCCAAGCCCTGGTAGGGGCGAACCTTGTGTTCGCTCTGGTTGCGGTCGTGCCCGTAGGGGCGAACACAAGGTTCGCCCCTACCAGGGTTGATTCTTAAGATCGAGCATATGAGGAGACACACCATGGGCATCTACAGTATCAAGCCCCGGTTCCAACTGGCGTTGGGCGGGGTCGAGAACGTTCTCGTGGAGAGGCATGTGCACCCCGACTACATCACCTTTGGAGCCGTGGCACTCTCCATCGTCGGTGGCCTGGCCCTCTATGGCAGCCGGTGGGCTCCCTGGCTCCTCCTCGTCGTGCCGCCCGTTGTTTTGGGCCGCATCGCTCTAAACGCCCTCGACGGACTGGTGGCTCGGCGCTCCGGGCTCGCCAGACCCTGGGGTGAGGTCCTCAATGAAGTGTGCGACCGCGCCTCCGATCTTGCGCTTTTCGCCGGCGTATCCCTGGCGCCCGGGTCCGACCCTCGGCTGGGCTTCGCGGCCATCATACTGATGCTGCTGGCCAGCTACGTGGGGACCACCGCTAAAGCCGCCGGTGGGCGCAGGCAGTATGGCGGCGTCATGGGCAAAGCCGACCGCATGCTCTACCTCGGCGTCGCTTCCGTGATTGCCTTCGCCCTCCCCACCGTGCCCATCTTCTCCTATTTCCTGCTGTTGGTGAGCGCCGGGTTGGCCCTCACTATCATTACCAGGTTGCTCGCGGCCTATGCTGATCTCCAATCCATTCAGTAGTCCCCTGTTCCTGCCCACCTTCGTCACGGTGGGGACCATGCTGGGGGCCACCCTGGTTGTGCTGCTCATCATCGCCCGTTTCGACCTAGGGCGGCTTCAGTCGAGCGTGCTCTTCCGGCGTTGGCGGGTATGGTTGGTCATAGCCCCGGTCTACGGCCTCTGTATCCTCGGCGGCCCGGCCCCAACCCTCGCGCTGCTCAGCCTGCTGGTGCTGCAAGGCCTGAGAGAATACGCCAGGCTTGTCGGCCTGCCCCCAACTTACGCCAGGGTATTGGCCGGCCTCGGTCTGCTGGCCGGTCCCGCGGCGATGCTCTCCCTGGAGGCCTTCCATCTCTTGCCGCCGCTGCTGCTGGCCGCGGCCACCCTCCAGCCACTCCTCTTCTACAAGCGGGCGGACGGGTTCAGACACCTGGCGTTCGCCGCACTCGGTTGGGGCTACGTGGCCTGGTTCCTCGCCCACCTGATGCTTATCTACAGGTACGTCGACGGGGGGCCGGGCATCCTCCTCGCCGCCGGGATGGCCACCGCCCTCAGCGACGTGGGCGGGTTCACACTCGGAAAAGCCTTCGGCAAACATAAGCTGGCCCCCCGCATCAGCCCCAACAAGACCTGGGAAGGGGTCCTGGGTAACTTCCTGGGCGCCTACCTGGGCGTCTCGCTCATGGCCTTCGGCCTGCCGGAGGCATTCCGCCCGCTGTTGCTCGCACTCCTTCCCCCCGTCATAGCCTGCGCCGCCCTCTGGGGCGACCTCCTCGAGTCGGCCATCAAGCGTGAGTTCTCCGCCAAAGATGCGGGCGACTGGCTCCCCGGCTTCGGCGGCCTGCTCGACCGCGTTGACAGCCTGATTATAGTCCTGCCCGCTGTGTTCTACTCCCTGTGGTTGCTCGATAGGCTGGCGGCCTGAACTCTCATCCCAACCAAGTGGGTGCAGGGATCTCCTTGCCCTGGGCCTGAAGCTTTACCTCCCCATCAAACTCTGCTAACATATAGCCATCCTTATCGCCCAGGGAGGAAATACTGTGGCCTCAACACCTCACATCGACACGCGCGACCTGCTCGGCATCATCGACACCGGCCTTGAGCCCGCCGCCTCCACCCCGAAACGCGTAATTATCGTCGGAGCCGGCATGGCCGGGCTGAGCGCCGCCTATGAACTGCTGAGCGCCGGCCACAACCCCGTCATCCTGGAGGCCCAGAACCGGGTCGGCGGCCGTGTCTACACCCTGCGCGAGCCCTTCGCCCCCGGCCTCTACGCCGAGGCGGGGGCCATGCGCATCCCCCGCGCTCACGACCTCACTATGGCCTACGCAGGCAAATTCGGCCTCGATACGCACCCCTTCACCATGGGCAACCCCAACGCCTACTACTATCTCAACGGCTGCAAGTGGCGCGTCAAAGACGCCGGTGACGATCCCGACTGCCTTGGGTTCCCCCTCCACGACCGCGAGCGCAGCAAGAGCATCGACGAGCTCTGGGCCGAGGCCCTCACTCCCTTCGCCCAGCGCCTCGAACAGCAGACCGAGGGCTGCTGGCCCGACATAGTCGCTGAATACGACCAGTACTCCACCCGTGAGTTCCTGGAGACCCTCGACTGGTCCGAAGGGGCCATAGAGCGCTTCGGCCTGCTGGCCAACCAGGAGGCCCTGATGAACGCCTCCTTCCTCGAGCTGCTCCGCGAGGAGGTGGGCAACTACTACACCGACATGGTCGAGCTCGAGGGCGGCATGGACACGCTCCCCCGCGCCTTCCTCCCCGCCCTCAAGGACCACATGCGCTTCGGCGCAAAAATGGTCGCCATCGACCAGTCGCCCGACAGCGTCACCATCCACTACCGCACCGCCGCTGGCCGCTTCTCCGAGACCGGAGACTACGCCATCCTTGCCGTGCCCTTCCCCGTCCTACGCCACGTCGAGATGCTCAAGCCCTTCTCCCGCACCAAGCAGCGCGCCATACGCCAGCTTCACTACGACGCTTCGGCCAAGATCCTCCTCCAGTGCCGCCGCCGCTTCTGGGAGGAGGACGAAGGCATCTTCGGAGGTGGCACCATGACTGACCTCCCCATCCGCACCGTCTACTACCCCGACCACGGCCGCAAGACGGGCCGGGGAGTGCTCCTGGCCAGCTACACCTGGTCCGAGGACGCCCAGCGCTGGGGCTCCCTCTCCCCTCAGGACCGCATCGAGCAGGCCCTCGAAAACCTCTGCTGCATCCACCCGCAAATCAGGGAGGAGTTTGAGGTAGGGGCCACTAAGATGTGGCACGATGACGAGTTCGCCGGTGGAGCCTTCGCCCTCTTCGACCCCGGCCAACAGACCCAACTCTACGAGCACATCAAAGCCCCCGAGGGCCGCATCCACTTCGCCGGCGAGCACACCTCCCTCTGCCACGCCTGGCTCCAGGGAGCTCTCGAATCCGGTCTCCGCGCCGCCTGCGAGGTCAACAGCCAAAGCGCCACCGGCATATAGGTCGTACCCTCGGCTGGACGCCAGGGTGCCCGTTTGCACAATAGGCACCATGGCGTCCGCTATAATATTCCTATCATGAACCGCACCGACCGCCTGCTCGCCATTGTGCTGGAGCTCCAGGGCAAGGGCAAGCAGCGTGCCGAGGACCTGGCGGCCACCTTCGAGGTCAGCAAGCGCACCATCTACCGCGACATCCAGGCGCTGAGCGAGGCGGGCGTGCCCATCGCCGCCGCTCCCGGCCAGGGTTACATGCTCGTCTCGGGCTATTTCCTGCCGCCCCTCTCCTTCACGGCCGAGGAAGCCACCATCCTCCTGCTCGGCAGCGATGTGATGCGCGCCAACTTCGATGCCCAGTACCGCGAGGCCGCCATATCCGCCGGGCGCAAGATAGCTGGAGTCCTCCCCGACCACCTCCGCGACGAGGTAGCCTACCTCCAGGCCAGCATACGCTTTGTCGTCCCCGCGCCGGGCAGGGAAGACGAGGGTACGCCCACCCACACGCTCCAGAAGGCGCGCCGCGCCATCATCGACCGCCACACTGTCTCCTTCACCTACCACGCCCGCTACAAGCGTAGCCCCAGGCAAACCAGCGACCCGGCGGGAGAGGAGCGCAAGGCCGACCCCTACGGCCTGGCACACGTCAGCGGCAGTTGGTACATGGTGGCCCACGATCATGCCCGGCGCGAGATGCGCACCTTCAGGCTGGAGCGTATGGAAGACCTGCGCGTGCTCCCCGATACCTTCACGCGGCCCGAGGGCTTCACCATCGGCCCGCCTCAGAACGAGCAGCGCCCCGTGACTGTCAGGGCCCTGTTCGACGCCGAAGCCTCGCGCTGGGTGCGGGAGTCGCCGTCCTACTTCACCGTGAGCGAGGAGAGCACGCCCGAGGGCCTGCTGGTAACGCTCCACGTTCGCCACGAGAGCGAGGTTGTCGGGTGGTTGCTCGGCTGGGGCCGCCACGTGCGTGTGCTTGAGCCCGCGTCGCTTGTAGACCTGCTGAGAGAGGAAGCCGAACAGATCGCGAAAATCCATCGAGGCTGCTGACATAGGGTTGTCACACTGTGCCGCTACAATAGAGGTACCGGTTGAAACTCTAGCAAAGGAGACAAGAAAATGAAGTACGCAGTCAGCAGTGTAACCCTATTCGTCGAAGATATACCCACAGCAAAGCGGTTCTATACCGAAACCCTCGGCATCCCGGCAGACGAATCTCAGTCCAACCCTCGCTTCGTCTTCCTGCAGATGAAGGGAGATACCCTCCTCTTGCTGCAAGACGCCTCCACCGCCGTCGAAGGCTTCAACACCCGCCCCGGTGGCACCGAGGTCGGTTTCGAGGTGGACGACGTCGACCAAACCTACGAGGAATGGCGGGTCCAGGGCGTCAAGATGCTCAACGAGCCCCACGACCAGCCCTTTGGCCGCACCTTCAACGCCATAGACCCCGACGGCCACCTGCTCAACGTCTATCGCCTGAGGAGCCGGTAACATGCTGGCCCTTGATACTCTCCAGGTGAAGCAAGGCACGCTCGAACCCCGCCGGCCGTTCAGCTTCGAGCGTACCCTCGACTTCGTAGGCAGCTTCAGCCCCGCGATGGGCGAGCAGCAGGTCGGGCCAGGCTCGCTCACCAAGGCAGTCCTTATCAACGAGAAGCCCGTGGTCTTCCGCGTAGATGCCGGCGACGAGCCGGGCGAATCCCTTCACTACCGGGTCTTCTCACGCGAGCCCCTTACTCCGGACGAAGAAGCGGCTGCCGTGGACCGGGTGCGCTTCTACCTCAGCCTGGACGACGACCTCGAGCCGTTCTACTCAATCGCGGAGGGCGACCCGCCGATGCGCCGTGTCGTGGAGCAGCTACACGGCTTCCACCAGGTGAAATTCCTGACGCCCTTCGAGAACGCCTGCTGGGCGGTGCTGACCCAGCGCACGCCGATACCGGTGGCGCGGGGCATGAAGCGCCGACTGGTCGAAGCGTATGGCGGCAGCCTCACCCTCGAAGATACGACCTACTGGGCCTTCCCCGAGCCAGGCCCACTTGCTCGCTCCGGGCAGGACGAAATCTCCCGCGTAATTGGCCACGAGCAAAAAGCCGATAACCTCCACAACGTCGCGAGGGCGTTCGACTCGGTAGACGAGCAATGGCTCCGCACCGGAGACTACAATGAGGTGGCCGCGTGGCTGCGAGGCATCAAAGGCTTCGGCGAGTGGTCGACCTCCTTCGTGCTCGCGCGCGGGCTAGGTAGGACGGAAACCATACAGCCCGACGAGAAGCACCTGCTAGCGGCGGCCTCCAAAGCCTACGGCCAACCCCTCACTCCCACATCACTGGCCGCCCTGGCCGCTCCCTACGCAGGCTGGCAGGGCCACTGGGCCCTCTACCTCCGAACCCAGGCCTGACGGCTAATGAATAAACAAAGAGGATGGTAGCGTCAAGCTCACCATCCTCTTTGTATCATTTAAGCACCCAGCACCCAGCACTGGAGCGAAGCGCCGCGCTAAGGCTCCGTCACAGCCAGGTACACGATCTTCGAGATTTGCCCCCTCGTCGCGCTGTTGCCCGGCTTGAACTCCAGGCACCCAGGCCCGCAGTTGTACCCCGATATGATTCCGTGGTAGTACGCCGTTTCTATGTACCTGTAGAACGGGTCTGTGGTCCCCACGTCCCGGAAGGAAGGCTGCGGCGGTGTGTAAATGGCCCATTCCCTGGCGTTTACGACTATCTTAGTGAGCTGGGCCCTGGTCACGTTGTTATCCGGCCTGAACTCCAGGCACCCGCTCCCGCAGGTATATCCGGAGATGATCCCCCGCTGGTAAGCCGTCTCGATGTACGTGTAGAAGGTCTGCGTTGCGGGCACGTCCCGAAACGTCGGTTGGGGATGGCTATACAAAGGCCACCCCTCGGCCAGCGTCACGATCTTTGTGAGTTGCCCTCTGGTCGCCGGGTTGCCCGGCCGGAAAGTGTTATCCGCGTACCCCGAGATCACCCCGCCGCAGTACAGGTAGCATATCGCCGTATAGAACGGGTCCGTCGGCGGCACGTCGGTGAAACTCATGGGGCACTGCGTAGCGGTTGGGGTTGGCGTGTAGATGGGGGGCACCGTCGGGGGTGGGCTCGGCGGGCGCTCCGGCGTGTTCGTCGCCGTAGTTACCGGCGTAGCCGTGTTCGTGACCCCTGGTGTAGCCACCGCTGTGTTCGTTCGTGTGGCCATGAGCGTGGGCGTGGCCGTAGGGCCGCTCGGCGTCCTCGTCGCGGTGGGGGTGGTGACCGTGGCCGTCGGGACGGGCGTCGGGCAGGTGCCGCTCCCGGCGTTGAACGTTATCCTTGAGTTGGCGGTTGGGGCCGTGCTGCACAGGCACTGCGTGAACCTCCCCGCGCCGTCCTGCACCCCGATCGTCGCCGTGGCCTCGATGTTTACCGCTCCCAGGATGACCTCGAAGTTCGATGAGCCCTCATACAGCCGCAGCTCGAAGTAGGCGTTACCCGGCTCCGAAAAGTAGAAAGTCCGCCACTCGATATTGAAGATGCGGTTGGGTGCGCTCCCGCTCACCGAAGCATATATGCCGCAGCCCGCTCCCCCCGCGCAGTTTGTACCCTCGGTCACCAGGTCTTCCCAATAGGCGAAGATCGTCGGACCCATCGCGGTGATGGGCAGGCAGATGTTAGTGAACTCGGCGTCGGTCGACACGAACTGAGCAGTGCCGTTTGACCCCACGTTCACGCCCGCGTAACTGATGCCGTACAATTGCACCGAGAAAGGCAGCGTGACATGCGTAACGCAGTCGTCGCAGTGGTTCCCGATATCCGCCGTCCCCGGCACCACGGTCGCTCCCGGCGTGGTGGCGCAGCTATATATCGAGCAGGGCGTAGCCGTGGGGCTGGCCCCGGCGAGCCTCGCTCCCATTCCGGTGGCGCTCGCCGGCCCTGTGCTTTGTAAGCTTGCCGCTGGCCCGCCGGGGGCCGAATAAGCCGCGCTCGCCACGCCCAGTCCCCCCAGGACGCATATCGCGAGGCAAACGAAAAATAGCGCGCGTTTCATACTCTGCTCCTTGTGCGCTAGCGGGCCTATATGCACGAGCCGGGCACGGTTCGGGTGCCCGGCGCGCGCTGATTCAAAACTCCTACCGCCGCCGGCGGCTACCCTGCTACCGCTTTGCTTGCTCCGACCCCAGCCGCCCGAGGAGCACCGCGTAGTTGGTTCCCTCGTACTCGGGGTGGTACTCGAACCGCTGCCGCTCGAAATACTGCACAAGGTAAGTCCTGCCGTCTCCCTTGTTCAGCTCCATGAATGGCTCGGATATCGGCAGCCCAAACTGCTTCACGTCCCCCTTCTGCGACCAGAAGGTGATGATCGCCAGGCCGCCCGGCGTGTTCGGGTTCCCCAGGGTGTGCCCGGTCTGCGCGAACCACTGGCTTCTGCCCCCTGGGTTGGTCACCCTCTGGAAGGGCGCTTCATTCTGCCTTCCCTGGGTTGCCGCCACTCCCAGCAGCCCCATCTGCATGTCGTTGGGCGCCTGGTACTCCGGGTGCTGCTCGAAGCGCGCCCGCTCGAACCACTGCGTCTTATACGTCCTCCCATCGGTGGGCGACACCTCATCGCGCAGCGCCGTGATCGGGTAGCCGTTGATGTAAATGCTCTCCTGGAACTGCCGCCTGCCCTGCCACACGTCCCAGAACCGCCCCGCCACCGTGAAGCCGGTCTCCTTGAACGTGTACGAGCCGTTGGAAGGGGGCTGCGGTGCTTTCGATGCAGTCGCCACCACGAAGTTGAACGTGGCGGTCTTGCCGGCCGGCAAGTTCTCCACCTGCGCCACGAGGCTCCGGTCGAATATGCCGTCTCTGCTGTTGTAAGCCACGTCCGGGAAGAAAATCTGGGTGGTCAGCACCGGCCCCCCAGGGGCCTGCACCTTCACATGGATATGAATGGTGCGCCCCGGATACTCCCCCGGCACGATCGTTTCCATAAGGTATCGCCCCGACTGGTCGGTGTACTCATGCCCCCGCAGCGTATAACCCGTGTTATCGTAGTTCCCGTCATAATCGGCCTGCCAGAAGTCGACCCAGGCGTTAGCCACGGGCTGGCAGTTCGTGTCATACACGTACCCCGTCACGCGCACCTTGGCCCCCACCATCCCCGGCTCTAGCAGCGAAGCCCGCTCTGGCGACCCCGCCCTCCAGAACGGCCCCTCCGTCACCGCCAGCGTGGTAGTACAGGTAAGAGGTGCAGTGCGCCCTGCCGCTTGCGCCGCGCCTGCCTCCCAGGCCGGCACTCCAGTCACCTGTCCTGCCACGGCAAGCAGCAGCGCCAAAGCCAGCATACTTCTCAAATGCGAAGGATACCTGCGGCCATTCACCATCAGTTTGGGGGAGAGCTGAGTATTCATGACATCAATCATACTCCATCGAGTCAAGTGCTTGTCGTCTTGTAAGCATTCAGCCATAGGGTCAAATAAACGCGATTGTAGGGGCAGGTCTTGTGCCTGCCCTGTGCGCCTACACCGCAGTCGAGATAACCAAACAGGGCAAGCACAAGACCTACCCCTACGGCAATTTGGGCCCCCTCAACTGTGAACGCTCATGTCGTCTTCCACAGGTAATGCAGGAAGTCCCCGATGAAACGCTTCCGAAACGCTCCCCCTGCTATACTCCGGCTAAGCAAGTGGCACATGGTCACCAACAGTTACACAAGGAGATCAAACAATGTCCATCGAGAACACCCGCGAAACCCTCATGAAGTACTTCAACTCCGAGCATGGCGACGTGAGCGTGATGTCCCTCGGCGTAGTCTTCACCGATATGGCGACGGGCCAGCAATTCAAGGGCCCCGATGCTATCCTGGCGATGCTCAATTACTTCTACCACCACGCATTCAACGCCACTGCCGACCTGACTAACATGGTCATCGAGGGCAACAGGGCCATGACCGAGTGGGACTTCGTCGGCACGCACACGGGAGAGTTCGCGGGCGTGCCCGCAACCGGAAAGCAGGTCCGCGTCCCCCTGGCAATAGCCTACGACCTTGAAAACAACAAAATCAGGAGCGCCCGCATCTACTTCCAGATCCCTGCCTTCCTCCGGCAGGTCGGCGCCTAGCCTCAAACCTCCTCTTCAAGCCGTGTAAGCCTTCCTGCCGTGGGCGTCCCAGACGTTAGTGCTGAAGGCATCCACCGGCGTGCCCTGCGAGGACGCCTCACTTCTGCAAGATGGACTGACTCTTTGGTTGTGGGGTGCCCGCCTGGCTTGGCTCCATACGATCAGCACGCCTGGGCCGAGCGGCCAAATCGGTCATGCCCGGCGGCGGTTGCCTTTCCGGTATATACTTGCTGCACAAGCCGGGACAAAAATCGTGCGCCGCGCATCCAGCTAAGTGGAGGATGTCATACAATGAGACCATTAATAGGGGTCGCCCGCTCGCGCCAACGCATCCTTGCGTTCGCCGCCTTCATGGGGCTAATATTCAGCCTTCTGCCGGCCGTGCAATCCAGTGCCGCCGAGCCTCTGACTGCGGGCACGGAATGCGGCACAATCCAGGTGCGCGGGCCTCAACTCGTCGACGACCCCTCCGCCGCCCTGGAGGCTGAGACCTGCTTCCTGCAAGCCTACAACCAGCGCCAACCAGCCACCCTGGTGCTCCAGGTGATGGGCATCGATACCATGGCCACCCACATCTTCACCCTCGGCACCGAAAGCGGCCAGTACGCCCTGACCGACAGCGCGGAGTTCCGGGTAATCCCCCGCCCGGTGGGGACCACTAACCTCTACACCTGCTCAGGCCTCACCCAAACCGCCAACGGCCTCCTTGCCACGGCGTGCGGAGATGAAGGGGACGTCCTGATCCCCGCACCACAACCCGGCATGCCCACAACCGGCCGGTCACAACCAACCGATCTGCGGTGGGGTATCCTGGCTGCACTCGCGCTTCTTCTGTTGGGCATCGGCGCGCGCTTCCCACGGTCGGTCATAGGCCGCAGGAAGGTGTGATGATCGGACTATGAGCCCTAATTGCGCGCCCGGAGGGATTCGAACCCCCGACCCTCTGATCCGAAGTCAGATGCTCTAGTCCACTGAGCTACGAGCGCCCGCTTCGTTATTATACCCGATACCTGTCGGGAGGCGTTACTCCTAGATTTAGGGTCGAAAAGACGCAACTGTAGGGACAGGCCCCCGTTGCCTGCCCTTGTTTGTGTACCCAACGCTGGGATTAGCGCACGAGGGCAGGCAGCACGGGGTCCCCTCTGGGGCTGGGGCCTGCCCCTACAGAAATATCCCCAGCCTCAGTCCGAACTCTTACAGGAAATTACATTGCTCGCCAGGTCGCCGCTCACCTGCAAGTTGCCATCTCCCTAAACACCAGCGATTGGACGCAGCGCATACCCAACCCCAGCCTTTCGGCGCATGGCTTGACATATCGCATCGGCTTCACCGGTGTCGCGCTGGTCGAGGGGATCGTGACCCACGCGAAGTGAAACGGCAGCCGGTGCCTATCAACTGTGCCCGGCGCGGAGGGCAAGCCGAAGTGCCTCCTGTACAGCCGTTCGGCTTTTGCGCCGTTGAACACCACAGTTTTGATGCCCGGTAAGGCGCCGAGCAGCCACTCGAAATCGTTCGGCCTCTCGTTTCTGATTGACGAGTCGATATCGCCTTCCCGCTCGCACTCCTCGATCACGTACCAGAGCGCCAACCCCCTCGCCTTCAGGTACTCAAGCCTATCACAATAACCGAGCGGCATCTCGAAGCGCGAGGCCATGGCGATCACGTCCCAGAAGATGTTGTAGCGGTCTGCGTAGTACTGCCGCATGCGAGCTGAGGTCTCGTCCGGCGCGGCCCCCAGCACCAGGCAGCGCACTCCCTCGTCAATGACCGGTTCTAACGACTTCACTATCATCGGTGGGCTGCATGATACTCCTTTTGGCCTCGGGATGCAACAATCTCCACCCCAAGATGGCCTTCTTTTCGCCCGCCCTGTGGGAGCAAAATACTCTTTACATATATGCATTTAACATGCTATTATTGGCTGAGGCCTCTACTACCTCACATAGCGCCATGCGCCTGGAAAAGAGAACCAATGTACGCGAGAGAGCACATCCTGTCAACCACAGCATACATCGAGCCAAGATCCAGTACCCCACTCGCACTCACATCTGAAATCACCCGCATACCCAGACGCGGACTGTTGGCGACAGGGACTGCCGTCCTCTGCTCGTTCGCTGCGCTCATTCTGCTCCTCTTCGCCGGTGTCCAGGCGAGAGCGGCGCTTGCCGGAAACAGCCCGCCAAGGCCGCTGACCGGCTGTCTCAGTGGATGGGATATAGTGCCCAGCCCCAACACGACCGGGACTATCAATTCTCTGGCCGGGCTGGCGGTGGTCTCCTCGAATGACATGTGGGCTGTCGGTTACCGCACGGAACCGGTCGGGGGAACCAGACTCACGCTGAGCGAGCACTGGGACGGCTCGAACTGGACCATCGTGCCCGGCCCTGACCTGGGCTCGCCCAATAACAGTCTCAGCTCCGCGCTGGCCCTGGCCTCCAACAACGTCTGGGCAGTCGGGTTCTATAGCCCCGATGGCTCGCATGCCCAGACGCTAGTGGAGCACTGGAACGGCAGCGCCTGGAGCGTGGTGCTCAGTCCCAACGTCGGCACCACCAACAACAACAACGCCTTATGGTCCGTATCCGCCCTATCGCCTAGCGACATCTGGACCGTGGGCCTGCATGTGACCGATAGCAATCAATACATGACGCTCATCGAGCATTGGGATGGGGTTGCCTGGTCCGTGGCCTCCAACCCGAACCCAAGCACATACAATAACAGCCTGGAAGGCGTGGCGGTGGTGTCTGCGAATGATGTTTGGGCGGTAGGCACGTACATCAGCCCCGTAGGCACGAATCAGACCCTGATAGAGCACTGGAACGGCAGCGCCTGGAGCGTGGTGCCCAGCCCCAACGTCGGCACGGGTCAAAACTGGCTCTGGGGCGTGGCCTCTCTTTCCGCCAACGATGCCTGGGCCGTGGGCTATAGCAGGAGCACGCCCACTGGCCCTCTCCGCACCCTTGTGGAGCATTGGAACGGAGCCTCCTGGGCCGTAGTCCCCAGCGCCGATCCTGGCGCATACAGCGACCGATTGACTGCCGTAGCCGCCCTTTCCCCAACCGACGTTTGGGCCGTGGGCTACAGCGCGGATAGCGGTTCCTCCCCCGATGCCTCTTTGGTGGAGCGCTGGGATGGCACAGCTTGGAACGTCGTGCCCAGTCCCAACTCTGGATCCGACAGCAACCATCTTTCCGCCGTGGCCGCCATGTCCGCCATCCATGTGATCGCTGCGGGCGATCATGGCAGTGCTACCAGTGGCGCCACCCGAACCCTGATTGAGCGCTACTCCGAGCCCTGCACGCCCGTACTCACCGCCCACGTAACCTGGCAAGGCCGCCCCGACCAGCCCAGCCCCTTACAGCAGGTGCCGGTCACCCTTACACTCAGGTCCGCAACCACCGAGGTCAACTACCCGGCGCAGGGCACCGACCCTAACGGCTTCTTCACCGTTCCCGCTGGCACGTTGCCCTCCGGCACTTACGCCTGGCGCGCCAAGGGCCCCAAGTACCTCGCAGGCTCCGGCGCCGTCACCCTGTCCGGAGCCCCGGCAACCAGCCTCGAAATCGGCCAGCTTCGCGCCGGGGACGCCAACAACGACAACGGCGTCAACTCTATGGACTTCACCGTCCTCCGCCTCGCCTACGGCAAGTCCGCGGGCCAACTCGGCTACGATGATCGGGTCGACTTCACGGGCGACCAGGTGGTCAACGTCTCCGACTTTAGCCTCCTCAGGCTGAACTTCGGCCAATCCGGCGCCCCACCTATCACTCCCTGATACGGCTCAAGTCTCAGGGGATTACAGTTTACGGGCAAAGGTTATTCCTGCCCGTAAACTGTAATCCCCTGCAAATCTTTGGAATACTTCCGTAATGTTTTTGCGATACAATATATCCAGGACGCCCACGCGTATAATAAATGGAGGATCACAAATGAAAAGCAAAGTAACCAAGTCCGATGCCGAGTGGCGGCAGCAGCTTACGCCCGACCAGTATCACGTCACCCGTGAGAAGGGCACCGAGCGCGCTTTCACCGGCGAGTACGCCCACACCAAGGAGCGCGGCGTATACAAGTGCGTCTGCTGCGGCGCCGACCTCTTCAGTTCCGACACCAAGTTCGAGTCGGGCACCGGCTGGCCCAGCTTCTACGCCCCCATCTCCGAGGAGAACGTCGCCGAAGAGACTGACAACAGCTTCTGGATGCGCCGCACCGAGGTCAAC
>JBJMMB010000408.1:0-3525 GCA_045805005.1 Chloroflexia bacterium
CATGGTCTCATCGGGGTCTTCGATGCCAAAGACACGTGCAAACGCCTGGCGCACGGCGGCGGTGATCGCCTGGCGGTTGGCGAAGGCGAAGTTGGCGGCCGCGTTCATAGCGCCCAGGTAGTCGCGGCCCTCTTCGGAGTTGACGGGCACGCAGGCAAGCTGCTTGTCGGGCACCTTGATGTCGTAGCGGGCCATGCCGCTGACCATCTTGCCGAGGTAGTCCTGGCAGACCTGGTGGCCCAGGCCGCGGGAGCCGCAGTGGACGAAGACGACGACCTGGTTGAGGGAGAGGCCGAACGCCTCGGCGGCGTCCTCGTCGTAGACGGAGTTGACGACCTGGATTTCGAGGAAGTGGTTACCGGAGCCGAGGGTGCCGAGCTGGCCCATGCCGCGGTGGCGAGCCTGCTGGCTGACCTTCGAGCCGTCGGCGCCGGGGAGGACCCCGCTCGACTCGATGGTCTCAAGGTCGGCCTCGGTGCCGAAGCCCAGGCGCACGGCGGAGGCAGCGCCATGCTGGAGGATGTCGCTCTGGTCGTCGGTAGAGAACTTGTGGCTGGTGCCCTTGCCCGCGCCGGCGGGGACGTCGCGGAAGAGCTGGTCGAGCAGGTCCTTGAGGCGGGGCTTGATCTCGCCCATGTGGAGGGGCGTGGCGATGAGGCGCACTCCGCAGTTGATGTCAAAGCCGACGCCGCCGGGCGAGACGACGCCGTCGCTCACGCGGGTGGCGGCCACACCGCCTATGGGAAAGCCGTAGCCCCAGTGAATATCGGGCATGGCGATGGAGTGGCCCACGATGCCGGGCAGGGTGGCCACGTTGGCGACCTGGGCCACGGCCTCGTCGTTAGCCATGGTATCCATGAGGGCGTCGTCGGCGAATATGAGGCCGGGGACGCGCATGCCTTCCATGAAGGTCATGGGGAGCTCCCAGCGCACGTCGTCGAGGCGGCGCAGGACCTGGCGCCAGTCCTTTGGGGTTGTTTCCTTCTTGTTTACATCCCGTGCCATTAGGTTTTCCTTAGTCGCTAGATATCGAATATGACCTTCAGGTCGGTGCGGGTCGGGGTGACTTGCACCGACAGTTGGTGGTAGGTAATGGCTTTTATGCATACGCCGGCGGCCTCGTCGGGATCAGCGAGTTGCCAGCCGGTGAGTTGGGCCTCGCAACGGGGCGGGGCGCAGTCGCTGAAGCTGATCCCGACGGGGACGAAGCCATCCACATCGAAGTGGTAGACCAATTCCGCGAGCCAGTTGACCAGCATGTCGTCCCAGGTTTGGCCTTCGACTTGCACCTCCAGGGTGTGGAGGTCGGCAGGCTGAGGGGCCCTACGGGGTTCGTCGCCCAACACGACCTCGAACATGCCCCAGACGGCCTGGGAGAATGCCTCAGCGGGGTCCAGACCCCAGGCCACGAGGCCGGCGTCGGCAGTGTGCTCCAGCAGCCTGTAGCCTGCGTTCTTCTCCGCGTTCACGTTTCACTCCGGGCGCAAGGTGCCGAGGGCTTGTATAGCAGCCCCACCACGATGCCCCCATACTTATACAGCATCGGGAGGCTCGTGCCCTCGGTCTGAGGTCGGGTCATGGTTACATCTCCAGCCTGTTTATTCGGTGCGACTATGCATTATATGGCGATTCGGGGCATCTTACTAGCAGACGCTATCGAAACCCCGTGAAGAGGTTTCGATAGCGTCTGCCTGTTTCCCCCTGGGCGGGGAGGGCTCAGATGGCGTGCGGGGCTGGGGTGTCTGGGAGATGGAGGAGGTTCTCCACTCCTTCCACGCCGGGGATGGCGCGGACACTCTCTTCAACCCTCAGAATCTGGTCGGGGTCATCTAACTGGCCCCGGAGGACTACCATGCCGTCCTCTGCGTTGATGTTGATCTGGCCCTTGGGGATTTCGGGATCGCGGAAGACTTCGGTCTCGACCTTCTGAACAAGGGTGGGGTCGTTGGGGTCCGAGCTGTCCGGGGTGCTGAAGCGACCCATGAATTGCCGGGTGCCGCCAAAGTATGAAGCGACACGTGACGCGTGTCTACCGGAGCCGGCAGACCGGGAGCGGAACGCCTGTAGGCGTCGGGCCGCCAGGGTGCGGCGGTCACGGCCATTGTCGGGGTCGAGGAAGTAGGCCGCTGCGGCTCCAATGGCCGCGGAGAAGAGAAACCTCAACATGCAGGCTCCTTTCTTATCAGCTACAAGTGCACCCGGTGCCTATGGCGCAGCCCTGGCAGCAATAAGTCTGGTTGTTCATCTGGAACCCCTGCCCATTATTGCCGCGCCATTCGCTCTTGGGTATGCCGCACTTGGCGCATTTCTGGTCGTTCGCTTTGACTTTTCGCATCTTGATCCTGCCTTTCGAGCTAATCGTAGCGCTTAGCTCTCGTTCTTTTTGGTCTCGCCGGCCTCGCGGCGCTCCTTATTGACGGTACGCGCTGCCCGCTCCTCGGCCTCGTCTTTGGAAACGCCACGGTCCTCGTACGAGTCCTTAATGTGCTCGTACTGGCGGTCGCGCTTGCTGCCTTCTTTGACTCCTCTCGGCATGTGGGCCTCCTTTTGTGATAGCGCATGGGCCAAGCAGGTGGCCCACGGCTACCGGATACCAGATACCGGATGACCCTGCATATTTCGTACCACAAGGTTAATTCGTGCGGAGCACGAGCGATATTGGAAAAAATAGGGGTATGCAGAGAGTTGGGGGACACCCCCAAACCCCAGGCAGGGAGACCCCTACACCCCTTTGAGTTGGGGGACACCCCCTAAACCCCGGCAGGGAGGCCCCTGCACTCCTGCTATAAGTCGCCTGAGGCCTCTTTGTCGCGGAGGTCTTCTTCTATGGTGTCCCTATCGCCCTCGGCCTGGCTGGGTTTGGGGGTTGGAAGGGGGTCGCGGGTGCGGTTGGGATCTATCCGGTCCGCTGCCGAGCCGGCGTCACGGCTTTGGGTTTCGGCATCTTCGCTGGAGGTGTTTGGAGTGGACACGTTATGCCTCCCTTTGCTCGGGGCGGTCTTTGCCGGTGTCGTAGTCCTCGGAGGCGGGGGTAGAGCCGCTATAGTCACCCTCTTTGAACTCGCGCTCGCCCTCGCCGGAGCCGGTGCCGATGGTGGAGCCGGACTGGCCGTAGCCGGTGGTAAGAGGGGTGCCCGCAGTGCCGAGGGCGCCGGTCTCGGGGTCTATGGAGTCTTTGGTGCCTGTGAAGCTGATGGGGTCAGTGCCTTTGCCGTACATGGTTGGCCTCCTGCGCCCGCACGTGGCGGGGACTAATGAATGGGCTTGATTTAAGTCGTGTCTTTGTCGCGCCGCCGGTCGGGGCTTGTATCTCCGGTGCTGCCGTCGGTGGAATCACCCGCGCCCTCGACGGGCGGGGTCATGGCGGTGTGGCCTGGTCGAGGCGATTTGGGGCCCAGCGATGGGTCGTTGGTATCGAGGACCGCGCTGGTGTGCAGGTGGCCCGACCTGGGGTCGTAGGCAGGTCGAGCGGGGCTGTCGGTGCCGGTGATGAGCCTGTGGGCGCGGCCACCCGCGGTGAATTCG
>JBJMMB010000409.1:0-32064 GCA_045805005.1 Chloroflexia bacterium
ACGCTCCCTTGGCCTACCTCTTGGCGCGGGCCGGCGCGGGCTGCCCGTGTTCCAGACCGGCCCACAAGCGGCCGGAGTCCAACAGGAGGAGGAGCAGATGGTAATCACCCTCCCAGGCGAAACGGGCATAGTCCTCGGAATCGAATAAGAACCCTATCTTCCGAATTTTGAATGATGAATTTTGAATTAGTCTATCATCATTCAAAATTGATAATCTACCCGACGTGGCACCGGTCTTGCTTTAAGGTTGCAGTGCGCTGGCGGGTCAAGCTATTAGAAGTAGGCTAATAGGCTTCTCCTCGCCGGACCTCCGCAGGCAAAGTCGCCAACCCGGCACCCGGTTCACAACCTGGGGCTGTCCGGTAAGATGGGGTTCGCTTCAAGGCGCGCACTCGACCCTGATAACAGCAGACGATTCCCAGTTTTCTCTGCGGCTAGGAAGGCCAGGTGTAGCACTGTGCACCCTCTGAAGTTGCAACCCGTTCGCCGGGTAATAGTGGTGCGGGCGCTCCCGGGTTTGGGCGACCTGCTCTGCGCCGTCCCCGCTCTCCGAGCCTTACGTGCGGGCATGCCCGAAGCCGAAATCACCATGCTGGGGCTCCCCTGGGCCAGGTCGTTCTTTGAGCGCTTCGGTGATTACGTCGACGATTTCCTGGAGTTCCCCGGCTATCCCGGCATCCCCGAAGGGCCCCTGGACGTGCGGACCCTGCCGCGCTTCCTCAAGCGAATGCAGAAGCAATGCTTCGACCTGGCCATCCAGATGCACGGCAGCGGCGTCACCAGTAACGCTTTTACCATGCTGCTAGGAGCGCGTGCCACCGCCGGATTCTTCCTGCCCGGCAACTACTGCCCGGACGAGCGTTATTTCCTCCCCTATGACGAGCGCGAATCGGAAGCAGGGCGCTACGTATGCTTGATGCGGTTCCTGGGTATGCCCGACCGGGGCGAGCACCTGGAGTTCCCTCTTTTCACGCAGGACTTCCGCGACCTGGAGGCCATCCACGAAGCAGGGGAGTTACGGGAGGGCGAGTATGTTTGCGTTCACCCCGGCGCCCAGGATTTGCATCGCCGCTGGCCGGTGGAGCGCTTCGCCGCAGTCGCGGACGCGCTCGCCGCACGTGGCTTCCAGGTCGTCCTCACAGGCACGGCGGCCGAGACCGGCCTGACACGCGCTCTTGCCCGCCAGATGCGGGCGCGGCCCATCGACCTGGCCGGGCGCACCAATCTGGGGGCGCTCGCCGCCTTGCTGAAGGGTGCGCGCCTCCTGGTGTGCAACGACACCGGCGTATCCCACCTGGCCGATGCTCTACAGGTACCCAGCGTGGTGATCTTCACCGCCACCGAGCCCTCGCGCTGGGCTCCGATCGACCGGGCCCTTCACCGGGTAGTGCAGAAGGTGGACGGTGCGCCCCCTCGCACGGCGGTGCTCCCAAGCGTCATGGACGTGCTGTACCAGGCCGCTGACCTGGTGGGGAAGGAAGCCGCGTATGCTAGCTAAGTCCTGGCAGGGTGTGAAGCGTATTCTCGCCGTGCGCCTTGATAACGTAGGTGATATGGTGATGCTCGGCCCCTCGCTTCGAACGCTGCGCGACGCCCTCCCCGGCGCGCACATCACCCTCATGGCCTCGCCCGCGGGCAGCCAGGTCGCGCCGCTCCTCCCCTGGGTGGACGAGGTGATGGTCCACAGAGCTGTATGGCAGGACGCATCGGGCCAAATGCCCCACGACCCCGGCCGTGAGCGCGAGACGGTTGAGACCATCCGCGCCCGCGACTTCGACGCAGCCCTTATCTTCACCAGTTTCAGCCAGTCGCCCTGGCCCCCAGCCTACGCCTGCTACCTGGCCGGGGTGCCCATCCGCCTCGGCCAGTCCAAAGAGTTCGGAGGCAGCTTGTTGACCCATTGGGTCAAGTCCTTGCCCGATAGCGCCCACCAGGCCGACCGCAACCTCTACCTCCTGGAGTCTGCCGGTTTCCCCATATCGGCACGCCACCTTGAGCTGCGCGTGCCCCCGGGAGTGCAGGCATCCGCCGACGACGTCCTCCTCAGCGTGGGCATCGACCCCACCCGGCCATTCATAGCCCTGGCACCCGGAGCGAGTTGCGCAGCCCGGCGCTACGACCCGGAGCGCTACGCCGAAGTGGCCCGCTCCCTGGCCGCACAAACGGGTCTGCCCATCGTGGTCCTGGGCAGCGAGCGCGAGCGTGACCTGGTGGAGTACGTAACCACCCATGGCCGCGCCTCGGAGCTGCGCATCGTACCCCTGGCGGGCCGGACCTCGGTACCCGAGCTTGCCGCCCTCATCCGCCGTGCCTGCTTGCTGATTGCAAACGACTCAGGCCCGATGCATATAGCCGACGCGTTCGGGACGCCCATGGTCATACTCTTCTCCGGCACCGAGCTGGAAAGCCAGTGGCGGCCCCGCACCGCCCTCACCCGGCTCCTCCGCCGCTCCACGCCCTGTGCACCCTGCTACAACTTTCTCTGCCCCTACGACATGGAGTGTCTGGATATTGCCGCGGAAGAGGTGGTTGCTGAGGCGGTGGCGCTGTTGTCGGAGACGATGGACGATGGACGATGGACGATAGGAGTTAGGATACCGGTGCAACAGTCCTCATCCTCCATCATGCATCGTCCATCGTCCGCCGGAGGCGTGCGCCCGTGTTGACCACCAGCGTACAATTCAACGGGATAGCCAGGACCATCGCCGAGCGGTTGGCCGACCTTTTGAGCGCATACGTTTATGTGATCGACGATACGGGGGTGCCGATCGCCAGCAGTGAGCCGGAGGGCGTGCGGTTGCCCCTGGAGGTGGCACGCCAGGAGCCGGGGGCCTATTTCCTGCGCATACCGTTGCGCTTCAACGGCACCGCGGGCGAAGTGGTGGTGACCGCGCCCGATAACGGCGAGGCCTTGTCGCCCCGGACGGCACAAATGCTGGTCGAGCTGATGATCAATCAGATGATGGCCACCGCGCACCTCCACGACCGCTACGAGCTAAAAAGCAAGTTCATCTACGACCTGCTCCACGAGTCGCTGACCGACGAGGCCGATATATCGCGCGAGGGGGAGATACTGGGGATGGACTTCACCAGAACCCGCGCCGTGCTGCTGATAGAGGCCGATTACGTTGCCTCGCTCAGCACGTCGAGGTCTCGTGAGACCAGGGAGGAGCGGATCCAGCGCCGGGCGCAGTTGGTCATTACCAGCGTGGTGCGCTTCTTCAGGCTGCCCAGCGACGCTATCTGCGCCTACATCGGCGAGGGGCAGATTGCCGTGCTGAAGGCTAGCAGCACGCAGGACCTGGCCCCGTGGGTACAGTCCCCCCAGACGGATCCGGACGACAAAGTATCCGGCCTGAATGGAAGCCGCAAGGGGAGGGCAGGTGGCCTCGAGCGCAACGACGCTCTCTCCAGACCATCATGGGCCAACCTCACGGCCCTCAAGAACGCCAGCGGGGCGCTCCTCGCCCAGTTGCAGCGCGACACCAACGCGCCGGTCAGCATCGGCGTGGGCCGCTACCACCCCGGCATCCTGGGCCTGGCCGCCTCTTACCGCGACGCCCGCGCGGCCCTCTCGCTTGGCCGGCTCTTCCAGGGCCATAACCGCGTCCACTGCCTTGATGAGGTAAAAAGCGCTGCCTTCGTGGGCATCTCCGACCGCGACACCAAAGCCGACCTCGCCAAGCACATGCTCAGTCCCCTGGAGCAGGAGCCCGAGCTTATCGAGACCGTCAAGGTCTTCCTCGAGGAGAATTGCAGCCCTTCGGCGGCAGCAATCCGCCTCTCCGTCCACCGCAACACTCTCCTCTACCGCCTGAACAAGGTCCGCCTCCTCACCGGCCTCGACCCCCACTCCTTCCAGGACGCCGTCCAAATCTACCTGGCCCTCCTCGCGGTGGCGCTGGATTAAGCGGTTGGGCGCTGGTTTTTGGGTGCAGACGCTGGGAGTCCGCCTACGAACCCTTGCGCCTGCAACCCGGCACCCTAATCCCTAATCCCTAACCCCTTGCCCATTGTGCACGTGCACAATAACCCCAGGCAACCTCAGCAAACTGCTGGGCATAGGCCCGATGAATTTCCACGCGTGAATCAGTTTAATAAAGTAACAGCAGCAGTGTCCGGCGCCCCGGATACGCGTAACTTTACCAGTTGAGTTCGCCAAATTCGGCCAAATCCGACCGAACCCGCTTGTGCAATCTCATAACCGGCACCACGGCACGAGGCGACACCCAAGCACCGATCACTGACCACTAAACGACTATGCAACCACTTCGCATCCTAACCTGGCACGTACACGGTAACTACCTCTTCTACCTGGCGCACGCGCACCAGGAGTTCTACCTGCCCGTGAAGCCGGGGCGGCCCGAAGGTTATGGGGGCCGCTCGGGGACACTCCCGTGGCCCGACAACCTGCACGAGGTGCCTGCCGAGGAGGTCAAAAACCTCCGCCTGGATTGCATACTCTTTCAGTCGCACAAGAACTACCTGGAAGACCAGTACGAAATACTCAGCGAGGAGCAGCGCCGCCTACCCCGCATCTACCTGGAGCACGACCCGCCCCGCCAGCAGCCCACCGACACCCGCCACCCCGTGGACGACCCGAACATGCTGCTGGTGCATTGCACTCACTTCAACAACCTCATGTGGGACAGCGGACGCACGCCCACTCGCGTCATCGAGCATGGGGTGGTAGTTCCCGCCGGCGTGCGCTACACGGGTGAATTGGAACGGGGGATCGTGGTGGTGAACGGGATCGCCAGGCGGGGTCGCAGGCTGGGGGCCGACATTTTCGAGCGGGTTCGCCGCGAGGTGCCCCTCGACCTGGCCGGTATGCTCTCCGAGGAAGTGGGAGGGCTTGGCGAGGTCAAGTACGGCGGCCTGCACGCCTTTGAGGCCCGCTACCGCTTCTTCTTCAACCCGATTCGCTACACCAGCCTGGGGTTGGCAGTGTGCGAGGCCATGATGATCGGGATGCCCGTAATCGGCCTGGCCACCACAGAGATGCCCACAGTCATAGAGAACGGTGTCTCGGGCTACGTGGATACCAACGTCGACACTCTCGTGGAACGCATGAAGCAACTCCTGCGCGACCCAGCCGAGGCCCGTCGCCTCGGAGAAGGAGCCCGCAGGTACGCCCTTGAACGCTTCGACATCCACCGCTTCGCCCAGGACTGGGATGAGGTATTTCAGGAAACTGCCGGCTTGGCAGGAGGGGTCGGGGGTCGGGGGTCAGGGATTAGTTCTCTCGCGCAGACCCTGATCCCTAATCCCTGACCCCCGACCCCTAAGGAGGACCAATGACCCGAAGAATAGCCCTAATCAGCGAGCATGCATCGCCCCTCGCCGCGCTTGGAGGCGTGGACAGTGGCGGGCAGAACGTCTACGTGGGGCAGGTGGCGAAGAACCTGGCCGCCATGGGCTACGCCGTGGACGTTTTCACCCGCCGCGATAGCGATCATCTACCCGAGGTCGCCGAGTGGGTGGACGGGGTTCGCATTATCCACGTGCCTGCGGGCCCCGCCGCTGCCGTGCCTAAAGAAGAGTTGCTTCCCTACATGAGCGAGTTCACGGCGTTCATGCTGCGCTTCTGCAAAGGGCCGCGCCGGGGCTACGACCTGATCCACGCGAATTTCTGGATGTCCGGGCTGGTGGCCGCCGATATCAAGAAGCTGACCGGCACCCCGTTTGTCATCACCTTCCACGCCCTGGGTCGCGTGCGCCGCCTCTACCAGCGAGAGGCCGACCGCTTCCCGGAGGCCCGCATCGAGATAGAAGAACGAATTGTGGCTGAGGCCGATCACATCGTCGCCGAGTGCCCCCAGGATGAGGAAGACCTGATCCACCTCTACAACGCCGACCCTGCCAGGATCACTATCGTGCCGTGCGGGTTCGACCAGACGGAGATGTCGCCCCTGAGCAAGGCCCTGGCTCGCCTGGTGCTGGGCCTGCCGCCCGACGAGCGTATCATCCTGCAAATAGGGCGCATGGTGCCCCGCAAGGGGGTCGACAACGCGATTCGCGGTTTCGCCCGCCTAGTCAAAGAGCACGGCATCGCAGCCCGCCTCCTCATCGTCGGGGGCGAGTCGAACGAGCCCGACCCGGCCATCACACCAGAGATAGGCCGCCTGCAAGCCATAGCCCGCGAGGAGGGGGTCGCTGATGAGGTCACCTTCGTCGGGCGGCGCAGCCGCGAAGTGCTGCGGTACTATTACAGCGCCGCAGACATATTCGTCACCACCCCCTGGTACGAGCCCTTCGGCATCACACCCATCGAGGCGATGGCCTGCGGCACGCCGGTGGTCGGCGCCAACGTCGGCGGTATCAAATTCACCGTGCGCGATGGCGAGACCGGCTACCTGGTGCCGCCCGATGACCCTGCCGCCCTGGGCGAGCGGCTCGCCCACCTCTACAACCAGCCCAAGCTACTGAGCGTGTTCCGCCGGCAGGCTATCGGCCGGGCCAACTCCCTCTTCTCGTGGCACCGGGTGGCAGGAGCCATCGCCTCGCTATATGAGGAAGTGCTGGTCGCCACCCGCCCCGAGCTACGCAAGGAAGCGGACGCCATAGCCACAATCGAGAGCGGGTTCGAGGGTCTGCTGGAGGTGCTGCACGAGTCGCGCAGGCGGCTGCGCCCGTTCATCATCGAGGCCGCCGGAGCCCTGAGCGAGGCTTTCGCGGAGGGTGGGAAAGTACTGGTGTGCGGCAACGGCGGCAGCGCGGCTGACGCCCAGCACTTCGCCGCCGAGTTAGTGGGACGCTTCAGATGCGAAGGCAGGGAGGCCCTGCCGGTCATGGCGCTCAACAGCGACACGGCCATCCTCACCGCCTGGGCCAACGACGCCGGCTTCGAAACCATCTTCTCGCGCCAGGTGGAGGCGCTCGGCAGGCCGGGCGACGTGCTGCTCGGCATCAGCACCAGTGGCCGCTCGGCCAACTTGCTCCGGGCGTTCGAGGTGGCCCGCACCCGCGGCCTCCGCTGCATCGCCATCCTGGGCCGCGACGGCGGGGACCTCCGCTCGCTGGCCGATATCTCGGTGGTGGTGCCTTCGCAAGATACCCAGCACATCCAGGAGGTCCACCTCCTGGTGATGCACATGCTTTGCGAGCTGGTCGAAAACTCGTTCCTTGCGGCAAAGGCGTCGCAAACGGGCTCGCCGGCACGCGAGGGAGATGGTCGATGGACGGTGGGCGAGGGGGTCCGGCACCGGCGATATCCTTACCCCCCTCGTTCATCGTCTATCGCCCAGCACCCCGCACCCGTAATTCAAGGGAGGACAAGACATGCAAGCCCTGACAGATAAAGTAGCTCTGGTAACCGGCGGCGGCCAGGGCCTCGGTGAGGCCATCTGCCGCTCGCTGGCCGAGGCCGGCGCGGTCGTAGTCGTGGCCGACATCCGGGAAGACCAGGCCGAGAAGGTAGCGGAGTCGCTGCGGAGCCAGGACGCGAAGGCCCTGGCTTTGCGCCTCGATGTCTCCGACGAAGTCCAGGCGGAAAGCGTTATCCGCCGCACGGTCCAGGACTGCGGTCGCCTCGACATCCTCATCAACAACGCCGGCATAGACCGCACAGTGCCGGTAGAGGAACTCACGGTGGAGGACTGGGACCGCATCATGGCCGTCAACCTGCGGGGGCCGTTCGTCATGTCCAAGCATGCGATGGCCCTGATGCGAGACCAGAGGCGCGGGCACATTGTCAATATCACCTCCACCGCGGCCAAGAGGGCGTGGGCCAACGCCTCGGCCTACCACGCCAGCAAGTGGGGCCTGGTCGGCCTGAGCCACGCCCTCCACGTCGAGGGGAGGCCTGACGGGATTAAGGTAACCGCGGTAGTCAGCGGGGGCATGCGCACGCCGTTCATCCTGGAGCGCTTCCCGGATACCGATCCGCTCAACCTCCAGGACCCCAAAAACGTGGCCGACACCATCCGCTTCGTGCTCACCCAGCCCGACGAAACCGTCATACCCGAAATCATGGTCCTCCCCATGCGCGAGACCTCGTGGCCTTAGAGCCTATTGCGTATTGCGTGGTTGCCATACGTGGGTAGTAGAATCCACTACCCTTCCCCCTCTACGTAATGCGCAATACGCAATACGCAATAGGACCCTTCTGGAAAAAATATGAAAGCAGTTTTCTTAGACAAAGACGGCACGCTGATCGAAGACGTTCCCTACAACGTGGACCCGGCCGAGGTGAGATTGACGCCGGGGGCGGAGGAAGGGCTCTTTCTGCTGCACGCGGCCGGGTTCAAGTTGTTCGTGGTCTCCAACCAGTCGGGCGTGGCACGTGGGTATTTCCGGGAAGATGCGCTGGCGCCCGTAGAGGCCAGGCTGCGAGAGCTATTGGACCGCGCTGAGGTGCCCCTCAGCGGCTTTTACTACTGCCCACATCACCCGGAGGGTAGAGCCCCCGAATATGCGGTCGAATGCGACTGCCGCAAGCCCGGGCCCGGCCTGATACTCGAGGCCGCGCTCGATCATGGCATCGACCTGGACCAGTCGTGGATGGTCGGCGACATCTTGAACGACATAGAGGCGGGCCGCCGGGCCGGCTGCAGGACCGTGCTCGTGGACAACGGCAACGAGACTGAGTGGGTGCTCAACCCCTACCGCCTGCCGCATCACCTGGCCGCGGACCTACCCGAAGCCGCGCTCATCATCGCTGCGGTCGGCGGCATCGGGCCGCGCTTGCACTACGCGGGCACCGGGTTTGTGGCGGACGATGAGCGACTGCGTTCCGTGGCCGTCGGGCCGGGAGCCAGCGATGGACTATTGACGATGGACGATGAGATTCCTCGAACCCGTATCCCTACCCCCATCGCATATCGTCCGGCGTCCGTCGTCGGATCCACATCGCATATCGTCCGGCGTCCCTCCCCAGCCATCGTCCGCCGCCGTGGAGGTTACCCATGATTTCGGACATGCGGCGTTACATCGACGCCTTCGCTGGGCTGAAGGTGCTGATTGTCGGCGAGGCGATGCTGGACAGCTACCTCGTGGGCAGCGCCGACCGCATCTGCCGCGAGGCCCCCGTGCCCGTGGTGGCGCTGTCGGGCCGGAAGGACTCTCCGGGTGGGGCGGCCAACACGGCCGCCAACGCGGCCAGCCTGGGCGCGGACGTGGTCTTGCTATCAGTCGTGGGTGACGACCACGAGGGCGGTCTGCTACGCACGGCACTCGAAGAGAGCGGCGTAGCCACATCACACCTGCTCACCCAGCCCTCAAGGCGCACCCTTGCCAAGCACCGCCTCGTGGCCGGCTCGCAAATCCTCGCCCGCTTTGACCAGGGGACCACCTCTTCGGTCGACGACGCCGTCGAGCAGTCGATAATCGCGCGCCTCACCAACCTCTTCCCGCGCTGCGACGCCGTAATCGTTTCGGACTACGGTTATGGGATCTTAACCCCGCGGGTCATCGACACCCTCGCCCGGTTGCAGGCTCGCAGCCCGAGCGTCCTGGTGGTCGACTCAAAGCGCCTGCCTGCTTATCGTCACGTCCGGCCCACGGCGGTCAAGCCGAACCACGACGAGGCCGTGAAATTATTGGGCCGTAACCCATTCAGCGCGATGCAGAGCCGCGCCGACAACATTGCGGGCGAGGGCGAACGCCTCCTGGACATCACGGGGGCCCACCTCGTAGCGGTCACCCTGGACACCGAGGGCGCGATAATTATCGAGCGCGACCGCCCGCCCTACAGGACCTACACCCAACCCGTGCTCAACGCCCGTACAGTTGGCGCAGGTGATACCTTCGTGAGCGCCGTAGCCATGGCATTGGCCGCTCACGTGCAGCCGCACATCGCGGCCGAGATGGCCTCCGCCGCGGCGCGCATCGTGGTCTCCAAGGATGGTACCGCCTGCTGCTCTGCGGACGAGTTGTGCCGGGATCTCCTTGCGGAGAGCAAGCTTGCGGCAGTCCCTTCCGCGCTAGCGGCCCGCATCGACCCGTACCGGGAGCATGGCAAGCGGATTGTGCTCACAGCCGGCCGCTTCGACCTCCTGCACCGCGGGCACGTCGCCTTCCTGAACAGGGCCAGGGCCCTGGGCGACGTCCTCGTTGTGGGCGTCAACTCCCCGGTGAGCCCACACCGCGGCAACGGCGCGGGACGCGGGGACAGCGACCTACACGAGCGCATGCAGGCCCTCGCCACCCTTAGTTGCGTCGACCTGGTGATACCGTTCGAACAGAACGACTCCGCCAACGTGATCCGTGCTATCCGGCCCGAGGTCTTCGCCTGGGGAGGCAGCTACACGGACGAGATCCCGATAGAGGCCGAAGTCGTCGAGGAGGTGGGAGGTATGGTCCATATCTTGCCCTACCTCCATGAAGACCAGAAAAGCACGACCACGACCATTGCCCGAAGCAACACCCACGCCCAAGCCGTCCCGGTCCGATCCCCCGAGGAGGACGGGACCGGCGCGGAGGCCAACACCTATCCGCACAACCCATATATCGTCACGAACAACGACCAGGCATACGCCTGAGATTAATTCTGCTGTGAACGAGATCGAACTCAAAACTAAAAACTCAAAGTTCGACAGTGCACGCAACGTGCTTTGTGTGCGCCTGGATACGCTTGGGGACGTCTTGATGACTACGCCCGCGATCCGGGCTTTGAAGGGGTCGGGCGAGGAGCCGCGGCGGATAACGCTGCTAACTTCGCCGGCGGGTGTGGAGGTGGCGCGGCTGGTGCCTGAGCTCGATTACGTGATCTCCTATGAGGCCCCCTGGATGAAGGCCACGCCGCAACGCCACACGTCCGCGACCGAGTACGGGATGGCCGCCCAACTGCGCGCGGCCCGCTTCGACGCTGCGGTCATTTTCACGGTCTACAGCCAGAGCCCGCTGCCCGCTGCCCTGCTCTGCCACATGGCCGGCATCCCTTTGCGAGCCGCCCACTGCCACGAAAACCCCTACCAGCTTCTCACCCACTGGGTCCCCGACCCCGAGCCGCACGAGTTGATCCGCCACGAGGTCCGCCGGCAGCTCGACCTGGTGGCCGCCTGCGGCTGCTGGACCAATGACGAGCGCCTGTCCATGCGCGTTCCCGAGAGCGCGCGCTTTCGCGTGCTGGATACGCTCGAGCAAATCGGCATCGACCCGATGCAGCCGTGGGCCGTCATTCATCCGGGGGCAACGGCACCCTCCCGGCGCTACTCACCCGAGGGCTTCGCCCGTGTCGCGAACATCCTGGCACGCGAGGAAGGGTGGCAGGTGGTCTTCACGGGCAGTGAGCAGGAGGACCGGCTTATCGAAAGCATCAGGGGAGCGATGGACGCGCCCTCGCACTCGCTCGCCGGGCGGCTCAACCTCGCCGAGCTCTCGGCCCTCATTTCCCTCGCACCCGTACTGATCGCCAACAACACCGGCCCGGTGCATATCGCCGCCGCCCTGGGCACCCCGGTCGTGGATATCTACGCCCTCACTAACCCTCAGCACACGCCCTGGGGAGTGCCCAACCGCGTGCTCAACTACGACGTGCCTTGCAAGTATTGCTACAAAAGCGTTTGCCCGGAGGGGCACCACAACTGCCTGCGCCTCGTTACCCCCGAGTCGGTCGTGCAGGCCGCGCGTGAACTCCTCGTAGAGGCTACGCAGTCCCGCCCGAACATGGAGGTCCTTTTTCGATGGCAATAGTCGACGTTCTCATCCCTGCTTACACTCGCTCCGGAGCCCTCGCCGCCACCCTAACCGCCCTCATAGCGCAGACCTTCCAGGACTTCAGGGTGGTGATATCCGACCAGACCGAACACGGCGACCTTATAACGGCGCATGAAGTAGTGGCCGCGACGCGCATCCTGCGCGCACAGGGCAACCCGGTGGAGGTCCACAAGCACCTGCCCCGCTACGGCCTGGCCGAGCAGCGCCACTTCCTGTTGAGCCGGGCCACTGCCCCTTACGTCCTGTTCATCGATGACGACATCATCCTCGAGTACGATATGATCGCCCGCTTGCTCAAGGCAATGTACGAGGAGCGCTGCGGCTTCGTGGGCGCGGCGGTGATCGGCCTCAGCTTTATAGACGACGAACGCCCGCACCAGCAACACATCGAGTTCTGGGACGGTCCAGTTCGCCCGGAGGTCATCAGGCCCGACACCCCCGAGTGGGAGCGTTACCGACTGCACAACGCCGCCAACATCTACCACCTCCAGCGGCGTCTCGGCCTCACGCCCCAGACCCAGCGCAAGTATCGTGTCGCCTGGGTGGGGGGCTGCACCCTCTACAATACGGACAAGCTGCGAGACGTGGGTGGCTTCAACTTCTGGCGCGAGTTGCCCCCTGAGCACTGCGGCGAGGACGTGCTCGCCCAAATCCGGGTAATGGCCCGCTACGGTGGCTGCGGCATCATCCCCTCGGGCGCCTACCACCAAGAATTGCCCACCACTCTCCCTGACCGCAGCGTCAATGCCCCTCGCGTGCTCAGTCTGGAACCGGAAACGAATGGGCAGTGGTCAGCGGCCAGTGGTCGATGGGTGAGCGGTAACTGACCATCGGCCACTGACCACTGCCAGAGGAGGACCCAATGTACACGCTAGGTATCAACGCTGTTTACCACGACTCCGCTGCCTGCCTGGTGCGGGACGGGGTGGTGCTGGCGGCGGCTGAGGAGGAGCGCTTCACGCACGTCAAGCATGGCAAGCGCCCGATACCTTTTTCGACCTACGAACTACCGTACAACGCCATCGACTATTGCCTGGGCGAGGAGGGCATCAATCTGGCCGACGTCGAGCACGTAGCCTATTCCTACGACCCCTACCTGCTCCTGGGTCGCTATCGCAATAGCGCCACCATAACCCTACCACTAGAGCCCAGCGCACACCCCGTACCCGCAAAGTGGGAGGCGGCCTGGGACCCGCTCTTCCTCTCCTCGATAGTCAACGCCCCCCGGCAGTTGGCGGGCGGCGCGCCGCTCCACCTGCAAGCCCGCTTCCGGGGCGTGACCGCTGACGGCCCATTCCAGTGGCACTTCGTGGAGCACCACGTGGCCCACGCGGCGAGCGCCTTTCACGCCTCGCCCTTCGGCAGCGCCGCCGTGCTCACTCTCGACGGCCGTGGCGAGAAAGCCACCACCTCCTATAACATCGGCAGCGGCAACCGCCTGGAGCGGCTGGGGCAGGTCAACATGCCCCACTCGCTGGGCATCCTCTACGAACAGGTCACCGGCTACCTCGGCTTCCTCCACTCCTCCGACGAGTACAAGGTCATGGCCCTGGCCTCGTTCGGCAAGCCCACATTCCTCAATGAGTTCCGCGACATCGTGCGAATGGGGCATTACGGCCAGTACACCATACGTCCTCCCCGCTTGGAGGAACGATTCGGGCCGGCTCGCCTCAAGGGAGGGCCGCTAGAGCATCGTCACTACGACATAGCCCACTCGCTTCAAGTGGTGCTCGAAGAGGCCGTGCTGGAGATCGCCTCATGGCTGCATAAGGCCGCGGGTTCCCCGAACCTATGCATGGCGGGCGGCGTGGCCCTCAACTGCGTGATGAACGCTCGCGTGCGCGACCGGGGGCCGTTCGAGCGGATATGGGTGCAGCCCGCCGCGGGCGACGCGGGCACCGCCCTGGGCGCGGCCCTCTGGGTGGACGCCCAGGAGCGAGAGGAGGGCGACGAGCGCCGGTACCACATGGACCACGCCTTCCTCGGCCCCGCCTACGGCGATGAGGAGATCGAGCAGTTCCTCCGCTGGACCAAGCTGCCCTACCGGCGGGTGGACAACATAGCCGAAGAGGCGGCGTACATGCTGGCGCGGGATAAGGTCATCGGCTGGTTCCAGGGCCGCATGGAGTTCGGGCCACGGGCCCTTGGGGCGCGCTCCATCCTGGCCTCCCCGATCCACCCTCAGATGCAGGCCAGGCTCAATGACATCAAGGATCGCGAGGACTTCCGCCCCGTGGCCCCCGTGGTGCTTGAGGAGGAGGCGGGCAACTGGTTCGAGGGCGCGGGCGTCTCTCCATTCATGCTCTTCGTCTACGATGTGCTGCCCGATAAAGTGGACCGCATTCCTGCGGTGCGCCATGTGGACGGCACCGCCCGCATCCAGACCATCAACCGTGCCCAACACCCCCTCTACTACGACCTGCTCAAAGCCTTCCAGACTCGGACGGGTGTGCCTGTGCTGGTGAATACCTCCTTCAACACGCGCGGCGAGCCCATCGTTTGCTCCCCGCGGGATGCCATCGAGTGCTTCTGGACATCGCCTCTAGATGCGCTCGTTATCGGCCCCTTCCTCCTGGAGAAGGGCGCGGGGTCGCGGGAAGGTTAGGCTCGTGACCGTCCGCGTCTCGGTGGTAGTGCCGACCTACAAGCGCCCACAGTTCCTCGAAAGGTGCCTCGATGCACTCCTCTGCCAGGACTACGAGCCTTCGCGGTACGAAATAGTGGTCGCCGACGACGCGGCGAGTTGCGAGACTCGGCGGCAGGTCGAGTACTACGCACAGCGTGCCGCCTGCCGCCGCCTTAAGGTGCGGTATGTGCCGGTGACGTACACCCACGGCCCTGCTGCTGCCCGCAACGCGGGTTGGCGGGTTGCCCAGGGCGAGATCATCGCCTTCACCGATGACGATTGCATTCCGGAGCACGGCTGGCTCTGCGAAGGGACGACGGCTTTTGTGGACGGCGTCGTAGGGGTTATGGGCTCGATCTCCGCCCCCCTCCACATAGGCTTGCCCACCGACTACGAGAAGAACGCGGCGGGTCTCGAAGGCGGGGAATTCCTGACCGCCAATTGCTTCTATAGGCGCTGCGCGCTTGAGCAAGCGAGCGGCTTCGATGAGCGCTTTACGATGGCCTACCGGGAGGACACCGACCTCTGGTTTACGCTGCTGGAGCGCGACAGCCGCCTGGTGCGCGCCCCTTCCGCCAGGGTGGTCCACCCCATACGGCCCGCACCCTGGGGCGTCAGCCTTAAGCAGCAGCAGAGGAGCGCGTTCAACATGCTCCTCTACAAGAAGCACCCGGCCGAGTATATCCGCAGGGTGGCCCCCGGCCCGCCCTGGCGCTACTACAGGATACTGGCCGCTCTGCTTGCTGCCGTCGTGGCCCTCCTGAGCGGCAAGCGCCTGCCCGCCCTCGCGGCCGCAGGCGCGTGGGCCTTCATGACCGGGCGCTTCTGCTTGCAGCGCCTGCATGGCACGTCCAGGGCCCCCGGACACGTGGCGGAGATGATAGTAACCTCGATCCTGATCCCGCCCCTCTCCATCTTCTGGCGGGTCTACGGCGCTATCAAGTATCATGTGGCGTTTTTATAGGTGTTAGGGGCTGGGGGTATTGGCAAGCCCCAACACCCAACTCCCAACCCCTTGCCCCCAGCACCCAAAGAGGCTAACCATGGAATTACTAGAACAAGTGCAAGTCGAATTACCAGGATACGTCCAGATCGAGCCCGTCGGGCAGTGCAACCTGCGCTGCCAGATGTGCTCCATACAATTCAGGCAGGATGGGCCACCCAACGGCCCGCCCGCCTTCATGGATTTCAACACCTTTACGAGCATCATCGACCAGTTTGACGACCTTGGCGAGCTTCACTTGCAGGGCCTGGGCGAGCCTATGATGCACCCGCGCTACTTCGACATGGTCGCTTACGCGGCGGGCAAAGGGATCAAGGTGAGCACGAACTCCAATCTGACCCTGCTCAACCCGAAGCGGGCCGAGCGTTGCGTCACTAGCGGCCTGCAAACCCTCCACGTCTCCATCGACGGCTCGACGGCCGAGACCTACGAGCGCATCCGGGTGCGGGCCCACTTCGACCGGGTGATACGCAATGTGGAATTGCTCCTCGCCACCAGGGAGCGACTGGGCAGCGAGTTGCCGGTCCTCAAAATGGTGATGGTAATAATGCGGCGCAACCTGCACGAGTTGCCCGACATCGTGCGCCTGGCCCACCGCTTGAAGATGGAGGCGCTCTTTGTGCAGCACCTCTGCCACGATTTCGGAGAGTCGAGCCTGCCGGCGCACTACAGGCCGATGCGGGAGTTCGTGGAGGAGGAAACCCTACTCAACGAAGACCAGGAGCGCATCGAGCGCTACTTCGGCGAGGCGCGAGAGGTCGCCGAGGCCCTGGGGATCACACTGCGCCTGCCGCGCACCCAGCCTCGTCCCCACCCACCCGGTACTCCTGGTCGCAAGCGGTGCAGTTGGCCCTGGACCGGAGCCTATTTCAGCTATCAGGGCTACGCTATGCCCTGCTGCATGATCTCCACCCCCGACCGGGCCAACTTCGGCAAGGCAGGCGAGCACACGGTCACGGAAATATGGAACAGCGAAGAGTATCACGCCTTCCGCGACCAGCTGGCTTCGGAAGAACCGCCTGAGATATGTAAGTCGTGCGCGGTGTACAACGGCACCTTTTAGCACGCAATTTCGTAGGGGCAGGCCCCCGTTGCCTGCCCTGTTGCCCAACCCTGGCATTGGTGGTGCACGACCAAGGCAGGCAACGGGGGCCTGCCCCTACAGACCGGAATCTATGGGTTGCGGGCCCGCGGTCCCCAAGAAGGGAGCACAAATGGCAAGCGTCAACATCCTATTACCCACGTGCAACCGCCTCCAGTCGCTGATAATGACCCTGTCGGGCGTGGCGGCGCAGACGGTAACCAACCTGCGGGTGGTGGTCTCCGACCAGAGCGACGAGCCGGTCGAGGGGCAGCCGGTGGTCCGCTCCCTCCTGAGGGTTATCGAGGCCAGGGGCGGGAGTGTCGAGTGGCACTACAGGGTGCCCTCCAGGGGCATCGCCGAGCAACGCAACTTCCTGCTAGAGCGAGCCACCTCCAACGCCGTGCTCTACCTGGACGACGACGTGCTGATGGAGCCGTGGGTGGTGAGGACATTGCTGGACACCTTACGAGCCCAGGGCTGCGGCTTCGTGGGGGCCTTCCCCGCGGGCCTCTCCTTCCGCAATGATGTGCGGCCCGAGCAACAAGTGCTCGACCTGTGGGACGGCCCCGTCCGGCCTGAGGCGGTCGAGCCCGGCTCGCGAGAATGGGAGCGCTGGAACCTCCACAGGGCCGCTAACCTCTACCACGCCGCCCAATCTCTCGCCCCCGGCGAGTCGCGCCTCTACAAAGTAGCCTGGGCGGCCTCCTGCGTCATATATGACACACAGAAGTTGCTGGAAGTGGGCGGCTTCTCCTTCTGGGACAGGCTCCCGAGGTACCAATCGGGCGAAGAGGTGCTGGCCCAGAACCTGCTTATGCGTCGTTGGGGCGGCTGCGCCATCATCCCGTCCGGCACCTACTACTCGGAACTCCCATCGACGGTTCTCAACGCCAACGGGACAGTCGACGGCCACGCCCTCAACCTACTGCCTGAAATGGTCCAACGCTACGCCTCAACCATCCACAGCACGCCTACCAACATGGTAGCCCAACATATAAGTAGCTAGAGTAAAGCAAGATACGATTGTAGGGGCAGGCCCCCGTTGCCTGCCCTGGTCGTGAACTCCAGGCTTTGGTGGTAAGCAACTAGGGCAGGCAACAGGGGCCTGCCCCTACACTAACTTTCGGTACCTCCTCAGTATACGTGCCGAGCAGACAGCTAGAATTGTAGGACCAGTCCTATGAACGTCAACGAAGCCGGAGCCAGAAGCCAAAATCCAAAATCCAAAATCGACGCCCCAGCGGTTTCGGTCTTGATGCCTACCTACGACCAGGCGCACTTCATCCTCCGGGCCATCAGCAGCCTGCTCGCGCAGACCTTCGAGGACTGGGAGCTAATTATCGTCGATGACGGCTCCCCGGACGATACCCACGACACGGTGAAGCCCTACCTGGCCGACGAGCGAATACGCTATCACCAACTGGAAGGCAACTGGGGCCCCGGCACGGCGCTGAATTATGCACTCACCTACGCCCGAGCCCCGCTGATCGCTTACCTCCCTTCCGACGACCTGTACCACGTCAATCACCTGGCCTCCCTGGTAGAACTCCTCCAAGGAAGGCCGGAGGCGGTGCTCGCCTACTCGGGCGTACGCCACCACTACAACCGCACGGCCGAGGGGCAGATTGAGGGCTATCCGCTGCAACTCGTGCAGGTCATGCACCGCGTCACTCCCGACCGCTGGATCGAGCGCGAGGAACTGGTCACGGACGACCTGGAGAGGATGTTATGGTCGAGCTTGAGGCCGAGGGGCGAGTTCGCCTCCACCGGTCAGGTAACGTGCGAGTGGGTGGACCATCCAGCCCAGGGGCACAAGGTCATCCGAGAACCAGTGGGGGGCATCAACACCTACCGCGCGCGCTACGGCGTCAAGCACCCACTCCGCTTCCACACGACAGTGGGCAACCGCATAGACGAAGTGGCCCATTACCGCCGCTTCCGCGAGCGCCCCGGCACACCGATGGCCCCGGACGGCCTGAAGATCGTGCTCGTTGGCGAGCTGGCGTATAACGCGGAGCGCGTTCTGGCCCTCGAGGAGCGCGGCCACAAGCTCTACGGCCTCTGGATGCCCGAGCCCTACTGGTACAACACGGTTGGCCCCCTCCCCTTCGGCCACGTGGAGGACCTGCCGCGCTCAGGTTGGCGCGAAGCCTTGCGGGAGATACGGCCCGACGTCATCTACGCCCTCCTCAACTGGCAGGCCGTGCCCTTCGCCCATGACGTGATGCTCGCCGCGCCCGAGGTGCCCTTCGTGTGGCACTTCAAGGAGGGCCCCTTCATCTGCCTGGAAAAGGGCACCTGGCACCAGTTGGTCGACCTCTACCGCCACGCGAGCGGCCGCATCTACATCAGCCCCGAGATGCGCGATTGGCTCGCCACGGTTGTACCCGGCATCGAGGACGCGGGGCCCGCGATGGTGCTGGACGGCGACCTGCCCAAACAAGAGTGGCTGGCGGGCAAGCCGTCCCGCAGGCTTTCCGAGGAGGATGGGGAGATACATACGGTCGTGCCCGGTCGCCCCATCGGCCTGCACCCGCACACCGTAGGAGAGCTGGCCGCCCAGCATGTCCACCTACATTTCTACGGCGACTTTACCCATGGCCAGTGGCGCACCTGGATAGACACGGCCAGGGCCCTGGCCCCCGGCTACCTGCACCTCCACTCCAACGTGGACCAGGAGGATTGGGTCACGGAGTTCTCCAGGTACGACGCCGGTTGGCTTCACTTCTTCCAGAGCGAGAACGGAGGCGACCTGCGCCGGGCCAACTGGGACGACCTCAACTACCCGGCCCGCATGGCCACCCTCGCCGTCGCCGGCCTGCCCATGCTGCAGCGCGACAACTGCGGCTCGCTCGTAGCCACCCAATCCCTCGTACGCGACCTTGACGTTGGCCTCTTCTTCTCCGATATGGAGGACCTTGGCGCGCAACTGCACGATCGCGACCGCCTGGCTCGCATCCGCGAAAACGTCTGCCGGCAACGGGAGAAGTTCACATTCGACTACCACGCCAGTTGCCTGGTAGATTTCTTCCTGACGGTCAGGAGTCAGAGGTCAGGGATTAGGGGTAGTAGGCAGATACTGACCCCTGTTCGCCCCCCCGCTTCGCTCATACCCCTGACTCCTACACAGCTATGACTTCACCAACCTCACAACTCCGGTATCCGCCTGTCAGCGCCCGAAAAATCGCGGTGCTGCGCGCCAACGCAATCGGGGATTTCGTTCACGCTCTGGCCGCCCTGGACGCTCTGCGCGCGGCCTATCCCCAGGCGGAAATCACGCTGCTGGGGCAAAGCTGGCACAAGCGCTTCCTTGAGGGGAGGCCCGGCCCGGTGGACCGAGTGGTGGTTGTGCCCCCCTACAAGGGCGTCAACGAGTCCGACCCCAAGCCGGAAGCGCCGCCCTCGTCCTATTCGTCTTCTGAAATCGAGGACTTCTTCGACGCAATGGCCCGCGAGCGCTTCGACATTGCCATCCAGATGCACGGGGGCGGCAAGCACTCCAACCCCTTCGTCCGGCGGCTGGGAGCCAGGCTGACTGTGGGCCTCAAGACCCCCGACGCTACTCCCCTCGACCGGTGGGTGCCTTACATCTACTTCCAGCCCGAAATCCTCCGCTATCTGGAGGTGGTCTCCCTCGTTGGGGCGCGGCCCGCGGCTATCGAGCCAGGCCTGGCCGTCACCGCAGCCGACCTAGCGGAGGCGCGCGCGGTCGTGCCCGAGGGCGACCGGCCTTTGGCCGCCCTCCACCCCGGAGCCGGACACCCGACGCGACGTTGGCCCACTGATAGGTTCGCGGCCGTGGGCGATGCCCTGGCCGCTGCCGGCGCCAAGGTGGTAGTAACCGGGGGACGGGAGGACGAGCGGGCCTTGGTTGACGCCGTGGTAGATCTCATGCAAACACCCGCACAGAATATGTGGGGGCAGATCTCGCTCGGCGGCCTCGCTGGCCTCCTATCCAGGTGCCGCGTGGTGGTCACCGGCGATTCAGGTCCCCTCCACCTTGCGAGCGCCGTGGGAGCCTCAACGGTCGGCATCTACTGGTGCGGCAACCTCATCACCGCCGGCCTACCCACCCGCGCCCGGCACCGCCCCGCCATCTCCTGGACCCTCAACTGCCCCATCTGCGGCAGCCACGTCATCCACGCCCCCTGCGGCCACTCCGCCACCCTGGTGGGCGACGTTTCGATCGAAGAAGTCGTCGCCTCAGCCCTGGAACTGTTCCAATCCGCCGGAGAATGTTCTTCTTCTGCTCTTGATATTAGCAATCAAGGCACGTAAAATAGACCATCAAACACGAGTTCTCGGGAAAGGACGGCACCTGTGGGCGCAATCGTGCTTATAAATGCTCGGTTAATTGACGGCACCGGTGCGGAGCCGGTCGAACAGGCCACTCTCGTAATAGAGGATGGGCGGATAGCCGAGGTGCGGGGAGGCGAATCGGGGGGAGCAGCGATCGAGGGCACGGAAACGATAGACCTGGAAGGCCGGACCCTGCTGCCCGGCCTTATCAACGCCCACATGCACCTCCTGATGGACGCCGGTCCCGACCCCCTGCACACTTTGTCGCGCATGGAACCGGCGGAGGCCGCGCTGCTGGGGGCGCTGACCGGAGCGCGCATGCTGCGAGCGGGTATCACCGCCGCTCGCGACCTCGGCGGCTATGAATATGTTGAGTTGGCCCTGCGCGCGGCGTTCGCTCGCGGCGATTTCCCCGGCCCGCGCTTGCTGTGCGCCGGCAAGATCATCACGATGACAGGCGGCCACGGCTGGCCGCTCGGCTTCGAGGCGGACGGCCCCGACGAGGTCCGGTCGGCTGCCAGGCGGAACCTGAAGCGGGGCGTGGACTGCATCAAGTTGATGGCCACAGGCGGTGTGCTCACCCCTGGGGTCGAGCCCGGCGCCCAGCAGCTTGCCGAAGCGGAGATGCGAGCGGCGATCGAGGAGGCCCACCACGTGGGCAAGCATACGGCCACCCATGCCCAGGGCACGGAAGGGGTCAAGAACGCCATCAGGGCCGGCATCGACACCATAGAGCACGGCATCTTCCTCGATGCAGAGGCCATAGAGCTGATGGTGGAGCGGGACCTTGTCTTCGTGCCCACGCTCGCCGCGCCATACCAAATTGTCGAGGCCGGAGAAGCGCGCGGCGTGCCCGCTTATGCTGTAGAAAAGTCGAAGCGGGTGATAGACGCCCACCGCAGGTCGTTCGAGCAGGCCCTGGCCGCGGGCGTGATCATCGCCGCGGGCAATGATGGCGGCACCCCCTTCAATCCCTCCGAGGATTTGGTAACCGAGCTAAGCCTCATGATCGAATACGGCATGAGCCCCCTGGTTGCCCTCAAGGCCGCCACCTTCAACTCCGCCAAAGCCCTGGGCCTCTCCGGGGAAACAGGCACCCTCCAACAGGGCAAGTGGGCCGACTGCCTGGTCCTCGACAAAGGAGCCGATCCGCTACGCGATATCGGGGATCTATCGAAAGTCTGGATGGTCATCAAGCAGGGCAAATTGGTATAATTCATTGCGGTCTATCATAGCTCATCCGCTTGCCTCGTTATTGCGTATTTATTACATCACCAAATTCATCCAAAGGGTCATATGCTAACAGTGTCTGGCGGCAACCGCCCGCGCAATCGGCGCTCCTTGCTCCTTGTAATCGTCCTGCTCACGGCACTCTCCGGCGCGTGGGGCTCTCATACGCCCACCGCCAGTGCCGCCGCCGATCGAGTGGCCCATGGTCAGTGGTCCGTAGCCGTTGGCAGTCAGACGCTGACCACAGCTCAGTCTTCGCAGGCCGGCCCGGCAGACACCCCGGTGCCCGCATCTTCGGACGTGAGCTCGGGGCGCTTCCGCTACTTCTACCAAACCGCGCACTTCCTCCGCGGCCCCTTCCTCGCCTACTGGGAGAGCCACGGCGCGACCCCCGTTTTCGGCCTGCCCGTCACCGAGGCCCTGAACGAAGAGGGCCTGATCGTGCAATACCTGGAGCGAGCCAGGTTCGAGTGGCACCCGGAGAACCCGGACCCCCGCAACCAGGTGCTCCTCTCCCGCCTTGGCGTGATCATGACCGAGTCCAGGGGGCTGATGTTCGATTCGCTGCCGGGGGGCGAAAACACACCCGTATCGGCATTCTTCCCCGAAACGGGGCATAACCTGGCAAACGCCTTCCTCACCTACTGGCTCCATAACGGGGGCCTGGCAGTCTTCGGCTACCCCATCTCCGAGGAGATTGCCGAGACCAGCCCCACCGACGGCAAGACCTACACGGTGCAGTATTTCGAGCGCAACCGTTTCGAATGGCACCCCGAGAACCCGCCCGCGTACAACGTGCAACTTGGCCTGCTCGGCATTGAGTATGCCCACCTGGTGTCGCTCAACCCGCTGGCCCGCGTTCTGCTGCCCGCTCCAATCCCCCAGGCCTCCCAGGACCTCAGCGACTCACCTCAACTGGCCAAGCTGGTGGAGGCGGGCCTCCTGCCGGCCGTGCGCGCCCTGGGCCATACCCCTCAGTTCCGCTGGGTGCCCGCTGTGCTCATTCAGAACAACATCCCGGTGCAGTTCGCCGACATAAACGAGGAGGGTGTGGCCGGGGCCTTCATGACCACCCGAAACCGCAGCCGCCCATATCTCATAGTGGTGCCGGCCGGCGAGACCGGAGAGCCTGTGGCCGCCCTCGCAAGCGTGCTGGCTCACGAGGCCACCCACGCCTATGACGTCACCACCGGGGTCAGCTCCACCCGACTCCAGTGCAGCATCGAGGAAGAACTGCGTGCCTATATGAACGGCCTCGCCGCCTGGGTGCTCATCGAAGGCGACAACGCTCTCTCTCAGAGCTACGAGCCGGGCAGCCTCAGCGACGCCGTGAACCGTTCCGTCAAAGCCTTCAACTCCCAAAAGCCGCAGTTAGACGTCGACTTCAGCCCCCAGAAAGGACGCCAGTTTCTCCGCGACATATACGGCTCGGACTGCGGCGCTTGATGCGTAATGCGTAAGGGATGTCAGCGTAGCAGGTCTTGAGCCTGTAGTTTATACTATCCCTACCACCACTACGTTTTACGTTTTACGTTTTACGAGTCCCCCCGAAGGAGAACACCAACACCCGAATGATAGATAGCACTCCCGAGAGGCATGCCTCGCCGTCGGGCGACTTGCAGGCGGAAATCGTGCGCGCGCTGGCCGATACCATCTGCGCGCTTGGCTACAATGCCGACAACCTGGACCTCGCCCTCAGGCGGATACCGCTCGAAGGGGAATGGGGCTTCGGATCGGCCGTGGCTTTCCAGTTGCGCAAGAACGGGGCCGAGGGCACTCCCCAGGAGATCGCCCTAAGGGTGGCCGCTGCCATTCCCACGCTGCCCCAATTAGAGCGTGTGGAGGCAGTCAACAGCTACATTAACTTCTACGTGGACAAGAACTGGTACGCCAATCGCGTCGTTGCGCAGGTCCTCTCCCAGGGCGGCGAGTACGGCTGCTGGCCCCGCAAGGAAGAGCGGGTTATGGTCGAGTACGCCAACGTAAACACGCACAAGACTATGCATGTCGGCCACCTGCGCAACGTCTGCCTGGGCGCGACCATCGTGAACATCCTCCACTGCTACGGCTACGAGACGGTCAGTGCCACCTACATCGGCGACATCGGGTTGCACGTCATACGCACCCTCTGGGCATACCTCAACTTCCATAAAGGCCAGGAGCCGCTTACCGGCCAGGGCACCTGGCTCGAAAAGCTCTACGTCGAAGCCACCTCCAGACTGGAGTACCGCAACGACGTTGTAGAGCTGATAGCCGACGCCGCGAAGGCCGACCCTGCCATAGCCGCCCAACTCGCCACAGCCCTCCAAGCCATGGCAGAGACCGACCCACAGGATGCGCCCTACGCCCGCCAGATCCATGAGACTCTCCTCACCCGCGAAGGCCCCGATTGGAAACCCGTCCTCGCCTCCCGCGACCACATAGTCCTCAACCTCTGGGACGAGCTGGGCCGCCTCCTGCTGGCCCAACCCTCCACCCTCGACACCACCAACAGCGACCTTCCCCAATTGCAGTCGATAGAGGACGAGCCATCTCCTGCCGAAGACCAATATTCAAAATCCAAAATTGGGGTGCCCTCTGGGCCACCAAAATTGGAAGACCCGCTGGCCCCAATCCGCCGCGACTACGAGCGCCTCGACGCCCACCGCGACTGGTGGGACCAGGTGCCGGGCTGGCAGGCCGAGATCAAGGAGTTGTTCGCCCGGTGGGAGTCACAGGACCCCGAGATTGTGAAGCTCTGGGAGGTGACCCGCCGCTGGAGCCTCGACATGCTGAAGCGCATATTCCACGACCTGGGCGTGAACTTTGATGCCTGGTTTTTCGAGAGCGAAGTGGAGGAGCCCGGCAAACAGGTGGTCGATGAGCTCATCAAGCTGGGGATCGCCGAGGACCACCGCGCCGAAGGGGAAACGGTTATCGTGCGCGTGGACGACCAGTTGCGTGCCAACCCGGAGTTGAGCAAGAAGTACCAGAAAGAGCTGTACAAGACGAACAAAGACGGCACCTTGGAGCCCAGGGACGCCTGGCGCGTGCTCGTGGTGCTCCGCTCCGATGGCACCTCCCTCTATGCCACCAAAGACCTGGAGCTTGCCCGCCGTAAGTTTACCGAGTGGCACATAGACCGCTCGATCTACGTGATCGACACCCGCCAATCGCTCTATTTCCAGCAGATTTACCGCACCCTGGAGCTATGGGGCTTCCCCCAGGCCGAGAAGGCGATGCACCTGGGCTACGAGATAGTGACCACACCTGAGGGGGCCATATCCTCGCGCAAAGGCGGGGTGCCCCTCTACGAGGAGTTTGAGGCTGAGGCCCTGCGCCGCGCACGGGCCATTGTTGACCAGAAAGAGGCCGAGCAGCCCCGCGGCCTGCGGGAAGAGCAGAAGGACGCCATCGCCCGCGCCGTGGCCTACGGAGCCCTCAAGATGGGCATGCTCGACAAAGACAACAACAAAGTGATTACCTTCGTGTGGGAGCAGGCCCTCAACCCCGAGAGCCAGTCGGCCACTTATGTGCAGTACTCACACGCCCGCGCCACTCGCGTGCTCGAAAAAGCCCCGCCCGAATTGCTCCCCCAGCCCGGCACCCAGGCGGACTTCTCGGCCCAGACCCTGCCGGAAACCTCGCTGCTGGAGATGATCGCCGCCTTCCCCGAAGAGGTCTCCCGCGCCGCCGAGGCATACAAGCCGGTGACCATCGCCACCTACTGCTTCGACCTGGCCGACGCCTTCAACAACTTCTACCATAACTGCCCCATCCTGAAGGCGCCCAATGAAGAACTGGTCAAAGCCCGCCTGGCCCTCACCTCCGCGGCCCGACAAACCCTCGCCAACGCCCTCGGCCTGCTAGGCATCCAAGCTCCAGGTATCATGTAGTGTTTCCGCGCACGAAATTGTGGGGCCGCGGTCCCACAATTTCGTGCGCAAGCTGCGTGCATTGACGACCGGCGCGCCAGGCATTATAACTTGTAGTGCGCAATTCGATGCTGAATGTGACCTCAGAGTACGGCCGCCTTAGAGAGGCTATAGTGCACCGCCCAGGCCAGGAGCTGGTGCGCATGACCCCCTCTACCCGCGACTATTTCGTCTTCGATGACCTCCTCTACGACGACCCCGCCCGTGCAGAGCACGACTGGCTCACCGATATCCTGCAAAATCACCTGGGGGTCAAAGTCCACTTCCTTGAGCAGATGCTGGTGGAGGCACTTGCCGCTGCCTCCGGCGACGAGCGCAAAGCTCTTATCGCGCAGGTGAGCCGCCTCGAGCAGGGCATGCCCCCGGTCGAGCAGCGCGTCGGCCAGCTCGAAGTGCTGGTGCGCTGGTTCGAGGGCCAGGGCTGGCCGCAGTATACCCTCGACCCGGTGGGCCACCCTCACGCGGCCGCCCCCGGCACCTTGCCCGGCAGCCTCGCAACCCATCCCACGAAGCCTCCCCGCGCCGAGTCGCCTCCCCTCCGCAACGGTGAGGGCTTCGACTACTCGCAATACCGACTTGAGTCGTGGTCCAACGCCCGCGACTATCCGGCCCTGGCGGAAGAATTGATCCAGGGCATCGAGGCATGGGTGGACAATCCCCCAGATGGACGATGGACGATGGACGATGGACGATTGTCGCCAGGGGCGGCCGGCACGGCTTCCGATCCCCATCGTCCATCGTCCATCGTCCATCGTCCGCCGCAGGCATCCGGTACGCCCTCCGCCCTCGATTACGCGCAAGCCGGCGACGTGGACACCCTACGCCGCTTCGTGGAGGGTCGCCTTTTCTACCTGACGCCCGTGCCTAACCTGATGTTCGTGGACGATGTGGCCTCGGTAGTGAACGACAGGCTGCTCCTCTCGCGCATGGCGGTGCCCGGCCGGGCGCGGGAGCCCTTGCTGCTCGATTTCATCCAGCGCAACCACCCCCGCTTCAAGGGCACCTCCTGCTGGACCTGGAGGGATGAGGGAATGGACGAACTCAGATGGCAAGCCGGCCCCTCTCCACTGCATCTGGAGGGCGGAAACCTCGTGCAACTGCGTGAAGACCTCCTGGTGCTCGCCGTGAACCAGCGCACCAGCATCGAAGCAGTGCAGCGCGTGGCCGACACCTGGCGCGCCGATGCCCTCAAAACGGGCAAGAAGCTGATTCTCTATGTGCTGCGCCTGCCTACCGGCCTGATCCATCTCGACACTGTGCTGGGGGTCATCAGCCACGAAGATTGCGTGGTCTACTCCCCGGTATTCGAGCCCTACGGCCCCGCGTCAGTCGACGTGGTGCGCGCCGAGCTTGGCGAAGGCCCGGTAACCCCGACCCGCTCCGCCGATTTCTTCGGCAGCCTACGCGACGACGGGATCGACCTCAAACCCATACCCTGCGGCGGCGAGGAGCCGGTCGATCAGCAGCGCGAGCAGTGGTTCAGCGCCTGCAACCTGCTGGCCGTGGCTCCCGGTAAGGTAATAACCTACCGCTCCACTGAGCGCACCATAGAGGAGTTGGCCCGGCGCGACTACAAAATCATCGACATCACCGAGGTGCAAACTGGAACCGTGAAAATCGACCTCGACTCCCCAGGCAAGTGGGCCCTCAAAATCAAAGGCTCCGAGCTATCCCGAGGCCACGGCGGCCCGCATTCCCTGGTGATGCCGTTGGCGAGGGACAGGTGATGTTGAACGTCACATCCGAAATAGGCCCATTGCGCCGGGTAGCGGTGCACTCTCCGGGAGAGGAGGTGCGCTTGATGACGCCTGCCTTGCGCCACGATTTGCTCTTCGACGACATCCTTTACCTCGAATTGGCGAAGCACGAGCACGCGGCCTTTCGCAAGCTCCTCTCGGCTATCGGGCCCGGTACGGAGGTTGTCGACGCGGCCGATTTGCTGCGCGGTATCCTGGAAGAGGAGGAAATCCGCCGGTCCCTTGTGGACAGCGTTTGCCGGCTGTACGCGGTCCCAGGGGTCGAGCCCGGCGACTTGCGCCGGGAGATGCTGGACGCCGAGCCCGGTCAGCTTGCCGCCTGGCTCATCGAGGGCAAGCCCGACCAGGGCAGGCATACCTGGCTCACCTCATACCTGTCCGACATGCCTTTCCAACTGCCGCCCATCCCCAACCTCATGTTCATGCGCGACCCTTGCGCCGTGGTAGGGAACGGGCTCGTAGTGGGACACATGGCTTTCCCCGCCAGGCAGCGCGAAGCCCTGCTTATGCGCTACATTTATATGCACCACCCACTCGCCGGCGGAGGCTCCAGGCCACCGGTTTGGTTTGACAAGCCCTCGCCCTACGGCATCGAGGGCGGCGACCCCATAGCCACGGAGGCCACCATCGAGGGCGGCGACCTCCTGGTTATTCGGAGCGACCTGCTGCTGGTGGGCGTCTCCGAGCGCACGTCCTCGCAGGCGATAGACCTCCTGGCCCGCGGCTTCGCCAGGCTGCGCGGGCCTGTAAAAACCATCTATGCGGTGATTATGCCCAGGCAGCGCTCCACTATGCACCTGGACACCATTTTCACGATGCTCTCGCACGAAGACTTCCTGGTCTACCCGCCGCTCATCATGCCCGGTGGTGGCGAACAGGTAGGCATAGTGCGCATAAGCATAAACAACGATGGGACCACGCACCTGGAACCGGTGCGCAAGTCACTGGTGGCCTGCCTTGAGGAGGAACTTGGCAGGCCCCTGAACCCGATCTTCTGCGGGGGCACGAGCCGTCTATACCAGGAACGGGAACAGTGGACCGACGGTGCGAACGCCTTCGCCCTGCGCCCCGGCCTCATCCTCGGCTACGAGCGTAACGAGCAGACCTATCTAGCCCTCCAGGCTGCGGGCTATAGCGTGATACCGGAGGGCGACATTGTACGCTGGCACATAGGGGGTGGCGACAGGCGCTGGGTGGTAAATGAAGCGCTGGCTGAAGAAATCCGCACCCACCCCGAGCGCAAGTATGCCATCAAAATCAGCGCCCTGGAACTCTCCAGAGCCCGAGGTGGCCCAAGGTGCATGACGATGCCGTTGGTGCGAGACGCCTAGAAGGGGTGCAGGGGACTCCCTGCCGGGGGCCTGGGGGTGTACCCCAACTCTCTCCTATACTTCACAGTACAAAAAGGAGAAACACAATGAGAACGAACTCGATATTGACCTATGAAGAGCGCGGCGAAGGGGTACCCATTGTGCTCCTGCACGGCTTCCCCTTCGACCATAGCATCTGGCAGGCGCAGCTTGACGGGCTGGGCGAGGGGGTGCGGGTGCTCACGCCCGACCTGCCGGGGTTCGGAGGGTCGGCGCCGCTGCCCGGCGAGGAGCCCACCATGGACGACTACGCAGACCGCGTCGCGCAGTGGGCCGAGGAGATAGGGTTGGGAAGGTTCGCCCTGGTCGGGCACTCCATGGGCGGCTACATCGCCTTCGCTTTTGTGCGCAAGTATGCGAGCATGCTCTCCGGGCTGGCGCTGGTCTGCACCCGCCCCGGAGCCGACACCGAGCAGGGGAGGCAGGGACGCTACACCCAGATAGCCGGGGTCCTCGATAGGGGACCGGTCGTGGTTGTGGAGGCAATGCTCCCCAAGCTCTTCGCCCCCCAAACCCGGGAGAGTAACCCCGGCCTGGTCGAGCAGGTGCGCGACCTGATGATGCGCCAGCCGGTCCCCGGCATAGTATCAGCCCTGCGCGCCATGGCTTCCCGGCCCGACTCCACCCCGATGCTTGAGAATATAAGCGTGCCCACCCTGGTAATAAGCGGCGCAGAGGACGCCATCATCCCGGCTCCGGACGCCGACCTCATGGCCTCCACCATCCCGGGCGCCAAACAGGAGAAAATCGAGGCCGCCGGCCACCTACCTATGATGGAGCAGCCAGACAGCCTAAACGAGGCCCTTCGCAGCCTCACCCGGTCCGTGGCGAGCAACAGGTAAGAGCGAGGAATCGTAGGGGCAGGCCCCCGTTGCCTGCCCGGTTTGCTTACCCTGGGATTGGGTGGTCCACAACCAGGGCAGGCAACGGGGGCCTGCCCCTACAGTTTCGCCTTGCCTATCTCTTGCCCGGACGCTCTCTTAGTCTGATTTCTCCTTGATAATCAGCAGGGTCCCACTAATCACAATGAGGGCACTTGCCAACAGTATTAGGACGGTGTGCGCCCAATTGGGTAGGTCTCTGCCGGTAGCGCCAATCACGGCAAGTATGAGACCTGTCAATGACAAGAGGGGTAAGCCAAACCTCTTATACTGTACTTTCATGCAAATAAGTCTTTCCAGGCGCAATGCCAAGACAACGTAGCGGTCTTTCCACCGCTATTTCAGGTACCGCACGAACCATTCTGAGGCCAGGACGGCGACTTCATCCAGGGCCCCTGGCTCCTCGAAAAGGTGGGTGGCGCCCGGCACGATAACCAGGCGCTTCTCGCCAGGGATCTCGACGAGGGCTTGCTGGTTCAGGGCTATGACGGGTATGTCGTTGCCGCCCACGATAAGGAGGGTCGGGGCTCGCACCTGGCGCAGCGCCTCCCTGGCCAGGTCCGGTCGCCCGCCCCTGGAGACGACCGCCTTCACGACTTCGGGGCGTTGCGCGGCCGCAACGAGGGCCGCCCCCGCTCCTGTGCTTGCCCCAAAATAACCGAGGGGCAATTGCGCGGTCTCCGGCCGCTGCTTCAGCCAGTCTGTAATCTCGCCCAGCCTCTCAGCCAGCAAGCCGATGTCGAAGCGCAGGTGCCCCGTGCGAGCCTCGGCCCGCTCTTCTTCGGGCGTGAGCAGATCAACGAGCAACGTTCCCAACCCCGACTCCCGCAGCACCTCAGCGACGTAGCGGTTGCGGGGGCTGTGCCTGCTGCTCCCGCTGCCATGAGCGAACAGCACTATTCCCCGCGCGCCATGAGGCACCGCCAGGTTGCCCTCAAGCGGCGCCCCTCCGGCCGGGATCGCCAACTCAGGCCCGCCACTACCGTTCTCCGCTGCTCGCCCCACCTGCGCTACCTCCACCCGATCGTCGGTCGATGCCCAGACATCACGCTACCCCGCAGCCCCTGGCCGTTTGCCTCATGCGCCGGCGGCCCCGCACGGGCCAGCAGGTCGCGCACCTCGTCGTCGCTCGTCGGTGTGAAATCGTCATACCAGAGGCCCACCGCGTAGAAGGGCTCGGGCGTAGCGGGGCACACGACTTCGTCAACCTCCGCCCGCAGCTCCTCGCACGTCCGCGCGGCCGCCACCGGCACCGCGATCACCACACGGGCCGGCTGCTGCGCCTTCACCGCCTCGGCGGCGGCCCTCATGGTAGAGCCGGTGGCCAGACCGTCGTCCACCAGGATGACTGTGCGCCCCGACAAATCGGGCGCGGGCCGACCACCCCGGTAAGCGCTCCCCCGGCGGGCCAGTTCCTGCACCTCTCGGGCAGCCACGGCCTGCATGACCTCCGCCGGTATGCCCAGCTCCCGCACTACCTCCTCGTTGAGAACCACCGTACCCCCGTCGGCTATAGCCCCCATAGCCAACTCCTCGTGCCCCGGCACCCCCAGCTTGCGCACCAGAAACACGTCCAGTGGAACGCCCAGCGCCCTGGCTACCTCATATCCCACCGGCACCCCACCCCTCGGCAGGGCCAGCACGATCACATCGTCCCGCCCGGCATACGCCGCAAGACGCGCGGCCAACTGCCGCCCCGCGTCGTATCTGTCCTGGTATTTTTCAGCCATCCGCCCCTCGTTTCCCTGCGCTCCAATCGGGACTTACCAAGTACGAATTACAAATTATGAATCATGAATGCTAAAGATTGCAACATATATAAACGCAGCAAAAGCTGTGCCACCTCGGAGAGAAGCACAAAGTAGCGCAGGGTTCTCCCTGCGGGGGCTGGGGGCATCGTCCAGCTATTCACCAATGGTGGCAGCCCGGCGGGCCACCACCATTAGTGGAAACAAGATTACCTAGAGGTCGCGGCGGCTGAAAGCGCGGACCGCCAGGGCCAACATGACACCTGCGTAGGCCACGGCGTAAATGACCATGTTAGCGCTTGGGACGGAGGCGATTCCCAGGAGGGGGGACGCTCGCAGGCCCGATGGGAGGTCATGCACGATGGGCGGCTCCAGCAGGTAGGCCGCGAGGCTCCAGAGGGACTCGACCGGCATTAGAAGGCTGGCGACTATGCCTACGTTGGTCGCCGAGTGCGACTGGAGGAGGCTGCCGAACTGCTCTATCCATGAGCCTA
>JBJMMB010000410.1:0-5300 GCA_045805005.1 Chloroflexia bacterium
CCTCCGCTGGGACCCACAGGCGGACAGGCCGCACGGAAGTAAGTAGTAGAGGGGCGACCTCACAGGCCGTCGAGAAGAAGAGGGGCTGCCACTCAATACGAGTGGCAGCCCCTCTTGCCGCGTTTCACTGGGTGGTCGATATTACGCCCGGCGGGTTACACAACCGGCGCGGGGGCTCCTGAGTTCAGGCGCGATGCTCTTCGGGAGGAGTGGGGGTTTGCGGGGTTGGGCCGGGTTGCTGGCCCGGCTGGCCGCCCATTAGCTTGCCCATGACGTCCTCGATGCCGGCTAGGCCGGAGGGGGTGCCTTGCGCGCCGACGGCCGGCTGGCTGCCGGGGGTGGTGGAGGTGCCGGCCGCGGAGCCTGCTGTGGAGACGCCGAGGATGGGGCCGATGAGGCCGGCGTATTGAGGGTAGCGCTCGCTAACGATCTGGCCCAGGGCGGTAAGCACCTTGTCCACGGTTGCGGCGGGGACGCCTGTGCGGCGTTCGATTTCGGCCTTGATCGGGTCTATCATAGTCTTCTCCTTGTGGCGAAATAACAGGCGAAGGTTGCCCCCAATGATAACAAAGTGGGCAGGCCGCGGCAAGGCGAACAAGGTAAGTTGCCGAGCGGCGGGGGATCGGACGCCTGCGGGTGGTATAATCGCAGTATGTCGCGCCGCACCCGCCTCAAGCCGAAGCGATTGGTCAGTCACGTTCTGCTGGGCTTGCTGGCTTTTGGGGGCGCGTATTTTCTTGCGATGGTAGGCGTCATGGTAGGCGTAGGGTTTGGCCCGTCCCGGCTCTTGACCCTATGGTATGGCTATCTCTCGCTGCTGTTGATGGCGTTGACCCTGCTTGTAGGGCCGGTGAATCTGGCCTGGAGGCAACTGAGCAGGGGACGTCCGCAGGCGGGGGCGGGCAACCCGGTCAACCTGGACCTGCGGCGAGATATGGGCATCTGGTGCGCTATCACGGGCGGGCTGCATGTCTATTACGTGGTGGGAACGCACTCAGGGGGGCGGTTGCCGTTCTACTTCTCGGCTCCCTCGGCGGGGGGTTACGCGCCGCTTCGGAGCCTGCTCGACGCGAGCAACTACCTGGGTGTGCTAGCGACGGTGCTGTTGCTCTCGCTACTGGCGCTGTCGAACGATATGGCCCTTCGCAGGCTGAAGGGGAAGCGGTGGAAGCTGCTGCAGCGCTCGAACTATGTGTTGTTCGCGCTGACGGTCGGGCACACCTTCGGCTACCAGGCGGTGATGTTGAGAGAGCCCGTGTTCGTGGATTCAACGATTGCGCTTACCACAGGCGTGCTGCTCGCCCAGGCGGTGGGGATAACTATTTATCAGTTGAGGTCGAGAGCGCGCCAGGCGCGGCAGGCGCGGCCAGCGGGCCAGGCGTAAGAGCGAATGGGACGGAGGATGCTACAAGGGAGGCTACAGGGCCTCCCTTGTGAGTAGATGTCGATAACAGGTCAATGCGGGTGCCGGTTGGGCAGCTACGGACGGGGCCGGCTTATTGCGCGAGGACCGGCATGCCGCGGGCCCTTACTGGCTTGTTGCCAGGTCGACGATTTTGCCGGCCTGACCCCTGGTGGCATCCGCTCCGGGCTGGAAGGTGCCATCAGCATAGCCGCTCAAGATGCCGTTCGCGTAGGCGGTTTCTATGTACTTGTAGAAGGCCGAGTCAACGGGCACGTCATCGAAGGTGGGGGTGCCGGTGCTGGCGTCTTCGAAGCCGGCGGCATTGACGCTCACTTTGGCTACCTGGCCCCTTGTGACGTTATTGTAGGGCTTGAAGGTGCCATCAGCGTAGCCGCTGACGATTCCCTCGACCCTGGACGTTTCGATGTAGACGTAGAAGGGGTGGTTGCGGGGCACGTCGCTGAAGTGCTGCTCGCTGCCTCTGTAGAGCGGGATATGGAAAGCCAATACCACCATTTTTACAAACTGTGAGCGGGTGGTGGTGTTGTATGGCCGGAAGGTGTTGTCGGCGTAGCCGCTGACGGCCCCCGCATCATGGAGGTCGAGCACGGGGTCGTAGAAGTAGTCGGACTGGCTGACGTCCCGGAAGGGGTTCTGGCGGGTGCCAGGAGTGCCAACGGGGCACGGGCCGACGGTATCGCCGTGGCGCAGGTGCGCGGGGAGCGCGTTGCAGCTTATCGTTATGGTGTGGCTGCCGCCGTTACCGGTCCGGTGGCATATGGTTACCCGGTTGTTCCCACCGGTGCAGGGGGCGGTCGTGCCGGTTGGCACCGGAGTACCGGTGGTGGTGCGGATAGCAGTGCCCGTGCGGGTGGATACGACGGTACCCGTGCGGGTGGCTGTGCCGGTGGTTGATGCTGTAGCCGTTATTGTGCCGGTTGCCGCGACCACGGTTCCCGTGCCGCTTGGGGTGGTTGTAGTGGTGCCGGTCGCGACGCGCGTACCGGTCCCGGTGGCTGTGCCTGTGAGCGAGACCACGGTGCCCGTGCGGGTGGCTGTGCCTGTGACCGAGACTACGGTACCCGTGCGGGTGGCTGTGCGGGTGGTTGATGCTGTAGAGGTCAGCGTTATAGTGGCTGTGACAGTACCGGTAACGATGGGTGAGGGCGTGGAGGTGAACTCACCCGATGGTTGGTTCCTGTTAGCCTGGGCCGGTATGCCTGATGGAAGGCCCGCGAGCGCGACGCTCGTGCTGAGGCCGAGGGCCAGCAGGAGCATCAGCCCCAGGAGCCCGAGCGGCAGATAGCGCGCTTGTCTAGTGCGGAGATTTCTCTTCGCTGTCATCTAATTACCCTCCTCGAACGATGGTTAAATGAAGCCGTGGAGTTGGTTGATGAGCCTCGCAGGACCGGTCGGGGACCGAAACCACAAGGAGTTTGCCAGTGGGGAAGTCGAACTTGTTAGCCTTGAGAGTGGAAGTTGCGGCTAACTGGAGGCGGCGGCGCTCCGGTACGCGGACCTTTGCTGCTCCCTTCTATCGAGTATTGGCGGGATTAGGGGATCGAAGCCGGGCGCCCATACTATCCGGCTTGTGGAACTTAACGCCCGCTGTGCGCCCAAGCGTTTGCTGCTAAGTACCGGGCACTCAATAACTCGCCGTGAATCCTCAGGGGCAGCTACAGCAATTGATATGCCAGACGTGATAGAATAGGGCTTCGACATCAAGGAGCGTAGCAGTATGTCGCAATCGCAGTGGCCGGCGATCAGGGCGGTCATACGCCGATTCCCGTGGTGGGCGTATGGCCTGGTGTTGCTGTGCGTGTGTGCGGGCGTATTTAGCCTGGCGAACCGGCCGCAGAGTACAACCGGCAGCAGCCAGGCGATGGTGCTCGCTCCCCGACCGACGGAAGTGGCGGGGAGCGCCAACAGCAGCGTACCTACCCTCGCACCGGTCGAAACACAAGCCCCCTCCGCGACGTCTGTGCCGCCTATACCAACCGCGACGCAGGCGGCTCCGCCTCCCACTGAAACGTCGCGGGCAGAGAACGTTATGCCGGCAACCCAGGCGGTGACTGTGGCCGCGCTAACCGACACGCCCGCTCCCACCCCGGCCCCGGCGACGCCCACGGAGACGAGGGTGGCTATGACCGAGGGCAAGGTCACGCGCGTGGTGGATGGGGATACGATTGACGTGAGCAGCGGCGGGAAGGTATCGAGGGTGCGCATCATTGGAGTGGACGCCCCGGAGACAGTGGATCCTGGTAGGCCGGTTATGTGCTTCGGGATGGAGGCCAGCGCGGAGACGAAGCGATTGGTAGACCTGGCGCAGGGCAGAGTGCTGTTGGAGAAGGACGTCAGCGAGACGGACAGGTATGGGCGCCTGCTGAGGTACGTGTGGCTGGAGCACCCGGACGGAAGGCGCATGCTCAACCTGGAGCTGGTGAAGGGCGGGTTCGCAGAGGTGTACACTTACCCACCCGACGTAAAGTACCAGGAGTTGTTCCTGGAAGAGCAGCGCATGGCCCGGGAAGCGAACGCGGGCCTCTGGGGCGCTTGCGGAGCCTTCGGCGTGCCCGTGGCAACTCCGACTGCCGTAGTGGCCGGGGTGCCAACGTCCACGTTCGCCCCGGCGCAGGGAGCGCAACCCTCCGGTGCGGGGGCGGGGCCAACAGGCGCGGGGGCGAGGGGTCTGAAGTACGACCCGTCTGGGCCGGACAGGGACTGCGGAGACTTCGATACATACGAGGAAGCATACGCCTTCTTCAAGGCGGCGGGCGGGCCGGCGAGGGACCCGCACCGGCTGGACGCGGACCACGATGGGATACCGTGCGAGAGCCTGCCTGGGGCTCCATAGGCATGGACGGCACTGCGATGGGAATATGCAGATTACATTAGTTACCGTGGGAGGGAATTTACCGGTGCAAGGCTTTACTGAAGCGGAGATGGCTGAGGCGTTGAAGGATTTGCCGGCCTGGACGCTCCAATCTTCCACAATCCCTGGCAAGGAGCCAAACGAGCGGACAGAGCTAACGCGGACGTACCGCTTCGCCTCCTTTGAGCAGGCAATCGACTTCATGTATGAAGCGGCCAAATATATCGCAAGGGTAGATCACCACCCGCGCTGGGAGAATAGCTGGAGGAGCGTGACCGTCAGCTTAACAACCTGGGACGCCGGAAACGTGCCCACGCGGCTCGATGTCGAACTTGCCCGATACCTGGATTCGCTATACGAATCCTATGCGCCCAAGCCCAAACCCAGGTGAGCGGGCGCCAGGGCGTGATGCCGGCCGTGCAACTGCAAGGGCCCTCTTGAGTTCTTATGTCGGACGCCACTCCCACAACAGAACAACCTGATAGAGCCACTACCAGAGTGCCGCTGTGGAGCCTGTCTGTGCCCTTCATCGCGGCCTTCGTGCTGTTGCTGGTGACGGCCCAGCTACCAGATGGGCGACTGCATATCTGGGTGCTCGATGCGGGGCAAGGGGATTCCATACTCGTTAAAACGCCCAAGGGCCATGTAGCCCTTATAGACGGAGGACCTGGGGCTACGCCTGTGCTGAATGGGGTGGGGCAGCATGTGCCTTTCTGGCAGCGCAACCTCGATTTGTTGGTGCTTACTCACCCTCAGCAGGAGCATATGATGGGGTTCGTGGAGTTGCTGGGGAGGTATGGCGTGGGGCAGGTTGTGCAGACCGAGTTCACGGCGACTGCGGGAGTGCAGGTGGAGTGGTTGAGGGGAGTCAGGGAGCGAGGGATCCCTGTGCACTACGCCAGGCGGGGGGAGACTATCGGGTTCGAGGGGGAGCCGGATTTGGTGATGACGGTGCTCAGCCCGAGCACGCCCGACGCGGCCAGGGAGAGGCAGGGCGGGGATGCCAATAACGGGAGTATCGTA
>JBJMMB010000411.1:0-7025 GCA_045805005.1 Chloroflexia bacterium
CCCCGCAACTCCCCCAGACTGTTCCATACGGGCAGAAGCCATTTTAAGTGTCAGTAACCTCCCTTGATAATCCTAAAACGTAATACGTTATGGAAAGTATAAACTATGAACCCACGCCCCGCTAAGCCCACCACCCTTACGCTTCACGTTATACGCCTTACATTTTACGCGTCCGTCCCACCCACCCCACCGGATACCCCATCATCTTCGCCACATCCCCCGTCAGCCTGATGAGCGGCACCTGTGATATGGCGAACAGGGCCGAGGACGCCGGCAAGCCCCTCAGCCGCGGGAGGAGCCGGGCGTACGGCCTCCGCAGGTATCCCGCCGCCCCCAGTGCCACCAGCGCCAGCGCCGCCCGCCCCACTAGGCCCTTGCGGTTCGCCCAACCCCATGCCGCCACGGCCGGTCCTACGCTATACGTCAGGTAGCGCACCGCGTGCCGCCGCGGCCACAGCCCCGCCTTGCCATCCCCCCTCGCGTACCTGTAGTACTGCACGAAGAATGCCCGCAGGTTCGACCGCGGCCTGAAATGCGCCACCGCCTCCGGCACGAAAACAAAATTGCACCCGCTCTCCCGCAGGCGCATGTCGAACACCAGGTCCTCGCAGTAGTCCAGCCACTCAGGATAGCCCCCCACCCTCGCCCACGCCTCTTTCCGAAACGCCACCGACCTGCTCGAAGGCAAGAAGCTCTCGACCTTGATGTCCGCCAGGTCCGGCAGCACGGTAGCCCCCATCGCCACCTCGAAAGGCGTCCGTGGGTCCGCCACGAAGAAGCCCGAGGCCACATCCGCCCTCCCCTTCAGCAGCGGCCGCGCCAGCCGCTCCAACCACATAGGGTCCAGGTGCACGCCCGCGTCTGTCACCGCCACCAGGTCGCACTCCGCGGCCCGTATCGCCGCGTTGCGCCCCTCCGATATATTGGCCCCCGGCAGTTCGAGTACCCGCACCGGCAGCCTCTCCCCATACCCCCTCGCCATCTCCACCGTGCCATCGGTCGAACCCCCGTCCGCTATCACCACTTCTGCGGGCCGCAGGCTCTGCTCCAGCACACTGTCAAGCAAAGCCGGCAGACTGCCCGCTTCGTTGCGCACCGTCATCACCAAAGACACAGGCGCATTCCGGACCTCAACCACCTACCGGCTCTCCAGCCAGGGTCACTTCCACCCGCCTCGCACCCGCAGGAATCCGCACTGTATCGCGTAGGGGCGATGCGTCCATAACCCCTGGAGAATCACCGGCCCTTACCCCTGCCACCTCCACCCCATCCACTACCACCCGCGCGGGCGCTCCCGGCAGCGTCCACCACATCTCCACCGGCGGCCTGCGCCACTCCGCCTCCAACCCCAGCCGCATGCTCGCCGCCCCCGCGTCCCACTCCACGCGGTACCCCAGCGTCCCGAACGACGTTGGCGCCCGCTCCACTCTCACCTCCCCCGCCGGGCCGAACCACTCCCCCGGCAGCGCAGGCGCGATGTACAGCCGCTCCCCCTGCTCCCTTAGCAGCAGCGACCGCACCAGTAGCAGCCACTCGGCGGAGGCCCAGCCGTGGTGCCCATCCCCCGCGCTCCCCCCGCCCGACCTCGGGTCTATCGCCTCCGGCCAGTTGTATGTGCCCGAGGCGTGCTCCAGCAGCCAGCGCATCAACTCCCAGCCCCTCTCCGACCCAAGCAACAGCAAGCACCCCGCGATGCGCATATTGACGTAGGTGCCCCACCCCGAATGCCCGGTGTTTACGAACAGCGCGCCCTCGTAGAAAAGCTCCCTCTCCAGCGCGCACAGCGTCCCCGCCAGGTAAGGGTTCTCCGGCCCAAGCAGCCCCAACGGGTACCAGGCGGCAAGCACCCCTACCGCCGACAGGTCGATCCCCCTCCCCTCCGCCCCCGGCAGAGCGCCGCCGCACCGCTCCCCATCGTCCACCCACATCCGCGCCAACCTCGCCCGCAAGTCCGAGGCCGCCCTCCCGTACTTACCCCGGCCACGCCCCCTGCTGTGCCCCTCGCCCGTCAAGCGCGCCCCGGCCCGCAGCCCCGCCAGCGACCACAGGTCGTCCCAGTAATACCGGTCGGGCGGCCCGAAGTGCTCTGATGATAACCCCGGCGGCATCAGCCCGCCCGACCTTCTCAGCGTCCGCCGTATCCAGCGCGCTCCCATCTCCACCGCCGGACGCCACCGGGCCTCCAACTCAGCGTCCGGGTGCATCGCCAGGTGCCGCTCTATAGCCCACAACACCTGCCCCGTGCTGTCCCACTCGCTGCTCTGCGATACGAAACTCCCGTTCCGCTGCTGCCTCCCTACGAACCCCTCCAACAATTGCCGCGCCGCCTCCCCGTACCCATGCGTCGACAGCGCATACATCATATACGCCGCGTCCCTGAACCAGAACGCGTGGTACAAATCCGGCCCCGGCGTGATCGTCCCCCCATCGTGCAGCGCCAGCAAGTGATACCTGTTCGCCTCCCACGACTTCTGGAGTTCCCGGTCCGGCAAACTGACCCCCATCCCCGCGTCAACCAGCCTACGCCACTCCCCCATGGCCTGAGCTTTCAAGCCCTCATACTCCTCCGGCCCCGGCGCCGATCCGGGGGTCGGGGACCAGTGCGAGCCGTTCACTGTCTGCATACGCCCACCGACCACTGACCCACGAGCGAAGCGAGGGCTCATGGCCACCGGTCCCACAGGCATAAAAGCCAGAAAAGCGGTCTCCTCCCCCGGCTCTAAATCGAACCCATACTCCAACACCCCATGCGCCAGGCCATGCGGGTCCCGCAAGCTACGCCTCAGCCGCCCTTCCCGTGCCCTCTTTTGGCTGAATACATTCCCCCCATTCACGATCGACTGATCCCTCTCCCCCAACCCCCGGCCAAACAAATCACCCCCGCGCAGGCCCGACAGCCGCCAATTATCAGGCTGCGGCCAGGGCACCACCAACCAATGTCGGTCTGCCCATAAGCTGCCTCCGTCGAACGCCATGTGGTACACCGGCGAAATACCCTCAGGATTGTACGGCCGCAGCGCGAACCGGAACGTGCCCCTCATCGCCGTATCAGAGCCATTCACAAGCGCCACCCGCATGGTGGCCCAGTCCCCCGATGGCATCGACAGCATCCATGCCTCGCTTGACGCGCTCAGCCCGCCCTCCTCAAAACTGGTCACCACCACCGGCAGCCCATCCTGCAACCTCTGCCGCACCATACTCCCCGTAGGGGCGAGGCATGCCTCGCCCTCACGCCCCCTACCTCCTACCTCCTGCCGACTGTCGACTGCCGACTGCCGACTGCCCTCCACCTCCACCCACCAATCGAGCGAAGGCCCGCCCGGCACCGGCGTCAGCAGGCCCCACCCGTCCACCATGCTCTCCACCGGGTGCTCCGCGCCGGGCAACCCCAGCGCCGTCCAGTTCCGGGCCGTCTGGTTCACCATCACGTTGTGCACGCTCCGCGGCACGAAAACCCGCGAGGACGGGTCCGACTGCTCCCGCATCCACCGCGGCAGCAGCCACCCGTTGAGCAGTGGCATCGCCACCCTGTTGAGGTACCCCTGCGCCAGCACCCGTGCCCCCATCGGCATCAACTCCGGCGGCACCGCCACCGACCCCACGGCCCCCAACCTCGGAATCGCCCTCAACCTCCGCAACGCCGGTCGAAAATCACGCACCCGTACCCCTGGGTAGTCGACCGTCTTCAGCCCAACGCGTAGAAGTGGGACATTGAGGGGCATGGGTGCCCGCCGCCCCGACCTTTGGCCAAATAGCGTCGAACGGCGGATCCTCGGCTCTCGCTTCACTCGCGGTCGCTCCGCGCCAGCGTTCACGTTCATACCCTTGACCCTCAAACCCTGTCTCATACCACCCCCCTCGCCCGCAGCCCGGCCAACTCCCCCTCGCCCAGACCGAGCACTTCCGCCAGCACCTCCGCGGTGTGCTCTCCCAGCATGGGCGGATGCCTGCGTATGCTCGGGGGCGTTGCCTCAAGCTTTAGCGGCGAGGCCACTAAGCGCAACGGGCCCAGCGCTGGGTGCTCTATTTCCCGTACCATCCCCCGAGCAGCCACCTGTGGCCCCTCCAGCGCACGGTCCACCGTGTTCACCGGCCCCGCCGGCACGTCCGCCTCTTTCAGCAGGGCCAACCAATCGCCCACCGTGCGGCTCCTGAACACCTCCTCCAGCAGCGGCACCAGCGCCTCTCGATTGCGCACCCGCTCGCCGTTGGTCGAGAAGCGCCCGTCCTCCGCAAGCTCTGCCCGGCCAATGGCCTCGCACAAGCTGTGCCACTGCCGGTTGTTGCCCACCGCCACTATCAGCAACCCGTCTAACGCATGGAAAGTCTGATATGGCACGATATTGGGGTGGGTGTTGCCGTAGCGCGGCGGCACCTCCCCCGACACCAGATAGTTACTTCCCACATTCGCCAGCCACGCCAGGTGCGAATCAAGAAGCGATATGTCAATCCGCTGCCCTCGCCCCGTCAAATCCCGCACCCTGATCGCCGCCAGTATCGCCGATAGGGCAAACATCCCCGCCGTCAAATCCACAACCGCCACGCCCACCTTAACCGGCTCCCCCTCGGCCTCCCCGGTAATGCTCATCACGCCCCCCGCCCCCTGCACCACGAAATCATACCCTGGCAGCCCCGCGTCCGGCCCCGTGCGCCCATACCCGGAAATCGAGCAGTATACGAGCCCCGGATTTCCCTCGCGCAGAGCCTCGTACCCCAGCCCCCAGCTCTCCATCTTCCCCAGCCGGAAGTTCTCCACCACCACCTGGCTCCGCATCGCCAGCCCGTAGGCCAGCTCCCTACCCTCCGCACTCTCCAGGTCCAGCACGATACCCCGCTTGTTCCGGTTGCAGCACAAATAATAAGCCGCCTCGCTTCCCAGGTAAGGCGGCCCCCAGTGCCGAGTCTCATCCCCCTCCGGCGACTCTACCTTAATAACGTCCGCCCCCAAATCCCCCAGCATCATTGTGCAATAAGGCCCCGCCAGCACCCTCGACAAATCGAGCACGCGCACCCCCTCCAGGGCCGCCCCCATCTCCCGGCCTCCACCAGCCTCCTCACGCCCCTCAACCATGCCGCCAGTATGTCACAGCCCCAACAACCCAGTCAAGAATTCGCCAACTCCAGCGTAACAGTTCACGACAAAGCGCAACCGTAGGCCCGGAGCCTCCAGCGGACGACCCCCATTACCTGCCCTGGTCGTCCACCACGAATGCTCGGGTGGGCAAACAGGCCAGGCCCCCGTTGCCTGCCCATGGCTATAAAGCTAAGGGATTGCACCCGGTTTCCGGGCGTCACCACGCCCGTAGGGGCAGGCCCCCGTTGCCTGCCCTGGTCGTATACCACCCAACTTCCGCGTAAACTACCCAACCCTCCGTAGGGGCGCCGCTCAGGCCCCCCAAGCCCTGGGCGTATACCACTAATGCTCGGGTCGGCAAATCGGGCAAGCAAGGGCAGGCAGCACGGGGTTCCCTCTGGGGCTGGGGCCTGCCCCTATGCCCAATTCCAAGGCTTGTGCTGCCAGCGCTCAATCGACGCCTGGCAAAACCCACCGCCCATTGCCACTCCAGCTACAAATAGTATCTAATACCCAATTTCCCATTTGCCGCCCCCCACGCACGCCCCATCCCAAAACCGGAAAAACCGGAAATCCCCAATCCTGGCCCCTCCCACCACTCATGCTGCAAATAGTATCAATCCCCAACCCCCAAACCCCGACCCGCGACCCCCAGAGAGATCGTCCATCGCCCATCGTCTGCCGAAGGCTCCGTCCCCCGTCCCCAAAATCTGGTACAATACCCATAACCACCATTAGAAGGGGAATCCTCATTGGCTAAATTCTACTACGGCGGGCAAGCAGTCATTGAAGGCGTCATGATGCGCGGGCAGCGGCACATGGCCGTAGCCGTGCGCGCTCCCGACGGCTCCATCGTCGTGCACGAAGAGCCCCTCGACGGCGCCCTCTACCGCCACCCCGTCATGAAACTGCCCGTGCTGCGCGGCCTCGTCGCTCTCTGGGATGCCCTCGGCCTCGGCATGCGCGCTCTCATGTTCGCCGCCGACGTCGCCCTCCAGGAAGAAGAACCCTCCCCAGATGCAGACGTAGGGGCGAGGCATGCCTCGCCCTCGTCCTCGCCCTCGCTCTCACCCGTAAGCCCACTGCCTACTGCCGACCGCCTACTACCAACTGCTGACTCCGGTGCTCCGGCCAAACAGACCTTCTCCGGCCCCGCCGGGTGGACCAGCATCGCCCTCGCCCTGGGCTTCATGATAGCCATATTCTTCGTGCTGCCCGTCGTCGCCGCCAACCTGCTCACCGGCCTCACCAACACCCACTCCAGCCTCGTCACCAACGTCATCGAGGGCGTTATCCGTCTCGCGCTCTTCCTCGGCTACATCTGGGCCATCGGCCGTATGCGCGATATACAGCGCGTCTTCGGCTACCACGGAGCCGAGCACAAGACCATCAACGCCTACGAAGCGGGTGTAGAGCTAACCCCCGAGAACGTCCAGCGTTTCACCCTGCTCAACCCGCGCTGCGGCACCACATTCCTGCTCATCGTCATGCTCCTCGCCACCATCGTCTTCGTCGTCATAGGCAAGCTCCCCTTCCCGCTCATGGTCCTCTCGCGCATCGTCCTCGTCCCCCTCATAGCCGCCATCGCCTACGAGTTCATCAGGGTTATGGCCAACCTCTACCATTACAGGATAATACGCATCATCCTCGCCCCCGGCATCGCCCTCCAGAAGATGACCACCCGTCCCCCCGACCTCACCATGGTCGAGGTGGGCATAGCCGCCCTCCAGGCCGTCCTCGTAGCCGATGGCGTCCTCTCTCCCTCCCCCACCAAAGAGTTGCAGGCTTCCCCCTACCGGGAGCTTGGGGGAGTCCCCCAAACTTCACAATAAAGGGGCGCGGGGATCTCCCTACCGGGGGCTTGGGGATGTGCCCCAATGTCCAATAAAGAAAGCTCCCTTCCCTGGCAGGGAAGGGGGTTGGGGGATAGGTTCTTTCCAAAGCACCCAAC
>JBJMMB010000412.1:0-4171 GCA_045805005.1 Chloroflexia bacterium
GCTCGTGAACGACCTCACGGTGGAGGTGGTCAAGCCCGCCGGCTTCAATTACGAGCCGGGGCGCATGGCTATCGCCCTCCGCCCTCTGCTGCCCCAGAAACTCCTCGCCTGGATGGCGGGCCCTATGTTCGACCGCGAGCTTGGGCCTTTCGACCTGGTGATCAACTTCTTCTACGCCTGGGAGCGGAACATGGACTTCCGCACCTACTGGACCCCCCAGGTGCCCCCCGTGCCCGGCGCCGTGCACTCCCTCGACTGCCTGGCCGACGAACTGGAGCGCGAACTGGAGATGGTCATCACTCGCAAGGAGCGCAAGCCTCACCTGGTGCTCAGGCCGCATGCTAAGCGCCTGGCCGGCCGTTTCTGGGGCGAGCACGACCTGGACCGCGAGCGGGTGATCGGCCTCGTGCCCTCCACCAACATGGTCATCAAGCGCTGGCCCCTCTCCAAATGGCTGAACCTGGACGCGAGCCTCCGGGAGGCGGGCTACAGGACGCTCCTCTTCTGCGACCGCCCCGATAGCCCCACGCAGCACACCTTCGCCCGCGAGGGCTCAAGCGCCATACACGTGCACACCTCGCTCGATAAGGTGGCCGGGCTGCTCGACAAGTGCGACCTGGTGGTGGGCGTGGACACCGGCCTGCTCCACATGGCCGGGGCCCTGGACGTGCCCTGGGTGGGCCTCTTCGGCCCGACCAACCCCGACGTGACGGGCCCATACGACCGCGCCACCGGCATTTCGCTGGTAGCGCCCTTCTCGAAGACGCCCAAATGCGGCGGCTGCTGGAAGCACTTCAAGTACGAAGACGACACCTGCCGAGCCCTCAAATACGGCTCGTGCATGGATTACCTGGATGAGGCCGGCGTAATGGAAGCCTGCCTCCAGATGCTCGCCAGGGGCCGGGCCCACCCCGGTTCCCAACCTTACATCTTCCCCAACCCCAGCCCTACCCCCGCCTCAACCGACGCCCTGGTCACCGGCTGGGCCGGTACCCTCACGGGGGCATAGCTCATCGCCCCTCCCCGCTAAAGCGATCAACACAATTCAGATAATAGCCACACCCCCGTATGCAGAGGGCGAACATAAAGCTCACCCCTGCAAGACCAGGCTGCACGTAGGCACGAACCTTGCTATTCGCGTTCTAGACTCCGGTTCATGCTTATTTTGCGACCGATTTAGATAAATATCTGACCTTTCCACAAAGCGAGGTCAACATTGCCGCCCGGCGCGATAAATGATACCATACTATTAGCAGCATTTCAAATTTCAGCTGCAGTAGGAGAAAAGTTACTTCATGGACGTTAACGTTACATCACGGGATAATCCCGCGGGCTCTTTGGCCGAGCACGTCGGGCGGCGCATTAGACAGGCCAGGCAAGAGCGTGGGCTCACGCAGGAGGCCCTGGCGGGGCCCGAATTCACTAAGGGCTATGTGAGTGCCCTTGAGAGAGGCACCGTTCGTCCCTCGCTCAAGGCGTTACAGGTCTTCGCCAGGCGGCTGAATGTGGAAATCGTAGACTTGCTCACGGCCAGAGACGAAACCGACGCGGGCCCGGAATTGAGGGCCGCCGAGGAAGATCTCAACCAACAACTCAACTACGCCAGGATGCTCATCGGCACCGGCCAATTCGACGAGGCTTTCCAGCTTATCCGCGACGCTGAGGAAAGCGCCAAACCGTACAGAGACAGACTGCCCGCGCGGGTACTCTACAGGGTGCCGCTCCTGCGCGGGCTTGCTTACCTGAAGTTGTCCCAGCCCGAACAGGCCCGCCCGCAACTGGACGAGGCGCTCGACGCGGCCAGGGGGGACCTCGAAGCCGAAGCTGCGACGCGGAACCTCCTGGGCGTCGCCTATTATCAGATGGAACAGCCCCAGATGGCCCTGGAACACCACCTTGAGGGCCTGAGCGCTGTGCAGACGGGCGCTGTGCAAGACCCCAGCTTGCGCCTCGGCATTTATCGCAATCTCGCTCAGGACTACTGGGCCCACAACGAGCCCGCCCAGGCCACGGGCATCTACGAAGAAGCCCTGAAGACGCTGGACGACCTCAACGACCTGCAGCGGCAGGCCGGGGTCCTCTGGGGATTGGCTACCACCTTTAAGGCGGCGGGCGACTGGCCGCGGGCCAGGCACTATTCAAGCCGCGCCCTCCACATCCGCAAAGCTTCGGAAGACCGGGGCGCCGCGGCCACCATCTGCATGACCCTCGCCGAGCTTTTCATCACCGAGGGGCGGTACGAGGAAGCCAGGCAACTGCTGCAGCGTGCCGAGGGGTTCCTGCAAGGTACCGGCGACCAGGTGCTGCTGAGCAATCTCTATTACGATTACGCCGACCTGGCCCGAAAGCAGGGAGACCTGGAGCAGGCCACCCGGCACATTACAGCCAGCATCCGGCTTATCGAGGGCGTGGTCAAAGGCTCGCAGGCGCCCGAAGCGGGGCGCCGAGGGAGACGTGGGTCGCACGACAGGCAAGCGCGCAAATTGGAGCAGGCCAACACGGTTCGCACCTATTCCGAAGCCCTGCACGTGGCGGCCCTCATCGAAGAGGCGCAGGGCCACTCAAAGGCCGCCGACGACCTGTTCAGGCAGGCCCTCGATCAGGTTGGGCAAACCGGGTCCGCCGAAACCATACACACCATCAACTTTAGCTACGGCGATGTGCTCAAACAGCGCGGCGACTACGAGCGCGCGGTCGAGTACTTCCAGGCAGCGGCCCAGGTCAATCCACGCGGCGCCCACCTGGGGAACTGATAGCCCCCGGGCGCTCATCTCAACCCAACGTCTCTGCCAGGACCCCCAGGGTCTGCCGGGCGCAGCGCTCCCACGTGAAGCGCTGCGCCCTTTCCAGGCCCTTCTGCGATAGCGACTGGCGGAGCTTCGGATTCTCCATCAGACGAATCACAGCGTCCGACCATGCCTCGGGGTCGTGGGGATAGAGAAGCAGGCCCGCGTCGTCCACCACCTCGGTTAGCGAGGATGCCTTGGAGGCCAGCACCGGGGTGCCGCACGACATCGCCTCAAGGGCCGGCAGGCCGAACCCCTCGTAGAGGGAAGGGAATGTGAGGGCAAGCGCCCCCGAGTAAAGGGCCGGCAGGTCACCCTGCTCTACGTAGTCGGCGAACTTCACAAGCTCGCCCAATTCGCGGCTCTGCACGGTTTCATAAAGGCTGTCGTAGAGCCAGCCGCGCTTGCCCGCCAGCAGGAGTTGCGGCGGCTCCTTCACTTTCCCCCGCAGCCGCGCCCAGGCCTCGACAAGCATCTGGAGGTTCTTCCGCGGCTGTAAGGTGCCCACGTGCAGGCAGTAGAACCGTCCTATCCCGTAGCGCGCCCCGGCCTCCGCAATCGCCGCCTCGTCGCCCACGGGCGCGAAGGCGGGGTCGCGCCCGTGGTACACCACCCTGATCTTGCGCGGCGTCACCCTGTAGCGCTTGACCAGGTCCTGCTTCGTCGCCTCCGAAACGGCGATCACGCGGGAGGCCACGCGGGAGCTGAAGCGAGTCGAAAGGCGCAGGTAGATCCGGGACATGAAGGTGTGCGCCTGTGGGTAGTAAAGGTAGCCCAGGTCGTGTATGGTCACCACCGTCCGCCGTGGGTGGCGCAGAGGCACCACGTGCGAGGGCACGAAGAGCACGTCCGGAGGATGCCTCCGCATCTCCCGCGAAAGCGCGATATGCGTCCACAGCCTGCGAGCGGGGATGGCCCGCACCTCCCACGCCGGCGGCAATTCAAACCCCAGCCTCTCACGGGCTTCCCCCTCCGACTCGCTGTTTGCGTACAGCACGAAGCCATACCCCTCGGCCTGGGGCAGCAAAGCCAGCGCCCGCAGCAAATTGGCCGAATAATGCTCTGTCCCCGTCCGCTGCCCCATGAGAGCCCGGCTGGCATCGATTCCAATCACAGGACGATGCACGGCAAACGACGGACGATGGGGGTCAGCAGACACCATAGAACCTCCATTGCCTGTCATCTTCCAGCCCTCCTCATAAAGCTCGGTCTTCAACCGCCCGGATTCTACTATCGTCCATCGCCCATCGTCTGCCTCATGCCCCGGCTTTCCCCACCCTACCCCCGCCCACACCCCCTCAAAGGCCCACTCCACGCGTAAATCTACCCAAAAAACAGGACTTAAGTACCATTGTAATCCACCTCCAATTCTCCTGTATAATGTA
>JBJMMB010000413.1:0-11070 GCA_045805005.1 Chloroflexia bacterium
CAAGCTCTAATCCTTGATGGTAAGGTGGCGTCCGCGGAAATCCGCAGCTGGTGCGCCGAGGAGGTTGAGGCCCTTCGCCGCAAGCACTCCATCCTTCCGGGGCTCGCCGTGGTGCGCGTGGGCGAAGACCCCGCTTCGGTGCAGTACGCCGGGCGCATCGTGAAATCGTTCGAGGCGACAGGTTTGACCGCGACCGTGTTCGAGTTGCCCGAGCGCTCCTCCCGCGCTGCGCTCCAGGCCGAAATCCACAGGATCAACGTCCTGGCAGAGTTCGCCGCCATGCTGGTCCAGTGGCCCCTCCCCTCACACCTCAACTGGGAGGCGGTCATCGACGTCATCGACCCGGCAAAAGACGTGGACGGCAGCCACCCCATCAACATCGGGCGCTTCACGCTGGGCCTCGACTCCTACGCGCCCGCCACCCCCGCGGGCGGCCTGGCTCTGCTCGACTACTACGGCATAAAGCTAGAGGGCCGGCGCGCCCTGGTGATAGGGCGCAGCGGCATCGTGGGCCGGCCCCTCGCGCAGCTATTCCTGTCGCGCAACGCCACAATAACCGTGGCCCACTCGCACTCCCGCGACCTCGCCTCCCTCGTGGCCGAGGCCGACATCGTAGCGGTCGCGACGGGCAAGCCCGGCCTGGTGCGCGGCGAGATGCTCAAGGAGGGCGCGGTGGTGCTCGATTTCGGCGCCTCGGTGGTAGACGGGCAGATGCGCGGCGACGTCGATTTCGAGTCGGCGGTGCGGTGCGCCTCGGCCATAACGCCGGTGCCGGGCGGCACGGGACCTATGACCAACGCCATGCTCATACGTAACACCCTCAAAGCCATACACAGAAACCTGGGTTGAGGTAACAAACAGTGCCGGAAGAAGAGCGACAGGACCTTGCCATAGCCCATGCGGCCAGGTTGAAGCCGATGGAGGAAGTGGCCGAGATGATGGCCCTCACGCGCGAGGACATGGAGCTCTACGGCCCGCGCAAAGCCAAGATCAGCCTCGATGTGATAGAGCGGCGCAAGAACAACCCCAACGCGAAGTACGTTGTGGTCACCGCCATCACTCCTACGCCGCTGGGCGAAGGCAAGACCACCACCTCTATCGGCCTGGCGATGGGCATGTTCCACGCCGGGAAGACCGCCGTGGTGGCGCTGCGCCAGCCATCGCTCGGGCCGGTCTTCGGTATCAAGGGCGGTGGCTCCGGCGGGGGCTACAGCCAGGTGGTGCCCATGGAGGACATGAACCTCCACCTGACCGGCGACATCCACGCGGTGGGGGCAGCCCATAATCTCCTTTCGGCCTTCCTCGACGCCTCCATGTTCCACCGCAACCCGCTAAATATCGATGTGAACCGCATCGCCATCCGCCACGTCGTCGACACCCTCGACAGGTCTTTGCGCCAGATTGTGCAGGGGCTCGGCGGGCCCAACAATGGTGTACCTCGGGAGAGCGGCTTCGACATCACTGTGGCCTCCGAGGTGATGGCCATACTCGCGCTGAGCAAGTCGATCTTCGACCTCCGTGAGCGCCTCGGTAAGATGGTCGTGGCCCAGGATTTGGAGGGAGCGGCGGTCACCGCCGAGCAGCACAGGGCCGCAGGGGCCATGACTGTGCTTTTGCACGAGGCAATAAAGCCCAACCTGCTGCAGACCATCGAGGGCACCCCGGCGCTGGTCCACTGCGGCCCATTCGCCAACATCGCTCACGGCAACTCCTCGATACTTGCCGACTACGTGGGCATCAAGTGCAGCGACTATCTGATAACCGAGGCCGGCTTCGGTGCCGACATGGGCTTCGAGAAGTTCTGCGACATCAAGTGCAGGGTCAGCGGCCTCAAGCCAGACGCGGCTGTGGTTGTGGCCACCGTTCGCGCCCTCAAGATGCACTCCGGTCGCTTCAAGATCGTGGCCGGCAAGCCCCTCGACCCCGGCCTGCGCGAGGAGAATCTCGAGGCCCTAGAGGAGGGCTGCTCCAACCTGGTGGCTCAGATTGAGAACGTCCGCAAGATGGGCGTCCCCGCCGTGGTGGCTATAAACGCCTTCCCCACTGACACCGAGGCCGAGTGGGCCCTCATTGAGAAGACGGCCCTGGCTGCCGGGGCCACAGCAGCCGTGCCCAGCACCCACTTCGCTGACGGAGGCAAAGGGGCCAGGGCCCTGGCGAAGGCAGTCATCAAGGCCGCCGAGCAGCCTTCCGACTTCCAGTTTCTCTATCCCCTGGACACGACCATCAAGGAAAAGATCGAGACCATCGCCACAAAAATCTACGGAGCGAAAGGTGTCGAATACTCGGAGGAAGCCGAGGCGGGCATCAAGACCTTCACGCGCCTCGGTTATGGCAACCTGCCGATCTGCATGGCCAAGAGCCACCTCTCCTTATCGCACGACCCCAAGCTAAAGGGCCGCCCTACCGGCTTTACGCTGCCGGTGCGCGATATCCGTCTTTCGGCGGGCGCGGGCTTCGTATACCCCCTGTGCGGGACCCTGCTCACCATGCCTGGCCTCCCCTCCGACCCCGCGGGGGCGCACATGGACATAGACGAGCGCGGCCAGGTCGTCGGCTTGCACTAACCGCATTGACACCTATGCGTAAATCAAGTATGATTGGAGGTACGCCGCGTGCGCGTAGATTGCCCTCTGCGCCCTAATACAGAGAGCTAATGGTACGCTTCCTGCTACCAGACTGAACATTCCCGGCGCCAAAGGAGAATGTGCAATTGACTCACCGACGCTCACTCCAACTACCCGTCTCCCTTGCGTTATCTTTCAGTATGTTGGTGCTCGCCGGTCTGATCTTGGTGTTGGTTGCAAGCACGGCCGCAAGCTCGACCGCCTCAGCAGCTTCTCAACAGCAATCGGCCCCAGACGTCACTTCAACCCTCGTTATCAACGAGGTCTTCCGCAGCAGTAACCCCGCCAACGACTACATGGAGCTGTACAACGGCGGCACCGCGCCGGTTGACCTCAGTACCTATCTTATCCACAACAGCAGCACCACTCCACAGGGCACGACCTATCTGTCGGGCCTCTTTACAAATACGCGCATTCTGCTTCCCCAGAACTACGTTGCGATAAGTGCCGCGCAGTTCTTCTCGCCCACCCGTACCACGCTGGTCGGCTCGGGCCTGCTCGCCTCTGACTACCTGGCGCTCGCCACCACGGCCAATGACACCGTGCCCGTTGACCTCGTCAACTGGGGCGACCCGCTGCCAAGCTGGTATTATTTCAACTTCTACCAGAACTATTTCTTCCGCCCCAGCCCTGCCGTCATGCCCGCTCCCGACGGCCCCAACTCTCTATCCCGCTTTCCCAACGGCTATGACACCGATACGGCAGCTGATTGGCGGCAGCTACCCAAGTCCGCCGGATACGCTAACCCATCGCCTACCCCCGGGGGGGCCACGGCCACACCCACGGCTGTCGGCTGCGAGGATAGGTTCGAGCCGGATGACACCGCGCAAACAGCCAAGGTTATGGAGCAGAACACCGAGGCGGTGCACACCTTGTGCATCGCAAACGGCACAGTCAAAGACCGCGACTGGATCCAGTTCACGGCCGTCGGCGGCAAGCAGTACACCATGCTGACCAAGGACCTCACCGGGCCGGTCGACACCGTGATGACTCTCTACGACGCCAACCTCAATACCCTCGCCTTCAACGACGACTACGCACCCGGCCAGGGTCTCTCCTCGCGCATCGACTACACCTTCGGCGCTACCGGCATCTATTACCTGCAGATCAGGGACGCGAAAGCCAACGGCGGGCTGGGCTTCCAGTACACCGTTTCAATCGTCTCGACAGGCGCCCTCCCGCCAACCACGACCGCCACCGTGACTCCCACAACCAACCCTAACGCCACCCCAACCTCCGGCCCCTGCTACGACATTTATGAGCCGGACGGCGTTCCTGAGACAGCCAAGCTCCTCCTCATCAACACCGTCCAGCACCACAGCGTCTGCCCCACCGCGGATGCCGACTGGGCGCGCTTCTATGTCAGAGCCGGTAAGGAATACACTATTAAGACCGGCACCCTGGGCGTCGGCCTCGATACCTATATGTACCTCTTCGACAGCGACGCGAAGACAATACTGGCCCAGAACGACGACGGAGGCGACTCGGTAGCCTCCCGCATTGACTTCTACCCGCTACGGGACGATTGGTACTTCGTCCAGGTGAAAAACGCGGGAGATATTGGCGGGCCGGAGCAGACATACGACCTGAGCTTGACGGTGCAGACTGGCGTGCCCGCACAGCCCGGCACCGCGACCGCCATCATCGCGCCGGTCCTCACCGTGACGCCAGGGGCCCCACCGGCGGCTACAAAGCCCCCGGTACCCACCCCCACGCAGGCCGGCGTCCCTCCCACGCCCACGTCCAAGCCCACAATCGCCGCCATTGAGCCGCCCGCCACCATCGCCGTGCGGGTTGAGCCCACTGCGGCAACCACACCACCTGGCGAGGTCGTGATCGTCCCCACCGAAGACGTACCCGGATTGCCCAATACAGGTGGCAAATCCTTGCCCGCACAGAACAAAGCCGGGAGCGTTCCGCAGGCTCCACCGGTAGCCCTCAGCGTCGCGCCCATCAACTTCAAGCTCTTCTACGATGCCAACTCCAACAAGGCACTCGATACAGGCGAAGGCATACGCGGCGTGAAGGTATACTTCCTGAATAGCGATGACCTTGCGGCGGCAGAACAGGCCGCGAACCTGGTCACGGGCAACGACGGGAAGGGTGTGCTGAGCCTGCCCCTGTCCGCGCAGAGGATATACATACCGTATCTTGGGATTAACATGCCTCTGAAGGACTTTCCGGCCCGCGACGCACGCTCGCTCTGGCTGGGAGCCCACAAGCTGCCCGACAGGGTACCATAGGAGCCATTCTGTATTGCGTATTGCGTACTACGCGTCGCCTCCACCCACACCAATCCTGGGTAGCAGAGCCCCTACCCTCTCCTACGCAATACGCAATAGCATAACCGATCTAGGAGCAAGCACTTGGACCATGCCGACGCGCCTGACAGCGCTCTCCCGCCCGACCGGGCGGCGGCCGGTGACGTAAGCACAACCGGACATTCTACCCACGACGTGCAGGCGTATGATACTCCCGCCGCCCACGATACCCACGACACCACCGATGCGCACGACGCTCACGACGCGGACGATGCCCACGGGGGACACGGCGGACACGGAGTAGACGACGCCGCGGAGAAATCTACGCTGGTGCCCACCACCTGGACCCAGTTGATTCTGCCGGCCATCATCCTGATCTTCGTGGCGCTGCTCGTCGCTGGGCCCGTTATGAACGCCTTTGCCCCCAAACCTGCGGCGCAGGCGCCCGAGGGCTCAGGCGAGCAGCAGGCCGCGCAGCCCACAGCCACCCAGCCTGCCGCCACCGCCACGCAGGCTCCCCAGCCGACCGCGACCGCCCAGGCCGTGCTTCCCCCCAGCCCCACGGCCGGCAGCGCGAGCGACTACTTTATGAAGATAATGGCCACGGCCACCGCCGTAGCCCTTGACGGCCAGAAGGGCGACGTGTCCCGCGCCCCGGTGAAGCTCATCCTCCAGGGCTCCACGTTCACAATCGTCCCAGGCAGCGGCCTCTTGCCCGATTGGAAGCCCTCGCAGGACGATACGGTAGCCACCTGGATAGACGGCACCTTCGCGAACCACGTGTTCTACCTCCCTTACAGCAGCAGGAACGACGCGCTGTTCAAGGGCACGAAGCCCGGAGACGCGGTGCAGGTGCAAATGAACACGGGTCAGGTCTTTGTCTTCTCGGTGACACGCACCCAGCGGGCGGTGAATGGCCCGGCCACCAACCCCGAGCAATTCACCGTCGCCTCCGCAATGCAGCAGGACCACGCCGGTGTGACCATCTTCCTCGCCGGCGACCCCGCAGCCGACCGCGCAGTGGTCCAGGCCGACTTCACGGGCAACATCCAGTCTGCCCTGCCGTGACCCGGCATGCCCGCCAACCCTCTGCCGCCTCCGGATAGCGGCCCCGCCTCGGCCTTCCAACCCGGACAGACCGTCCTCTTCATCGGCGACCACACCTCCCCTGATGAGCCAGGCTACGTCGGGGTCATCTCGACCGTGCTGGAGCGTTTCCACCCGCGCCTCAAACTCAACCTGATAAGCGCGGGCAGCCGGGGGCAGTCCGCCGCAGGCTTGCGCTCCCCCGGCATGCTTGAGATCCTCACCTCGTCGCGTCCCGATTGGTTGGTGGTCGGCATTGGGCTTGCGGACGCCGCGCGGGAGCCCGACGCCGTCAGGCTGCTCCGGGAGCACCGCGACAGCGCCGGGCGCGCAGACGAGACCCTGGAAGCCACATTCGGCCCTGAGTACCGCTCGGATTATCAGGGGTCGGGGGGCATGAGCGAAGCGCGGGGCAGTCGGGCATCAGACTCCGCAAACGACCCACGACCCCCGGCCTTCACCCTGACGCGCCTTGCCTCCTTCTCCACCAACGTGGACGAAGCCCTCACCCATCTCTCGGCGGCGGGCGTCCGCCCAATCCTTATGACCACCACCCTCTTCGATAACGACCTCGACAACCCCGCGAATCAAGTGCTGGGAGCCTACAACAAAGCAATAAGGGACCTCGCCCGCCGCCAGGACACCCCCCTCGTGGACGTGGAACGGGCCTTCATCGCCGTGCATGACCGGGCCGCGAACTACAAGCAGCGCGCCCAACTCGCCGGCCCCGACGGGCGTCTGCTCGCCCAAGGCCAATCGCTGCTGGCCCGCACGTTCCTCGGCACTCTCGGCCTCCTCCCCGGCCCGGGCTCAAGGCGCTGAAGGCTGCTCAAGGGAATGCCCGCCGACCCTCCCGGCTCGACCCCCGATAGTACAGGAGACACCAGCTCAAAAGCAGGCAACCCTCGGCTTGCCTATATCTTCCTGAACACCTGGGGACAGTTGCTCGGCGACCACGGCTTCGCCCCCGACCCGGGCTCCGTAGAGCGCACAGCGCATGCGGTAGTAATCTACCACTACACCCGCCCGGAGCATGTCGAGGCGATTCTGGCACCGGATAGCGGGCTGCGGGCCAGGATCTGGGGCGACTACTCGGAACTCTCATCCGACCTCGCCGAGGGCGACCTCGCCGAGGGTTTCCTTGAACCGCTCCCCCGGTGGCTCGCCGCCTCCCCATACTTCGGCGACCTCGGCAGGGAAATGATGCGGGCCTACGTCGGCAATATCCTGCTCCGCCTCGAGGTGCCTGCCGGCTTCCCCAACCTGTACGTTGCCGACAATGCCCACAACCTGGAGTGCAAGCATGTCGAGCGCCGTGGACGCCCGGTGCTTGGCCTGGGTTACGACTGCTCGACCGGACGGGAGTGCATGCAAGCGTACCTACACTCCTATGTTCCGCTCGAGGAATACCGAGGCGGCCACGTCGCGCCCGTCGTGCACATGCTGCGCCGCGGCCGAGGCATTGTCGTGCCCAGCCGCTTCATCACCCTCGCCGAGCAGCAACCGCTTTTGGAGTGAGCGCTGCCCCCTACCTGTGCACGAACAGGTAGAGTATCAGCAGCACGAGGGCCGAGGCGAGCACAGGGCCCCAGGGGAAGGTGCGCATAAAGCGCCGCTGAGTGGCGAGATCACCCGTGCTCCGGCGGCGTCCCAGCACGTAGGGCACGTTGGCCACCACGGTATTGGGCCGGAAGAGCAAGGCGGCCTTCAGGCGCAGCGCGCTCTGGTTGTGCAGAAGGTACTCCCACGGTCTGGCGGGGATCAGTTCCGGCAGCACCACCGTGATCGTGTCGTCCGGGCTCTGCTGGTCCAACGCGTCTATGTAAGATAGCAGCGGCCCTATCAGCGACCGGTACGGCGACTCGATTATCACCATCGGCACGTCGGTGTCCCCCATCACCCGGTGCCACTCTTGGTTGAAGTGCTCTACTCCCTCCGTGTCTTCTCCCTCGGCTATGTGCACCGCGGTGACGTTGGGGCTCAACGAGCGAGCATAGGCTAGCGCGCTCTGCGCCACGTTGTTCAGGTTGGCAATAGGCACGATAATCGTGTGTTTGTACGCGCCGGGGTTGACCGGGGTCACCGCCTCCACATCGTCGGCGAAGCGACTGTAATGCCGGTGGATGGCCAGGAACATGGCGATCAAGATGGGGATCAGCGCCACCACTATCCATGCCCCGAGCAGGAACTTCGTCGTGGCCGATATGATCAGCACGATAAATGTAGCCAGCGCCCCCAGCCCATTTATCGCCATGCTCCTCTGCCACCCTGGGTCCCTCGTGCGCCACCAGCGCATTACCATCCCGAACTGCGACAGGGTGAAGGACAAGAACACGCCGACCGTGTAAAGGGGTATCAACGCCGTCACGTTGCCGCCGAAGCCCACAATCAGAATGCAGGCGAGCAACGCCAGCGTCACGATTCCCCACGAGAAGGCCAACCGGTCTCCCCGGAAGGAGAACTGGTGCGGCATGAACTTGTCACGCGCCAGGAAGTAGGAGAGGCGGGGGAAGTCCGAAAATGCTGTGTTGGCCGCCAGCACCAGGATCAGCGCCGTGGCGATGTTGATGTAGTACCATGCGGGCCCGGAGATGAAGCTCGGAAACCCATCGAACACGCTCTTTGCCACCTGCGACAGCACCGTTTCTTGATCGCTCGGTATTATCCCTATCTTCGAGGACAGGTACGTGATCCCCCCGAACATCGTTATCGCCAGCGCCGCCATCCAGAAAAGCGTCGTGCGGGCATTTAGCGATTCAGGGGGTTTGAAGGCCGGCACGCCATCGGAAATGGCCTCCACACCCGTGAGCGCTGTGCAGCCCTGTGAGAAAGCCCTGAGCAGTAGGAATATGCTGAGACTTGCGGTAGCGGCGGGTGCAGTCTCATGTGGTACATACGGAATGCCGCCACCCACGAACAATCGCGTCAGGCCAACCACTATCATCACGAGGATACCGACAATAAACGCATACGTCGGTACCGCGAAGATGTTCCCGGCCTCTCGCACGCCGCGCAGGTTCGCAAGGGTAACGAATATGATGATACCCACGCAAATATCGACCTTGTATGGGATGAGCTCCGGAAAAAGCGAGTTGATGGCGTCCATCCCCGCTGCCACGCTCACCGCTACCGTCATCGTGTAGTCGATCAAGATCGAGGCGGCGGCAGTCAATCCGGGCAGCGTTCCAAGGTTGTCCTTGGCGACGATATACGAGCCTCCCCCGCGGGGATACGCCGCGATGGTCTGCCTGTAGGAAATCGCTACTATCGCCAGCAGCAGTATCACGAAGAAAGCGATTGGTAGCGCCCATTGCGCCATCAGGGCCACGCCCAGCACCACGAGCACGCGCAGGATTTCTTCCGTAGCATACGCCACCGACGATAGCGCGTCGGACGACAGCACGGCTAGGGCCTTGACTTTAGTGAGGCGCTCGTGGATCGAGTGCTCGGTGCTGATCGGCTGCCCGATCAAGGTCCGTTTGACCTGGTTGAACACCCGGCCGTACGTGCTCCTGCCCGCATCGGCTTCGGTTGATACCTGGAGCACCCCCGCCCCCTTGCGGCGGAACGGGCCCACGGTGCGGCCCACCTTTATGTACCTGTCGCCCGGGTGCGAGCCCTTTACCAGCTCTTCCTGGCGCAAATCTGGCCTGAACTGCTGGGGTTGGGGAAGCTGGGGAGGCTCGGTGGGCGCGGCTGGCCCGGGCGGTGAGCCCGCCTGCTGTTCGGGGCCGTTCCGCGTCTCTGTGCCGCCCGGATCTGAGACTATCCGTACGTGCCGGTGCTGGCCCGTGTGCTGTCCGCCTTGCGGCGCACTGTTCTCCACACCATCGGGGCCGGCCGCGGCCCTGCCGGTAACGGCGGCGTCGCCCATTGGGGAGGCCGGCCCTGATGGGGCATCCGCGTCTTGACTTGTCTGTTGGGGCTCACCTGCCGGAAACGTTTCGTCTCTATCTTTGTCCATACAAGATTAACGATACTCCCCGTCTACCTTCTAAGCAAGTTGCCGGCGATGAACATCACATTTGCCGGCCGCTCGGCCAGTCTCCTCATGAAATAGGGATACCACTCCTGGCCGTATGGCACGTACACTCTCATGTTGTACCGCTGCCGGGCGAGTTCCTCCTGCATCTCCCTGCGCACCCCATACAGCATCTGGAACTCAAACTTAGCAGGACTTATACCCTCGGTCGCCGCGAAGCTCTTTGTGTAATCGATCAGCCGCTCGTCATGTGTGGCGATGCCGGGGTAGTTCCCCTCCGTCAGCAGCAGCTTGGTCAGCTTGGCGTAATTCGCGTCCACGTCGGCCTTGCGGGCATAGGCGTGCTCCGGAGGTTCGTTGTAGGCCCCCTTGCAAAGCCTCACCCTGGCCCCCAGGGTGTTCATTTCGACCACGTCCGCCTCGGTGCGATACAGGTACGCCTGCAGCACCACCCCCACGTTCTGCAATCCTTCGTCGTTCCACAGCCGCCTGAACATCCCAAGCGTGCGGTCGGTGTAGGCAGTGCTCTCCATATCCAGCCTCACGAAGTTGTTCAACTCGGCAGCGCGCCTGACTATGCGGCTCACGTTCTGAAAGCACAACTCTTCGTCCACGTCGAGCCCCATCTGTGTCAGCTTGAGCGAAACGTTCGAGTCCACGCCTGAAGAGGCAATCTGGTTCAACATCTCGATATACGAGTCGACAGCCGCCGTGGCCTCACCTGGGGTGGTGACGTTTTCGCCCAGGTGGTCGAGGGTGGCCCTGATACCGGCCTGGTTGAGCGTCGCCACCGCCCGAATCGCCTGCTCGTGGGTCTCGCCCGCGACGAACCGGTGCGCGAACCTCCTGGCCAGGCCGTTGTGCAGGGCCACGTCTTGTAACTCTCGGCTGTTGGAAAGCGTAAGGAAAGTCTGTCTTAGCACGCATCGCCTCCATGAGATGGGCTTAAACAAAAGTGCGCCCGGCCTGCGGGATGGCCGGGCGCGATCCGAAACTAGGGAGAAGGGGTGGCCGGCGCCTCTTGCCCGTTCTCGGCCCCTGAGGTTTCCGGCTTGATCGCCTCCTTGTTTGTCACCGTGTCGGCGTAGGCCTCGTACTCGGTGAATGCGCCAAC
>JBJMMB010000414.1:0-19897 GCA_045805005.1 Chloroflexia bacterium
CAACAGCAATTGCCAGCAGGGCGATCAGGAGCTAACCTTGCTGGAGCACTGGAACGGCAGCGCGTGGAGCGTGGTATCGAGCCCCAACCCGGACGCGGGCAACTACCTGTATTCGGTAAGTGCGGTCTCCACGAATGACGTTTGGGCGGTGGGGTACCACAACGCATGCTACGGGTGCGTGGGATATTCGCTGGTGCTGCACTGGAACGGGACCTCCTGGAGCGTGGTGCCCAGCCCAAACGCGGGGGTGAGCACGAACTACCTCACCAGCATAAGCGCCTTATCGGCAAGCAATATATGGGCGGTGGGCGAATACTACACTGGCACCGTATGGCGGACGCTGACGATGCGCTGGAACGGCTCCGCATGGAACGTCGTATCCAGCCCCAACATAGGGCCCGCAGATAACTTCCTTCAGGCTATTGGAGTGATTGCGCCCAACGACGTTTGGGCAGTCGGATATTGGTTTGGCCCAAGCGCTCTCACGCTGCATTGGGACGGTTCGGGCTGGAGTGTAGTGTCCAGCCCGGACGCGAGCACGGGCAACAACTTCCTGTTTGATATAGCGCCGGCCACCGGCACGGACGTGTGGGCGGTGGGACACAACTACAGCAGCAGCACACTTGGCACATTAGCGCAGCGATACAACGACCCATGCGCGCCCTTCTCAACGAGCACTCCAACGCCGACCGGCACCCCGCCGACAGCGACGCCAACTCTCACAAACACTCCAACGATCACCCCGGGCGGTCCTACCTTCACCCCCACCCACGAAGGCACCTGCACCCCAACACGCTCGCCAACCCGGACGATTACGGTTACTTCGACGCGCAGTCACACTTTCACCGCGACCCCAACAGCCACCCCAACCGGAACTCGCCCGACCGCAACCGATACTTCCACGCCTACCGTTACGCACACCCCGTCGGTGACCCAGACGCCTACCGATTCGGCTACCCCGACCAGCACGCCCACCACGGGGCCGTGCGTCCAGCCAATCATCGAAGGGTTTGAGAGCGGCACGCTGGGGATATTTGCCTCCACGGGCAGCCCTGGGTGGAGCGCGGACACCGGTTCCAGTCATACGGGGGCTTACGCGGCTTTCGCGCCCAATAATGGCTTTGTGAGCGACCAACGGCTCACCATCGGGGACCACATGGACGTGCCGTTGAACGCGACCCAGGCTACCCTGAGCTTCTACCAGTTGTATGACCTGGAAGCGAACGTGCAGGTGGCATACGACGGCGGGGTGCTGGAAGTTTCGACGGACGGGACAGCATGGTCAAATCCCACGTTTATTAGCGGCGGGTACGACAAGACGCTCGAGGGGTGCGCCAGCCAGAACCCACTGGGGGGCCGCGATGCGTGGAGCGGCAGCAGCGGCGGGTGGGTGCAGGCCACGGTGGACCTGATGGCGTACAGGGGGAGGAGCGTGCTCTTCCGCTTCCGGCTGGGCACGGACCAGGCGGGCGGGGCCGCGGGGTGGTGGATCGACGACGTGACGGTGAGCTTCGCGCAGAGCGCCTGCTTCAGCCCGACGCCTACGGCAACCGGCACCCTGCCAACCGCGACACCAAGCAACACGCGTACTTTCACACCTACACCGACCATCACCGACACGCCGACGATTACGCCCACGCCGACCGACACGCCGACACCCACAAACACAAGCACTCCGACAAACACGGGCACGCCTACTGTGACCGGTACGCCACCCACTAACTCGCCCACAAACACGCGGACGGTCACGTCCACGCGTACGTCCACCGTTACACCGACCAACACGTTTACGCCCGTGGTCATGCGCTACCTGGACGGGCATGTGACCTGGGACGGGCGCGCTGCACAGCCCAGCCCGCTGCAGCAACTTCCCGTCAGCCTCACGTTATACCTGGTAAGCAACGGCCCCTATATCGACTTCCAGTTGCAGAACACCGACTCCAACGGGCACTTCACGGTGTCCGTGGGCGACTTGCCGCCGGGTAACTACCGGTGGAGGGCGAAGGGGCCGCAATACCTGGCCACCGCAGGCACCGTGACGCTGATCGGCGACCCGGTGACCCAGGTGGAGATGGGGCTGATGCTGGTGGGGGACAGCAATGGGGACAACGTGGTGAACGTGAACGACTTCAGCATCTTGAAGGGCACGTTCGGCAAGGCGTGTGGGAATGTCGGGTACGATAGCCGGGCTGAGTTCACAGGGGATTGCGTGGTGAATGTCAACGACTTCACGCTGCAAAGGCGCAACTTTGGGCTCGGCGGGGCGCCATTGGCTCCGTGAGGTGGTTTATTCCAGGGCGTAGGCTATAGCCTGCTCTGCGGTCATGGCCCGGCCTTCCTGGCGGGCGGCGGAGAATTTGCGCTCGGGGAGGTGGGTGCGGACGGCGGCGAGGTTTTGCTCGTAGTCGGCGAGGTCGGCGGCTTGCAGGTGAGCGCCGACCTGCTCCAGGAAAGCCTCGGCGGCGCCGAAGAGCCGGGCGGCGCGCTCGGCATAGCCCTGGCCGGCACCGTTGCCCGCAGAGGCCCGTGAAGCGGCCACCCCGGCCAGACCAGCTAGGCACATAGCGATGCCCATCCTGGCTCCGGCTTCGCGGAAGAGGGCCAGGCTCTCGGCGAAGGTGGCGGCAGCCCGGGCCAGGTCGCCGGTGTGGTGCACGGCGTGCCCCAGGTTGTGCATCGTCATAGCCGTATTCCACTTATCGCCCAGTTCTTTCCAGATCGCGAGGCCCTGCTCGTTGAGGGAGCAGGCCGCGGCGTAGTCGGCCTGGCAGCGGGCGGCCTCTCCCAGGCTGCTGAGCGAGCCCGCGACGCCATACTTGAAGCCCAACTCCTGGAATATCGCCAGGCCCTCGTCGTAGAGGGAGCTCGCGGACGCGTAGTCACCAAGATCGAGGGCTACGTTGCCGAGGCCGTTGAGGAGGGTGGCGATGCTGTACTTATCGCCCAGGCTCTTGAATATATCGAGGCTTTCGGTGTAAAGAGACCTGGCCTGGGCGTAATCGCCTTCGTTGAGGGCGAGGTCGCCGAGGCCCCGGACGGCAGTGGCGACGCCGAGCGCCCCCTGGGGGCCCTGCTCGCGGAATATGGCGAGGCTGCGTTCGTAGGAGGCGCGAGCTTCGTCGCGGTTACCCTCCCTGAAGCCGGTGAACGCGAGGGCACTGAGGGTTGAACCGGTGCCGAGGGGATCGCCAAGCTCCTCGTAGATAGCCAGGCTTCGGCTGTAGAGAGCGCGGGCCGCCTCGCTGTCGCCCTGGTGATCTGCCAGCCTGCCTGCGGCGGCGAGGGCTTTTGCCATGGCCGCGGTGCGCCCGAGACCAGCAGCTTCGGCCCGTGTGAGGGCGCCGGAGAGTCGCTCACGCCCCTCGCTGATGTAGCCGCGCCGGAACCAGAACCAGCCGAGGAGGCCGGCCATGCGCAAAGCGTCCGAGGCGGCACCGGTTTCCTCTAAGCGGCGAAGGGCGGCCCTGAGGTTGTCACGCTCGACTTCCAGCGCGTCGAGCCAGGCGGCCTGGCGCGGGCCGCGAAGCTCGGGTTCGGCGCGCTCGGCCAGGTCGAGGTAGTATGCGGCGTGGCGCTCTGCCACGGCATCCTTCTCCCCGCTCTCCTCCAGTTGGTCAAGCCCATACTCCCGTATGGTCTCCAACATCACGTAGCGCGGCTCTCGCTCGTCCCGCCCTGGCCGCCCCGGTTGCTCGGGCCGTGGAGGGGGAAGCAGGTCAGAGCGCAGGAGACTTTTGTCGATAAGGGAAGCGAGGAGGTCAGTGGTCAGTGGCCACGAGCCCTCGCTACGCTCGTGGGCCAGTGTCTGCCCACCACCCACGTCACTGACCACCGGCCACTGACCACTGACCACTGCCTCTGCTGCTTGGAGGGTGAAGCCACTCACGAATATGGCGAGGCGACGGAAGAGGGCCTGCTCGGCTAGGTCGAGGAGGTCGTAGCTCCAGGCGATGGCTCCGCGGAGGGTGCGCTGGCGGGCAGGGAGGTTGCGAGCGCCGCCGGCCAGGAGTCTCAACCGGTCGCCGGGCTCGGGGTTTTCGAGGCGGGCAAGGATGGCCTGTGGCGGCAGGAATTTGATGCGGGCAGAGGCTAGCTCGATGGCGAGGGGGAGGCCATCGAGCCGGCGGCATATTTCGGCTACGGGCAGGGCATTGTCGGGGCCAAGGGAGAAGTCGGCCCTAACCGCCGTGGCGCGCTCGACGAAGAGCTCAACGGCCTCGTATTCGGCAAGCTGCTCGGCGGAGGCGGCACGCTTCGGGTGCCCTCTGGGCGGGGGGAGCGAGAGGGGAGGTATGCGTAGCTCGGACTCGCCATAGAGGTGGAGGATCGACCGGCTGGTGACGAGCACTTTGAGCCAGCGGGCGGCTTCGAGCAGGTCGACCACCAGAGGGCCCGCGGGGACGACCTGCTCGAAGTTATCGAGCAAGAGGAGCATGCGCTTATCGCGCAGGTAGCTCTTGAGGCTTTCGAGGAGGGGCTTGCGGGCGGCCTCGGGCACGCCAAGGGTCTGCGCGATCGAGGAAACAACCAGGCGAGGATCGTGGACGGCAGCGAGGGCCACGAAGTAGACGCCGTTCTCGAACTCGGGGAGCATCTCCAGGCCCACCTGGAGGGCCAGGCGGGTCTTGCCGATGCCGGGGGGCCCCGTCAGACTGAGAAGGCGCACGCCGGAACGGCGCAAGAGGTTGGCGGCCGACACGACCTGCTTCTCGCGCCCGACGAAGAGGTTGATCTGCGCGGGCAGGTTGTTGTCGTGGGGCACAAGGTGGCGCTGCTGGAGGGTGCGCCAGGGGGCGCGGTCACCGGCCTGGGAGAGGAGGCCGGGTTGGAGGGCGGTATTGTCGGCGCGGGCGAAAAGCACGAAGGCCGGGCGTTCGGGGGGAGGGATGCTGAGGCACTCGGCCAGCCTCTCGGCGACCTGCTTGGAGGGCTTGCGCTCGCCTCCCTCGATCTTGACGATGGTCTGCAAGGAGCAGTTAGCGCGCCTGGCGAGGTCCTGCTGAGTGAGGTCGAGGGCCCTGCGGCGCTGTTTGAGCCAGGGGCCGAAGGGTGAGTTGGAATTCATACATGCGTAAAACGTAAAACGTAAGGGTCGTGGGGAGAGTATATACTATGGCACCAAGACTCGCTACGCCTACCGCCATTACGTTTTACGTTTTACGTTTCACGCAATCGCGGTAGTATGCGTTTTTGTGGAAGTAATTGTATAAGTTCCAGTATAAGTGAAGTCTTCCTTTGTGAGTGGCTTTCTGGTATTGTGAGGGTGGCGGATTTCGTGTGTATGTGTGTATAGCACATGCCGTTGGTATGCCTTCCTGTGAACTGCTCCGACGCCCGGCATAGCGACAACCGAGGACTGAGTGCTGAGGTTTGAGGTCTGAGTGGGTGAAGGATACTCAGCACCGAGATAGGGGGCTGTATGTTGGGCAAGCAGTGGGTGCATTGGGGCGAGCGGGGTAGATGGGCCTGGCGATACCTTGTTGTATTGCTGGCGGCGTTTGGGTTAGTTCTGGTGGTAGGCCAGGTGTCGGCAAGCAAGTTGCCAGCGAGCCACGGGAGCGGCACGGGCAGAGGCGATACGCCCGCTACGGGAGATGCCTTCCTGGAGCTGGTGCCGGGCACGGGGGGCACAGTGCCCGCGCCTGTGAACGGGGGCGCTGTGCCCCTGGGCGGGAGGTTCGTGCTCGACCTGATGCTGCATAGCGGCAGTCGTGAGGACATCACCGCCCAGCAGAGCTACATCACGTTCACTAACTCCATATTGCAGAACGTGAGGGTGGCGAACATAGCTAGCGCCTGCATAGTGACAAGCACGGTCACGGGCGACTTAGATGCCTTCGATGTTCAGATACAGAACGAGACGTGCAACGGCCCGGCTAACTGCAACTTCCGCGGGTTGGATATAATGCCCGGCTGGATGGCTTATGTGTCCGGGGCCATGACCCATTGCCCCTACACCGGGTGTGGGGGAACGTTCAGAGTGGCCCGCATCGGGCTGTGCGCGATGGCGACAGGCCAAGCGGTCATGCACTGGCAGTTCTCGCCTCCCGCGCCGATAGCCTGGGATACCTTCATCGTAGCCCACGACGGCACACACGCGAGCGACCCGGCGCTGTTCGCCGACTATGTCTTCAACGTGGTAACCGCGGTCGACACGCCTACACCGGGTATAACCCCCACAGCCACACCCACGGTTACGTGGACCCCATCGGCGGGGGACGCCTACATGGTGCTTGCCCCAGGCACCGGGGGCAGCGTGCCCGCGCCCGCGAACGGCGGCACGGTTACGGTGGGCGACAGGTTCGTGCTCGATTTGCTTGTGAAGAGCGGCACGCACCCGAACATTCGGCAACAGGAAAGCTACCTGACTTTCACCAACTCGGTCTTGCAGAACGCGAACGTGGCGGACATAGGGAGCGGGTGCACGCTCACAAGCACATTCACGAGCGATGCGAGCACGTTCGAGTCCACGATGCAGAACCAGACGTGCAACGGCCCGGCTGACTGCGTCTTCAGGGGGATTGCCACCAACGCGGGCTCTATGGCCTTTGCTTCCGCGGGCTGGGCCTCCTGCCCGTCGGGGTGCGGGGGCATCTTCCGGGCGGCTCGCATCGGGCTGTGCGCGGCGGCACCCGGGCAAGCGGTTCTGCACTGGCAGTTCTCGCCTCCCGCGCCGATAAACCGGAACACCGACGTGCTGAGCTACGACAATAGCGTCTTGCAAGACCGGGCGCTGTTCAGCGATTACATCATCAATGTGGTGAATCCTTCGATTCTGGATGGGCATGTTACCTGGGAGGGGCGGCCCTCGCAACCCAACCTGCTGCAGCAACTCCCTATATCGCTGACCTTGCGGCTGACGACGGGAGGCCCTTACTACGACTACATTGGCATGACCACCGATGGCAACGGGCACTTCACGGTGCCGTTGCCAGGGTTGCCCAACGGAACGTACAACTGGCGGGTGAAGAACCCTCAGTTCCTGGCAAACGCGGGCACTCTCACTCTGAGCGGGGCTCCAGTCACACCGGTAGAGATGGGACTGATGTTGGCGGGCGATACGAACGGGGATAACGTAGTTGGGGTTGTCGATTTCGCCCTGCTGAAAGGCTCGTTTGGCAGGGCTTGCGGCAGCCCAGGATTCGATCCGAGTGCAGACTTCACGGGCGATTGTACGGTAAACGTGGTGGACTTTGCACTGCTGCGGTCGCATTTCGGGCACGGAGGCTCGGGGCTACGCTAAATTACGAATTACCCCTTACTGATTAGCGTTAATTCGTAATTCGCCGAAGGCGGAAAGGAGCAGGCAGGGTGTTGAGGGATACTACACATCGAAATCAGTGGCTCCTGATAGTCATTACCGTAATCGGTATGGGTTTGGCGTTGGCCGCGGGGGAAGCCTGGGCGAGGAAGTCGGCAGCACCCACCGGTCGGGATACCGCCACCCATGCCTCCCGACCACCCGGCGTGCCTGCTACCGGAGATGCTTTCGTGGAACTAGTACCGGGCACAGGGGGAAGCGTGCCCGCGCCTGTGAACGGCGGCACGGTGACTGTGGGGGACAGGTTCGTGCTCGACCTTATGATGCAGTCCGGCTCGGGCAACACCGTGGGGCAGCAGAGCTACCTGACCTTCACTTACTCAGTCCTGCAGAACGCCCGGGTATCGAGCATAGGGGTGGGTTGCGTGCTGACGAGCACCCTTACCGCTGATCTGAGCACGTTCGACTCGGCACAGCAAAACGAGATTTGTGACGGCCCCGGAAACTGCGTGTTCCGGGGGGTGACCGTGGCTCCCGGCTCAATGGCCTTCGCTGATTTTGCCGCAGGCACTTGCCCTTTCGGGTGTACGGGTACCTTCAGGATCGCCCGGATCGGGTTGTGCGCGGTGGCTCCTGGGCAGGCGGTGCTGCACTGGCAGTTCTCCCCACCGGCCCCCATAACCCGCGATACGGAGATCGTAGACGTCGAGGGCAATCTGGTGCACAATCCCGGCCTGTTCACAGATTACATCATCAATGTGGTGAACCCTTCGATCTTGGATGGGCACGTAACGTGGGAGGGGCGGCCTTCGCAGCCCAACCCGCTACAGCAACTGCCGGTCAGTTTGACCTTAAGGCTGACGACAGGAGGCCCTTTCTACGATTACACTGGCATGACCACCGATGGCAATGGGCACTTCACGGTGCCAGTGGGCGGGTTACCCAACGGAACGTACAACTGGCGCGTGAAGAACCCCCAGTACCTGGCCAACTCGGGCACTCTCACTCTGAGCGGGGCTCCGGTCACGCCGGTAGAGATGGGCCTCATGCTCGCGGGCGATACGAACGGGGATAACATGGTTGGGGTTGTCGATTTCGCCCTGCTGAAAAGCTCGTTTGGCCAGTCGTGTGGCAGCCCATCATTCGAGCCGATGGCCGACTTCACCGGCGACTGCACGGTAAGCGTAGTGGACTTTTCGCTGCTGCGGTCGCATTTCGGACATTCAGGCGCGCCCCCCACCGCGCCCTGATTTCCCTTCCCCGGAAGCAGGCTCCCCCCTTCCGGACAACAACAGGCACAGTCCCTTAGGGACTGTGCCTGTTGTTGTGAGGAGGCGCCCTTCTCTTAGCCTCGAGCGTCAAGCCCCCGGCGGTAGAGCAGGCCGGCGCACAGCAAGGTAAGACCGAGGAAGGCAATCATCACCAGCGACCAGGAGTCGTCCGAGCGGCCGGTGCTGGGCATGCCCACCGTGATGGGAGTCTCGGTGGTGGTGGCCTCGGTGACGGGTGGGGTGGTAGGGAGCAGGGCCGCGGTTTCGGTGGGGGCGGCTGTGGCGGGGAGGCTTGTGCCTGCCGCCGTGGGGCTGGCCGCTACGGCGGTTGTGGTGCCGGCAGGGGTGGCCTCGGTGGTAGCCGTGCCGGCAGGAGCGGTCGTGGCGGTGGCGGCCGCAGTCGTAGCAGTGGGAGGAACGGAGGTAGCGGTGGGCTCAGGCTGGGCCTGGGTGGTGACGCAGAAGTAGATCACCGATTGGTGATGGCTGTTTGCACCCTCCACCGTGAGGGCCCAGCGGCCTGGGGCCTGGTAGAACGCGGAGGGTAGAGGGCTGGGCGCGAAGCGCACCACACCGTCGGGGCCCGCGCAACAGAGTGGGTTGGCGGTGCCGGCCACCGCGCCATTGGGCAGGGTGAACCAAAACGAGACGTTCTCATTAGCGGCCATGTTGGTGGCCGTGAAGCTCACCGACACGCCCGGGAGAACTGTCGTAGGGTTGGCGCTGCCGTCTCTGCTGCCCGAGGTATCGCAGGACTGTGCGGAAGCACCGCCCGCGGGCGAGAAGAGGACAAGCGCCAGGGCAAATAGAACGCCAACAAACGATAAGCCGAGTAACTTTACGAACGCAGTCATATTGGGACCCTCCTTGGTCTATCTTTTTAGATGGATAGTCGCGGCTCTCACCAGAACGGTGAGAATTGCCAATTGGCGCTTGCCATATTAGCAATTCTCGTGCCCAGGATTGTAGCCAGACGGCCCTAATCACGAATTACAAATTACAAACCACGAATTACGAACTATGCATTTGCGCTAATTGGTAATTCATAGTTCGCGGTTCGTGGTTTGTAATTTGTGATCTCTAATTACTTGATTGAGGCTATGACGCGCTGAACGGCGGCGAGGTTGGTGCCGTTGACGAACATGATCTGCTCGCCGGAGCGTTTGAGGCCCCAGACGCGCTTGCTGTCGTGCCAGAGGGTGTCGTACTTCTGGAAGAGTTTGAAGCTCTGCTCGAGCGCGTCTTCGAACTCGGAGGCGTCGCGCTTGGTGTCCCAGCGGGAGCCCATGATGACGAGGGCATCGGGGCCGTTCTCGTAGAGGGCGTAGCAGGCCCCTCCCCAGCCTTCGCTGGCCTCGGGCTGCTCGATGAAGTTCTCGCGCAGCATGATCTGCAGGTCGAACTCGCCCAGGGTATCGGTCTCGCGGAAGGCCCACCCGGCGCCCAGGGTGTCGGTGAGCGGCGGGAGGGTGACTGGGAGGGGGTTGTCGCGGGGCTTGTTGAGGTACTTCTCGGGGTGCATGATCTGCTCGGTCGAGCGGGGAGGGTCGTTGAAGGCGGCGTCGACGGCCTTGAAGGAGCCGGGAGGGGCGAGGGAGAGGATGAACTCGGAGCCGTAGGCATAGGGGAACTGCCAGGCCTCGCGGAGGTAGACGGGGGCGCGGCCCGGCACGGCGGGGCGCACGGCATCGCTGGAAAAGATCTTGCGGAAGTCGCCCATGCTCATATAGCGGGAGGCGTAGAGTATGCCAGAAACGGTGGCGTCGCCCTCGACTAGGGCCCGGTGGGCGGTGGCCTGGTCGCTGTCCATGTTATCAGGCAGGAACTGTGAGAGGTTGTGGTACTGATCCTGGAGGCTGTGGGTGAATTCGTGGGCGAGGGTCTCGCGGGAGGGAGGGGAGAGGGTGGGCTGGTCGGCGCGGACGTAAAGCTCTTTGACTTTGGGATCGTAGTAGCCGAGGATGTTATCGCCCGCGAACTCAACCTCGAGCTGGCGGAAGTCCATAGTGGGGTCATCGATGAACATGAGAAGCCAGAGGCGGATGACGTCGCGGTGGGCTGCTTCGACGGTGTACTCTTTGAGAGTGTCCTGGCCGAGGTGGTACTTCAACTCGGCCTGCGAGTAGAAGTGCTCAGGGACGTGGGCTTTGGGTTTGAGGCCGCGCATTTTGGCGGTATCGGCCTCTATCCGCGCCAGTTGGCTCTTGACCTCGGACATATCGAGGGCCAGGGTGGGTGGGGGCTCGGGGGTGAGGGTGACGGTAGGGGTGGAGGTGGGACCGGGGGTATCGGTGGGCGGCCCGGGGGTCGGAGTGACGGCGGTGCGCATCATGGCGGCGACGGACTGCTGGGAATCATTGCCGCTGGAGTCGCAGGCGGCCAGCAGGCCAGGCAGCAGGCCCGCCAGAATCAGCAGGCCCGCGACCGGGAAGAGGCGGCGCATAGAGCTGTCCTTTCTTAACAAAGGCAAACGCGGTAGTACTAATCCCAGTTTAGCGCCGGGCACTCGCGGGCAATATCCCCTAATGCTCCCAAGGGGGAGCGTACATATGTCCTTTTCACCTTGCAACAAAGCGCACAAGAGCCCCTCTTGTGCGCTTTGTTGCAAGGTGTTGAATTAGCGTGCCCAAGGAGAGGCGGAAGCGGGGAGGGTCGAACTCCCAGGGCTGTTACGCCCGACCGGTTAGCAACCGGCTTCCTCACCATTCGGATCGCTTCCCTGAAGGAATTACGAATTACGAATTACGAATTTGCGCCAGCCTGTAATTCGTAACTCGTAATTACGTGATGGGCCCCCGGCGAGAGTTGAACTCGCACTCCCAGGGTAAAAGCCTGGTACTCTGTCGATTGAGTTACGGGGGCGCGTGGTGTGGAGGATTGGGTCGGCGCGGGTGGAATCGAACCACCGGCTTCCTGCTTATAAGGCAGGCGTTCTCGCACCACTGAACTACGCGCCGGGACGGCTGGGGGCTGCTGTTGGTGTACCTGGGATGACTCGAACATCCTACCTGCGCCTTATCAGAGCGCCGCTCTAACTAGGTGAGCTACAGGTACATATTGCGGGGTAAGGCCTGTTTGAATTACGAATTACGAATTTGCCTAATCTGTAATTCGCAAGCACTTTTGGTACCTTCGGGGCATGAGGCTGGGATGAATGGGGCTCAACGTCGTCTTGACTTATGGGGTAAACTTGTAACTACTTTTTTATTATGCGTTGCACTGTTCTTGGCCTATTTATAGGGAAGGGGAGCTAAAACCATGAAGTCAAATTCTGGGTTGAATGACCAGGTTGACCATGGGGTGGACGTGCAGCCCGCGGGGTCTTCGCCATCGATTGTGGGGCGGGCTCTGCTGGCGCTTGGGCTGATGGTGGGGTTTTACGCGCTGGCCGTAGTGGTGGCGGGTGGGCTGCTGCTCATCGTGTATGCGGAGTGGCAAGCGACGCACCATGTGAACGGCAGGCTGGCGCTCTTCTGTATTATCGGCGCGGGGGTGATCCTCTGGTCTATCGTGCCGCGGCCCGACCGTTTTGAAGCGCCGGGACCAAAGCTGGAGCCGGAGAGCCAACCGGAACTGTTTAAGACGATAACGGATGTATCGAGGAGCACGGGACAGGAGATGCCGGCTGAGGTGTACCTGATACTTGATGTCAACGCCTTCGTTACGCAGCGGGGCGGGTTCATGGGTCTGGGGAGCAAGCGCGTGATGGGTATCGGCCTGGCGCTCATGCAGGTGCTCACGGTGTCGCAGCTCAAGGCGGTGCTGGCCCACGAGTTCGGGCATTTTTATGCAGGCGACACCAAGCTGGGGCCGTGGATATACAAGACGCGGGGGGCCATCATCAGGACGGTGCGCAACCTGAGCAGGCATAGCTCATGGATGCAAGCGCCTTTCCGGTGGTATGGGTTGATGTTCTTGCGGGTGACGCACGCCGTATCGAGGCGCCAGGAGTTTGTGGCGGACGAATTGGCGGCGCGGACGATGGGGGCTCGTTCGCTCATCGACGGGTTGAAGGCGACACATAGCGGCGCGCTGGCTTTCGACGCTTACTGGGGCACCGAAGTCGCGCCGGTGCTGAACGCGGGGTACAGGCCTCCGCTGGCCAACGGTTTCCGCCACTTCATGGCCGCGTCGCACGTGGCGGAGATCATGTCGCGGAGCGTGGACGCGGAGTTGAGCGAGGGCAAGTCGGACCCTTACGATACGCACCCGTCGCTGCCCGAGCGGGTGGCGGCTGTGGAGCGCCTGACGACGGGCATGAGCGAAGCGGGGGTGCCGGGAGAGGACCCGCCCGCCAGGTCGCTGCTGAGGGGCATTGTGGAATTGGAGAAGAACCTCCTCATGACCCTGGCCTCGGACAAAGCGGCGGTGCAGGCTCTTAAGCCGGTCACCTGGGAGACGGCGGGCGAAGAGATCTATTTGCGTAGGTACGAGGAGCTGGTGCGCGAGCAGGCCAGGGCACTGCGGGGAGTGACGGCGCTCTCGCTGCCCGAGCTGGCGAAAGACCCGAAGCGCCTGGCAAGCAAGCTGGTCAGGCCGGGTGGCGGAGAGTTCACCGCGGATGAGTTAAGAGAGGTACCCATGCTGGCCGCCAACGTGCTGGGTGCGGGGCTGGCGGTGGCGCTGCACGATGCCGGTTGGGAGTTGCATGCGCCGCCGGGTCAAACGGTGTCGTGCGTCCGCGATAAGATGGTGATAGAGCCTTTCAACGTGGTGCAAGAGTTGGCTTCCGGCAGCATGGACGCCGAAGCGTGGAAGCGGCGGTGCGAGGAAGCGGGTATCACTGAGTTGGAGTTGGGAGATCGTGCGACAACGATTTCACACTCCGTGTGAAATCGTTGTCGCGGTATGTGTAGAGGGACTAGGTAGTTACGAAGTCCGACATCAACTGGGGTACAGCGGTGTCGAACCCTACTACATCCATTTGGCCCGCGTCGTCGGGGTCCGCGATGGTGAAGCCATTGGAGGTCATGCCTACAACGATCATCTTCGCGGGGATGCCCAGGGCGTCGCGGTAGTTGCGGAGGGCCTGCGCCGGGTGCGGCGCACTGTGCCAGGTCTCGCTGTCGGTGTAGACAACGAAGACGTCGGCGGGCACCTTGTGCTTGAGGGCCCACTTCATCGGCAGGGCGCAGTCGGTGCCACCCATAGGGATGGCAGCGGTGGTGCGCACCACGTCGTCGAGGCGCTGGCGCGGGGAGATGTTTACGGGGGTGAGCCCCGATTCGCCCCCTCCCCACTGGCCGCCGTAGCCACCCGAAGCCGACGAGAAGGCCACTATGGTGTGGTCCGGCTCGGTGGTCGCGGTGACGAGCGCCATGGCCGCGCTGCCCACGCGAGCGTCGAGGCCGGGGATGCCCGCGAGCATGTTGCCGCCCATCGAGCCCGACACGTCGAGGGCGAGCAGCCACCGCTTGTTGGTGGGGCTGACGTTGCCGAACGAGGTGTAGAAGGCATCGTTGAGGGCGTCGATCACGCGGGATACCGGCTGCCACTTGAGCTTGCCGCGCTCGCCGTGGCCCTGCGCATAGGTCTTGAGCGCGGCGAGCACCTTTATGGGGTGCAGGCGGGAAGCGCGCAGGCGCTCTTCGTTGCCGAGCTGCTTGACCACGTGGCGCGTCGCGTCGCTCTTGCCGGGAGCGAGCAGGCCAACCACGGTCATCTTGGCCAGGTTACGCACCATGGCCTCCAGGGGCATACGGGCCAGGAGGGCCGCCCACACCTCGGGGCTGTTGAGCCACTCGGTGGGCACGGCCTCGCGGGGGAGATCGTACGCCTCGACCAGGGCTACCACCTCGCGGGCCTCGCGGGCGCGCTTGGCGCGCTCGAAAGCCCAGACCTGGCGCAGCGCGGCGTCAGGGTGGGGCTGTTCGCCAACCGACTCCCAGCCCTTGACCATCCAGTTGTAGAGGGTCTCGTGCTGAGGGGTAGGAGGCTTGGGGTGCGCGAGGCGGAGGAGGTCGCGGTGCGACCAGCCGTCGCGCTGCTGATACTTGATGGCCTGGAGGGCCAGCTTGCCCGCGGGCATGTCATACCACTTGCTCACGGCCTCACGGAGACCGCGGCCCCAGCCGCGCATGCCGTCGGCGAACTGCGCGAAGTGGAAGAGGTGGGTGCCGGTGCGGCAAACGCGAGGCAGGGCCTCGAACGCCGCCTGGCGGGTGGGGTTATCGCCCAGCGAGGCGCACAGGGCGAGGGCGAACACCGCGGGGCCGTTCTTGGGGGCGCGTCCCGCCTGGGATATCTCCGCGATGCGCGCCACCACGCGGGGGCCGTCCGCCGCGATGCAGCGGGCCACCGCCTCAGCGTTCTGGCGGGTGAGCTCGCGCTCCTTGATGTAGTATGTGCCCCCTTCGCTTCCTAGCACAAGGAATCGATCCAGGCGGACCCAGTCGTCCACGGCCCAGGAGTAGCCGCCGCCGCTGTTGGGTACCTGGCTGGAGCCGGGTATAGGGCGGTTCTGGGGGGTGTTGGTGAGGCTCTTTATGTACTCGGTGAGGTTCTTCATCGGTTCTCCTTTCGGCCCATGAGGGGCAAAGTTATGGGTTGGATGCGAGAAGAGATGCAAGAGCGGGCGAATAATGCATTCAGGAGTGTAACCGGGTCAAAGTCATAGTTTGATGGTAACCTGAACGCTCCGGCCCGCTCTCGCTCTTCTCGATAGTTGCTTCTGGCAGTCAAGGAGGCGCTTTGGGAAATCCGCGATCAGCCCTCACGAGGAGGACCCGCGGGCAGTTTTCGAGACTGCTTAACCGATAACCCAAAAACATCGTACCGCCATGGTGGAGACGGGAGGATTCGAACCTCCGACCTGACGCTTAAGAGGCGATAACCATCGACCAACGGCCCCTATGGGGCAAGGGACGGCAATGGGATTTCTGCTCTGCCAACTGAGCTACGTCTCCAGGGTGTGAACAGCCGCGGGGTTGGGTCGCACACAGGGAGCCTAAGCTCCCCGCGGATGACCTGGTCTGAACGGTCAAAAGGGGTACTGGGCAAACGGGCGTTTAGCCCGCCGGCTGGTTTCCTGTCCCGCCGAGAGTGCCTTTCGGTTTGCGGAAGATAACCCAGATACAACGTACCGCCAGAGTGGGGACGGGAGGATTCGAACCTCCGACCTGCCCTTCGCTAAAGGTAACCATCCTCCAACGGCCCCACTGGGGCAAATAACGGCGATGGCATTTGAGCTGCTCTGCCAACTGAGCTACGTCCCCGCGATGCGAATAGTCGTACCTGTTAGGCGGCGCAATGAGTGGATAAAGGGGCGCGTCCGGGGACCGCGACGGCTTAGCACGCCGTCCACGGCCTCTTTTTGCGGTAACCCGCACGCTACGACCCAGGCAGGAGCGCCACCGGCGGTCGGAGGATTGCCCTGGGCCTGAGACAACAGACACAGCCGGTCGGGTGAGTTGCCTCACAAGGCCACGCGTCCCGGGTGCCGATAACCCAAAACATCGTACCGCCGAAGGTGGAGACGGCAGGAGTCGAACCTGCAAATGCCATGCCTGATAACCATCTACCTGCGGCCCCGAGAGGCAAGGGAACGGCGATGATATAAGCCTGCGTCTGCCAATTCCGCCACGTCTCCACTTGTGCTTGGGGCCGGGATCGAACCGGCGACCTCCACGTCTTCAGGGTGGCGCTGCTACCAGGCTGAGCTACCCAAGCATGTATGTTCTACATAAGTGTGGCCCGTAGGGCCACACTTATGTAGAAGGAGATAATTGGGGGACACCCCCAAGCCCCCGGCAGGGGGGACCCTGCACCCCTATTTTGCGAGGAGGAAGCGGAGGGATTCGAACCCTCAGGACGCGCTTGGCGTCGTAACCGTTTTCGGGACGGTCTCCTGATCCGGCCGGGTCGCTTCCGTGGTCTGGGCAGAGAGGGGGCGTATTGCGTATTGCGTATTGCGTGGTTGCAAGGCCTGGTTAGCAGAACAGGCTACCCTTCCTCCTCTACGGAATACGCAATACGCAATGGTACTGCGGGCGATGCGTACGAGACTCGAACTCGTGATTTCCTGATTGACGGTCAGGCGTCCTGCCACTGGACCAACGCATCGTATGGGTACGGGGAGGCAGATTCGAACTGCCGGCCACTCGCGTCCGAGGCGAGTACGCTGACCGCTGCGCTATCCCCGTATGGTCTGGGTAGAGTGACTCGAACACTCGACCTCGCGCTCCCCATGCGCGTGCGCTACCTGGCTGCGCCATACCCAGATGGAAGGAAAAGGAGTAAAGGTGATAAAGGTGCCGAAGGCAGGAGTCGAACCTGCACGGGAGGTCCCAGCGCGGTCTGAGCGCGGTGCGTCTGCCAATTTCGCCACTTCGGCATGGAGTATCTATCGGTTCCGGGGCAAGGAATCGAACCCTGATTGAGTGGTTCAAGGCCACCCATCCTACCATTAGACGACCCCGGAGTAATGAGCATTTGGTGAGCGTTGGAGGGGTCGAACCTCCGGCCTCCAGGTTCGCCGCCTGGCGCTCTGGTCCACTGAGCTAAACGCTCGGGGCTGTGCGGGAAGGATTCGAACCTTCGACCCTCGCCTTAACAGGGCGTCGCGCTACCACTACGCCACCGCACAACGATATTGCTTGACTGGTGGGACGGGTGGGATTCGAACCCACTTGCGCCCAAGGCGCGGCAGTTTTACAAACTGCTCCGGCTACCCATATCCGGCTCCGGCCCATTTTTGTGGCGGGGTCGCCACTCGCTTAGAGAGCCTACCAGGATCCCCGTAGGGGCGAGGCATGCCTCGCCCTGGCCGTTACCGAGTAAGGCTCAGGCGTCACGCACCCGCAGAGGGCGAGGCATGCCTCGCCCCTACGGCCAAGATCACGGGTTTTGTTAGGTGCTCTTTTTGAGGGGCGATCCCGATTCTACTGTTCCGCGTAGTCAGTCTTTTCGCCAAAGAGATATTCGTCGCTGAGGTATTTGAGTATGACGCGGCCGACGGTCGGGTCGGTGCGCTCGGATTGGGGCTTGACGACTACGCCCTCGCGGATGTTGGAGCCGCTCGCTCCGGGCACCAGGGTGTCGCCGTTGCTGAGCGGGCGCACCCGGTCGAGGGAGAAGGGCCCTTCGGCCACGGTGGGCACGATGGGGACCTCGTATTGCTCGCACAGGCGCTTGAACTCGTGCCAGTTGAGGTACTTGCCGTCTACCAGGAGGTCGAAGGCCCGGAAGCCGAGGGTGCCTTGCAGGCCGTAGGTGAACGACTGGACCTTTGAGCCGTAGACCTCACCGAAGAGGATCACCTGGCGGTGGCCCTGTTCCTCGGAAAGATGATTGAGCAGGTTGCGCACCGGCTCAAGGGTGTAGGGGAACCAGTAGAGGCTGGCCTCCTGGCGGCCATCGGGCGGAGGCTTGCGGCGCAGGCCCTTGGAGCCAGCCATGACTTCGCCTTCCACAACGCCGATGCGGCAGTTGGTGCCATATACTTTCTCAGTGATGACCACCTCCTCGCCCTCCTGGAGCAAATTGGGGAAGTTACGCATGTTCTCTATGTCGGTGTAGGCCCAGAAGAGGGGGTGGTTGGGAGCCGCATCGCCCGCCGAGGGGCGCAGGGGCGGCTCGTACTTGGTAGCGCCGTAGTGCTTGGCCACGTTCTCGCCCACGAGCCAGGCCAGGTCGTCCGGGTCGACGGCCAGGCCGAACGACGGCTCACCGCGGAGCTTCGCGCTGCGAACGCGGCCCTTCGACAGGTATTTTGTGACGCCGAAGCGCTCGGAGACCTTCAACGGGAGGACGCTGTCGGGCGGGAAGTAGACGACTTTGTCGCCCTCGGAGAAGCGGCCCCTGGGGACTACTACCTGCCAGCCGAGGACCTCGGCGATGTCGAGGGCGTCGGCGTTGGGGTGTGTACGCACTTTGCTGATGGTGGTTACGGGCACTACGAGGCTGCTCACCGGTGTGTTTCCTCCTTTCCATTGGTGGTTGATATTGGCAGATTGGTAGACAGCCAGGGACTCGAACCCCGAACATACTCCTTGTAAAAGAGTCGCTCTATCCAATTGAGCTAGCCGTCCACGGTGATTGTTGCAAGGCCAGGTGGGGTGTAGGAGGCTCGAACTCCTGTTGTTCGGGTGAAAACCGAGGGTCCTGGCCACTAGACGAACACCCCGCGGGTTGGGTATAGAGTGGCGCATAGGGGGTTCGAACCCCTGGTTTCCACATTGAGAGTGTGGCGTCCTGGGCCGGCTAGACGAATGCGCCTCGTGCTTATCGCAGTGAGGGGAGATGCAGAGGGGAGTCGAACCCCTGATTGGCCGGTTTGCAGCCGGCCGCCTTACCGCTTGGCTACTGCATCATGTGGTGGACCCGGGCGGAGTCGAACCGCCGGCCTCATCGTTGCGAGCGACGCGCTCTCCCAGTTGAGCTACAGGCCCATGAGAATTGAGATTGACGCTTGGAGCTTATGCAAACTATACTTCCCTGACGCCCGGATGTTTTCCACCGGCGGCACCGGCCATTGCACCTATCCGGTTGTTATGAAGGAAGTCGCGTAGCATGATCCAGGTAGACGAAGCCACACGTATCGCCGCGGCGCGTGCGGGGGACCAGGAGGCGTTCGGCCACCTGACCAGCCCATACCGGCGCGAGTTGTTGGTGCATTGCTACCGGATGCTCGGCTCCCTGGAGGACGCCGAGGACACCTTGCAGGAGACGTTGCTGCGTGCCTGGCGGCGGCTCGACTCCTTTGAGGGGAGGGCCTCGTTGCGCGCCTGGCTCTACAGGATCGCCACCAACGCCTCCCTCGATGCGCTCGACAAACGCCCCAGACGTGTCATGCCGCAGGCGGTGGGTGCGCCGGGCGGCCCTGAATCTCCTTTCCCTGGTCCCGCCCAGGAGCACGTCTGGCTCGAGCCTTTGCCGGACACTCTGATTGATGAACAGCCCGCGGCCAACCCGGAAGCTCGATACGAAGCCCGCGAAAGCGTGGCGCTGGCGTTCCTCGCAGCGCTCCAGAACCTGCCGGGCAGGCAGCGCGCCGTGTTGATCCTGCGCGACGTGCTGGGTTGGAAAGCCAACGAGGTGGCGGACCTCCTCGACATGACGCTTGCCGCGGTGAATAGCGCCCTTCAGCGCGCCCGTGCGACCATGCAGCACCAGGGCCGCCGTGCCGAAGCACGTGCCGGGTTTGGTGTCGCACCTACGAGTGACGAACAAACGGCATCGCTACTGGCCAGGTATGTAGAGGCGTGGGAGGCGGCCGATGCGGCGAAGCTGGTGTCGCTGCTCCGCCAGGACGCGATGATAACCATGCCGCCTCATTTCCTGTGGTACCGCGGTCGCGAGACTATCCAGGAGTTCCTGAGCGGGTACCTCTTCTCGGGGGAGGCGAAGGGCCGCTTCCGCCTGGTGG
>JBJMMB010000415.1:0-9258 GCA_045805005.1 Chloroflexia bacterium
GCCCCTGATCGGACGCCAGAAGGAGATCGAGCGGGTCATCCAGATCCTCTCGCGCCGCACCAAGAACAACCCCGCCCTCATCGGCGAGCCCGGCGTAGGCAAGACCGCCATCGTCGAGGGCCTCGCCCAGCGCATCATCAACAACGACGTCCCCGAGACCCTCCAGGGCAAGCGCGTGCTCGCCCTCGATATAGGCGCTCTCGTGGCCGGCACCAAGTACCGCGGCGAGTTCGAGGAGCGCCTCAAGAAGGTGGTCGCCGAGATCAAAGATACCGGCTCCATCCTCTTCATCGATGAGCTTCACACCCTGGTGGGCGCGGGAGCCGCCGAGGGCGCGGTCGACGCCGCCAACATCCTCAAGCCCGCCCTCTCCCGAGGCGAGCTGCAAACCATCGGCGCCACCACCCTCGACGAGTACCGTAAGTACATCGAGCGCGACGCCGCCCTGGAGCGCCGCTTCCAGCCCGTGCAGGTGGACGAGCCCAACCAGGAAGAGACCCTCGCCATCCTCCGCGGCATCGTACAGCTCTACGAAGACCACCACCACCTCAAGATCACCGACGAGGCCCTCAAGGCCGCCGCCAGCCTCGCTGCGCGCTACGTCACCGATCGCTTCCTGCCCGACAAAGCTATCGACCTCGTAGACGAGGCCTCCAGCCGCGTCAGGCTCTACCGCGCCGCCCAGCCCACCGGCCTCCGCGACGCCATGCAGGAGCTTGAGGCCATCTCCAAGGAGAAAGAAAGCCTGGTCGCCACCGAGGACTACGAGCGAGCCGCCGACCTGCGCGAGCGCGAGCAGCAGCTCCGCCAGCGCATCACCCAGATGGAGGATGGCTTCCAGGCCGAGAAGAGCACCGAAGTGCCCTACGTCACCGAGGAAGACATCGCCCAGGTCGTCTCCATGTGGACCGGCATCCCCCTGACCCGCATCGCGGGCGAGGAGTCCGAGCGCCTCCTCCAGATGGAAGGCGAGCTCCACTCCCGCGTCATCGGCCAGGACGAGGCCGTCACCAACCTCGCCAAGGCAGTCCGCCGGGCCCGCGCCGGTCTCAAAGACCCCAAGCGCCCCATCGGCTCCTTCATCTTCCTCGGCCCCACCGGCGTCGGCAAAACCGAGCTCGCCAAGGCCCTCGCCGAGTTTATGTTCGGCTCCGAGGACGCCCTCATCAAGATCGATATGTCCGAGTTCATGGAGCGCCACAACGTCTCCAGGCTCGTCGGCTCGCCCCCCGGCTACGTAGGGTACGAAGAGGGCGGCCAGCTAACCGAGGCCGTGCGCCGCAAGAGCTACTCGGTGATCCTCCTCGACGAAATCGAGAAGGCCCACCCCGAAGCCTTCAACATGCTCCTCCAGATCATGGAAGACGGCAATCTCTCCGACGCCAAGGGCCGCAAGGTCGACTTCCGCAATACTATCATCATCATGACCTCCAACGTCGGCGCCGACATCATCAACCGCGACGTAACGCTCGGCTTCACCGTCCGAACCGACGAGGAGAAGACCGCCGCCCGCGAGTACGAAGTCATGAAGGACAAGGTCCTCCAGGAGCTGAAGAAGTCCTTCCGCCCCGAGTTCCTCAACCGCCTCGACGCCGTGATCGTCTTCCACTCGCTCAACACCAAGCACATCCGGGAGATATCCAACCTGATGCTCACCCGAGTGCGCACTCAGCTCAAAGAGCAGAACATGCAGCTTGAGGTCACCGACGACGCGATGGAGCTTCTCGCCACCCGCGGCTACGACCACAACTATGGAGCCAGGCCCCTGCGCCGCATCATCCAGAACCTCATCGAGGACCCCCTCGCCGAGGGCATGCTTGAGCAGCGCTTCCTGCCCGAAACCTCCGTCTACGTAACGGTCGAAGAGGGCCTCCTCAAGCTAAGCTCCCAAAGCGAGTACGAAGAGGCCAACGAGGCCGCCACCCCCACCAAAAAAGCCCGCAAAGGCAAAGCCGACAAAACCGAAGACCGCGAGCCCGAACTCTCCGGCGCGGGAGCCGGCAACACCCCCACCGGAGACACCAAAGAATAGCACTAGCAACCAAACAAAAGCCCCTCCCCCAAAAGGAGGGGCTTTTTGTACGCCCCCAAACCAAGGGTCCATAAGACGCCACCGTAGGGGCAGGCCCCCGTTGCCTGCCCTCTCTCCCCACCACCCAACCCTCCAGAAAACCACCCAAACCCACCCGTAGGGGCGCAGCAAGCGGCGCCCTGCTCCCCTACCACCCAACCGTAGGGGCAGGCCCCTGTTGCCTGCCCTGTTCGTTTACCCCTAATGCCGGGGTAGCATAACCACGGCAGGCAACAGGGGCCTGCCCCTACGGTTGGCTTCACACAGAATACCAACAGGCTACTGCTCACAGGGGGTGGTTGCCGAGCGTCCACACCCCCTCTCATGTTATAATTACCTATAGAACCTTTAGCACATACGTACTAGAAGCGAGCACCCATGCCACCAAAAACCAGGACACGCACCGTATTCGTCTGCCAGCAATGCGGCGGCGAGCAGCCCAAGTGGACGGGCCGCTGCCCCGACTGCGGCGAGTGGAACACCTTCACCGAGCAGACCGTCACCGTGGCCGCCTCCCCCTCGGCCTCCTCCGCGGCCGCCCAGGCGCGGGGCGACGGCACGGGCAACAAGCCGACCGCCCTCCCCCAGGTCGAGAACGGCAACTTCCGCCGCATCGGCGTCCCCGGCGAGGAGTTCAACCGCGTCCTCGGCGGCGGCATCGTCCCCGGCTCCCTGGTCCTAATAGGTGGAGACCCAGGTATCGGCAAAAGTACCCTGCTCCTCCAGGTAAGCGGCGAGCTAGCCCTCTTCGGCGACAAGCCCGTCCTCTACGTCTCCGGCGAGGAGAGCCCCCAGCAGATTAAGATGCGCGCCGGTCGCCTCGACCTCAACCCCGACCGGCTCTTCCTCCTCTCCGAGAACAACCTCGACGCCGTCCTCACCCAGATAGACATCATGCAGCCCGGCCTGGTTGTCATCGACTCCATCCAGACCGTTTACCTACCCGACCTCAGCTCCGCCGCAGGCACCGTCAGCCAGGTGCGCGAGTGCACCTCCCGCCTCATGCACCTCGCCAAGATGCGCGACATACCCATGTTCCTCGTCGGCCACGTCACCAAAGAGGGAGCCATTGCCGGCCCTCGCGTCCTCGAGCACATCGTCGACGCCGTCCTCTACCTCGAAGGCGACCGCTTCCACCAGTACCGCCTCCTCCGCGGCGTCAAGAACCGTTTCGGCTCCACCAACGAAGTCGGCGTCTTCGAAATGGGCAACGAGGGCATGATCGAGGTCACCAACCCCTCCGCTGCCTTCCTCGCCGAGCGCAACAGCGACTCCTCCGGCGCGGCTATCGCCGTCACCCTCGAGGGCACCCGGCCCATCCTGGTCGAGGTGCAGGCCCTCACCTCCTCCACCGCCACCGGCCTCCCGCGCCGCACCGCCAACGGCATCGACGTCAACCGCCTCCTCCTCCTGTCCGCCGTGCTGGGCAAGCGCGTCGGCCTCGGCCTCTCCAACCAGGACATTTACGTCAACGTCGTAGGCGGCCTCAAGATCTCCGAGCCCGCCATCGACCTCGCCGTAGCCGTAGCCATCGCCTCCTCCTACCGAGAGATACGCGTCGACCCCGAGCTCGTGGTCATAGGCGAAGTTGGCCTCTCCGGCGAGCTTCGCAGCGTCGGCCAGCTAGAGCGCCGCCTAAGCGAGGCCGCCAAGCTAGGCTTCACCAGGGCCATCTACCCGCCCACCACCCGCAAGCCCACCCTCCCAAAGGGCCTACAGGGCCGCTCCGTAGCCACCCTCCAGGAGGCCATCGAGTCCTCCCTTGTAAAGTAGACCTGCCATGCCTGAAGACACCGTAGGGGCGGGGCAGGCCCCGCCCTCCCCCTCCAACCCCAACCGCTACTCCCGCCAAACCGTCCTCCCCCAGATCGGCCCGGCAGGTCAGGCGAAACTGCGCTCCGCCACCGCCGTCATCGCGGGCGTGGGCGCGCTTGGCTCCTCCATGGCCGAGATGCTCGCCAGAGCGGGCGTGGGCACCCTCCGCCTGGTCGACAGGGACTTCCTGGAACTGCACAACCTCCAGCGCCAATCCCTCTACACCGAGGCCGACGTGGAAGCCGCCCTCCCCAAGGCCGCCGCCGCCGCCCGCCACATCGCCTCCATCAATTCCGAGGTCCAGGCCGAACCCCACGTCGCCGACATCACCCCCGAGAACGTCCTCGACCTCCTTCAGGGCGCGGCGGTCGTCCTCGACGGCACCGACAACCTCCAGACCCGCTACCTCCTGAACGACGCCTGCGTCAAGCTCAACATCCCCTGGATATACTCCGGCGTCCTCGGCATCAGCGGAGTCAGCCTAGCCATAGCCCCAGGCGACACCGCCTGCCTGCGCTGCGTCTTCCCCGACCCGCCGCCCCCCGGCTCAACTGAAACCTGCGACGTAGCGGGCGTGCTCGGTCCCGCGGCCCATGCCCTGTCCGCCATCGCCTGCGCCGAGGCCATCAAGCTCCTCGTCGGCGAGACCCCCACCCCAGGCATGCTCGCCGCCGACCTCTGGTACGGCACCTGGGACCGCTTCGAAGTGCCCCGCCGAAAGGAGTGCCCCGCCTGCGGCCTGCGCCACTTCGATTTCCTCGAAGGCGACGCCTGGGGCCGCGACGCCGCACGCCTCTGCGGCCGCGATGCCGTCCAGGTTCGCCTCGGCCCCGTAGGTTCCACCCTCGACCTCGCCGCTCTCGCCTCCCGCCTCCGCTACGGCTCCTTCGAAGTCCTCGCCAACGACTACGTGGTCCGCCTACGCACCCCCGCCAACGAGCTGACCATATTCGCCGATACCCGCGTCATAGTCAAAGGCACCGAAGACCCTTCCGTGGCCCGTGCCGTGGTAGCAAAATACGTCGGCATCTAACCAGAGGATGACCCCTACCCCAACCCCTTCTCCCATTCCCTCCATCACCGGCCAGATCGCCATCTCGGCCAACTCCGGGGTCCCGTCGTTCCTGATCGATCTGCTTACGGCGCTGGTAGTCCTGATAGTGGCCCTGGTCGCGGCGCGCTACGGCAGGTTCCTGATCGTCCGGCTCTTCACTCGCAGGCGCATCAACCTCAACGTCGCCACCCTCCTGGGCAATCTCCTGCAGGTAATCGTCGTGAGCCTGGGCGTCGTCTACGCCCTGCGCTCCCTGGGCGTCGATTTGGCAGGCGTCCTCACAATCGTCGGCGCGGCGGGCCTGGCAATCTCCCTCTCCATGCAAGACCTGCTCAAGAACGTGATTGCAGGCATCTACATCCTGATGGAGCAGCCCTTCCGCATCGGCGACCGCATATCCGTAAAGGAGGTCACAGGCATCGTGCAGGGCATAGAGCTCCGCACCACCATCCTGCGCACCGATGACAACCTCCACGTAGTTGTCCCCAACAACACCATTCTCAACGAAATCCTCACCAACCGCTCCGCCTCCGACCTCAAGCGGCAGATCATCAAGGTGCGTGTCAAAGGCGGCAGCCTCACCGAGATCAGCCAGGACGTCATCGAACTCCTCAGGGACTTCCCCGATATAGCTACCTCTCCCGCCCCCGTTACAGCCGTGGAGGGCATCGCCGAGGGCATCGGCACCTTGCGAGTTGAGTTCTGGGCCCAGGCCGAAGCGCTCTTGTCCATTACCGCTCAGGTGGTCGAGGCCCTCCGGGCTCGCTTCCCGGATGCCGGCGTAACGGTCGCCTGATCCCATGTCCGCCCCCACCCCCATCCCTCCCCAGGCCCCCAACCCCCGCCGCCTCGGCGTCCTCGGAGGCTCCTTCGACCCCATCCACCTGGCCCACCTCATCATGGCCGAGACGGCCCGAGAGGTGCTCCACCTCGACCAGGTGCTCTTCCTCCCAGCCGGAGTGCAGCCCCTCAAGCGCGGCCAACCCGTCACCCCCGCCGAGCACAGGGTCGCCATGGTGCAGCTCGCCATCCAGGACAACCCCGCCTTCGCCCTCTCACGCCTGGAGGTAGACCGCCCCGGCCCCTCCTACACCGCCGACACCCTCCGCCAGCTGCGCCACGACCTCGGCGGCCCCGAGGCCATAACCCTCTGGTTCATCATCGGCACCGACGCCCTCGCCCAGCTCCCTCGCTGGCGCGACCCCGCCGCCGTCCTCTCCCAAACCCGCCTCGCCGTAGTCCGCCGCCCCAACTCCTCCGTAGACCCCTCCCACCTGGCCCCCAACCTCCCCCAACTCCAATCAACCCTCGAGTGGATAGACGCCCCCCTAATAGACATCTCCGCCACCGACATCCGCCGTCGGGTAGCCGCGGGCCTCTCCATACGGTATCGAGTGCCCGAAGCCGTGCGAGAGTACATAGAGGCGAACGGGTTGTACCGCTAGCCACAGCGTAGCACGCCCACCTATCTCTGAGCGGTGGGCCTCGTTGGGAGACTGGCTCAGATATTCTCGCTTCGAAACTGCTGATAGTGCGGATGCGGTGTTTGCGTTCTACAGTAACACGCTGCCTAACGATGGTTGGAGGCAATACGGTAGGGTTAGTGGCAGCCTGGTTCACTACTGGTGGCAGGATAAGGAGAAACGCAACTCGAATGCGATCTACACAAGTATCGCCGTGGAGAACACAAGTGGAAATACCCAGAAACCTTCAACCATAATCATCACAGCGTGGCTTGAGCCCGATCCCAACAACATACCTCTTTACCGGGGTGCCCAAGACCGCACGCAAAAAGACATAATACTGAACGACGAAGAGCAGGGCATAGACATAAACGAGCGAGTGGTGACCTACACGGTTGCGGCCACGCCACAAGAGGTGCTAGACTTTTACAGCGCCGTGTTGCCAAAAGATGGCTGGGGTCCAAATGACGAACGCACCGTCGGTTTTACCGGGGGTGTTACTTACAAAGCAAACGCGCACGGGGCCACTCTTGGTGGCGCATATGCTCTCCTCAACATTGCAGCTACGGCGGAGGCGGGTGGGCGAACGCGAGTTCAACTATTGATACAAGGGGCTGATCTGAGAGATTGGAACCCGGAATGATCTTCCTAGAGCTTGTTATGAACTATAGTCGCCGTGCCCAGATGCTAATCCATGGGGGTGCCACGCTGATCAGGTGGCTCCAGGTGCCCGGCGTAGCATCCGGCTCTGGGTTCAGGTCTCTGTCATCAGACAACCGCGTTATCACAAAGTCCTGATCGATCACCCCGTTGATCAGTGTGCTCAACTTGTGCAAGTACTCACGCGCTGGGGGAATAGCCTCCTCTTCGCCGGCGGTGCGGTCGTAGACCCAGTTAGCATCCGCAGTGGTTATCTCCAACCCATCCTGGTATGGGTAGCGAAGCGTGTAACCCTCGCCATTCCAATCTTCAGGCGTAATGCCCAAAGCAAACGGGTTAGCAACCGCAACGTAGTAAAGACCGCCTCTCGCCAGCACTCCCGCTACTTCCCGGAAGACTACGCCTGGCTCGGGGACAAAGCTGAGAGAGTAACCTTGCCAGACGATGTCAAAGCCGGCCCGTTCCAGCTCTGAAAGATCGCGCATATCAGCCTGAACTGTAACCATGGACAGCCCATAATGTTCGGCCGCTTGTCGATCTCGCTCCAACTGCTCTTCGGAAAGATCAGCTACTGTCACGATTGCGTCCAGTAGGGCGAATGCCACTGATTGTTGGCCACCGCCCGATGCGAGACAGAGTACTCGTTTACCCGCCAAATCCCCCAGCAAGCCCTCAGGATCGATCTTGCTGCGCGCTCGTTCGGGATCGAGATCCAGCGCGGGACGGGTGAACAAGGCGTTAGCTTCTGCCAGTGCCCTCCAGCGGCGGACGTTATAGCGTGCGATTGGGTCCATGCAATGAGCCTTCCTACAGGTTCTAAGGCCGGTTACGCAAAACAAAAGCGACCCACGGGCCGCTTTTGTTTTATTCTTACCCCACCCTGCTAACCGGCGCGCTTAGCGGGGGCAGCACCGCCTCGATCTCCCCCCGGTGAGGCTCCAGCCATGGTGGCAAAATAAGCTGCTCCCCCAGGTGCGCCGGGTTCTCGTCAACCGCGAACCCCGGCCCCTCCGTCGCGAACTCGAACAGCACCCCGCCCGGCTCCCGGAAGTACACCGACTTGAACCAGAACCGGTCTATCAGCTCCGTTGGGTGGCCCCCCGCCGCGAGCACCTGCTCCCGCAGCGCCATCTCCTCTTCCACGTCCGGCAGCCGCCAGGCGATGTGGTGTACAGTGCCCACGCCCCACTGCCCCAGCCTCGCGTCCGGCACCTCCTGTATGTCCACCACCGCCCCCGAGCCTCCACCGGCCACCCCAAACCGCGTCCAGCCGTTCTCCTCGCCCACCCGCTCGAACCCGAGCACCTGCGTCAAGAAGCGCCCCGTCGTGTCCAGGCTACGCTCCCACAGCCGGGCCGAGTGGAGGCCCCGTATCTGATGCTCCACGGGCACCGGGCTCCCCTCCCACTCCGTGAACTGGCGCGGGTCGCTCGTCTCAGCCAGCGCCACGTCCATCCCATGTGGGTCGTGCAGCGTCAGCGTCCGCTCGCCGAACCGCGTCTCAACTTCACCCGTCTCCACGTTGTAGTGCGCCAGCCGCTCGCGCCAGTACTCCATGCTCCCCGCGGGCACCGCCAGCGACACCTCCACCGAAAGACCCGCCCCCTTCCTCCCCGGCGGCATCTGCGCCCACGGGAAAAACGTCAGGTCCGACCCAGGGTGCCCCTCCCCATCCGCGTAAAACAGGTGATAAGTCCCCGGATCGTCCTGGTTCACGCTCCTCTTCACCAACCGCATCCCCAGCACCCCGCTATAAAAATCGAGGTTCTCCTGCGCGGCCCCCGAAATAGCCGTAATATGATGTATGCCCTTTATTGGTTTTATCGCGCTACTATCCATTTCTCATTGCCTCCATCGTCTAAGTGCCTGAAAACTGAAAAACACTGCTCTAATTGTCCAGTATTTCCCGCCGCTGTCAAGTCAAAAAGGGGTGCAGGGTTCTCCCTGCCGGGGGCTTGGGGGTGTCCCCCAATTCTCATAAAATAGAGGGGGTGCAGGGGTCTCCCTGCTGGGGGTTTGGGGGTGTCCCCCAGATTTACTCTGCAACCCTCCCCACCCTCCCTTCGTACATCCTAGTGAAGCCCACACCACCAACCGTGCAGGAGGAACAACATGGACCCTAACGCCAACAACCCTGGCTCCGCGCCGCCCGGCACCGACCCTGGCACCGATCCCGGCCGGACCCAGTACTTCCC
>JBJMMB010000416.1:0-2563 GCA_045805005.1 Chloroflexia bacterium
CGTCACCCGGTTCCATCTCGACGTCGATCACCTCGCTGCCGGGCGGGAGGGGCACGGTCTCCGACGTGAACGACCGGGTGGTGTCGCTCGGCACCGGGCACAGGACGTCGATCCGATGTGACCCCGGCACGACCTGGAGGCAGCCGTTCTCCGCGTCGGTGCGCTCCAGGGCGAGCCACGCCGCGACACAGGTGCCCGGTGAGACCTGGAGGTAGCGCTGGTCCTGGTGGAGGGCCTGACCACGCCCGCCAGGAGGCTTGAAATAGATCATCGTCTGCACCGCATACGGCTCGCGGCCCAGCAGGGCCGTCAAGCACTCGTTAAGTCGGGGCTCCAGCAGCCAGCGGCGGGAGAGGTCGTCCCAACGATGCATGTGGATCATGCGCGGATAGCGCCGGAGCGGGTCGTTCCAACGGGGATCACTGCCGACCAGATCCCCGGGGTAGGAGCCGTGCTTGCGTAAGGTCATGAAGTGGTCGCGATACTGTGCGACTTCGGCGGGACGGAACAAGCCGGCGACGACGACATACCCGGTGTCGGCGAAGCTGGCCTGGTGTTGGGCGGTGAACTGGGTGGGGAGCATCGTTCTCTCCTCTGGCTGGCAAAGATGGTACACAGGGCATAAGGACGGCAAAAGGGCTAGGGGCGCTCCTCGGTCACGGGGGGGTGCAGCCACGTGTGGAGGTCCGGAGACAGGCCAAGCACAGGAAAATGGGAGACCCGTCGGGGGCCATCAAGCGTAGTCGGCGAGCCACCCCGGCCCACGGGGGTCGCGCCGGGCGTTCCGCGTGGGCCGGGGTGGCAGCAGATCCGCACGTCTATTGTGCCGCAAGTCAGATCGTGTGTCAATGCCGTCGGCGTTCTGACGCAAACCCACATTTGGGCCTGGTTGGCCCGTTTTCGCAATCGAGTGTCATAAACCTGGTATATACGACTGTATCTATCAGCTTCTTGGATCCCACCTTCGGCACAAGGGATGGAAAGCTCCGAGCGCAAAGGGGAGCTTGCGCAAGGCCCGGTTGTCCTTCTTGGCCTGAGACAGGCACCCGCCTGGCAAGATGACCATCGATGCTGTTAGTAAGCTCTGTCCGGGGAATGGAGAGATCACCGAACTGGTAATACAAGGTGTTACAGACAGGGGCTTCTCAGCGCAAATCCAGAGCGGCGGCCCATCATGTCTTAGGCAGCGGCGCCAGGTATTCCATCTACGTTGACGCCAAACGCACAATTGGGTACAATTCCACGATAATTGCCTGGCACAACCCTTACCACAAGGCCTGGCATGCGAGCAACTTAGCACATAGCACCAGCTCAGTAAAGGCTTGATAAACTTTAGGGTATTCATTGAGGTATTCTAACTGCCCTTTGCAGGCGGCGCAGAAGCGGTAGAAACAGCAAATACACTCACATTCACGCACGCGTAATTAAGCGCCCGTAGCTCAGGGGATAGAGCAACTGCCTTCTAAGCAGTGGGTCGGGGGTTCGAGACCCTCCGGGCGCGCCAAGTGGGCCATCCCATGCTTGGGCTGGCTCGATTCTTGGTCCCAAGTGCCCGCCTACCCGTTCAAGACCTCGTTTATTACGGGCCAAGGGTCGGCCTGGCCTTCGGCGAGGGCGGCTTGCCATTGGGGATCCTCCTGGGGCGAGTGGGGGGCGGGGAGGAAGCGGTCGTAGACAAGGCGGGTGAGGGAGTGCGGATGGTAGCCGGTCTGCTCGACCAGGGCGTTGGCGGCGCCCGCTAGTCTGGCGGCCTGCTCGTGGTGCTCGCGAGTGTGGGCTACCGAGGCAGCGGCCATGAGGTCCTCGATGATGCCCGGTTTGTTGTTGTACTCGGTATCCAGGGCGAGGCTCTGTTTGAGCAGACTCTCCGTCTGCTCGAGGTCATCCTGGAGCAGGTAGGAGTAGCCCAGCCCGCGGAGGGACGAGGCGATGCCCTGGTTGTCCTGAAGCTGCTTGCGCATGTCGAGGCTCTCCTGGTAGAACTCGCGAGCCTGGGGGATATTGCCCCTGCACAATTCGACCTCACCGAAATTGCTCAGCACAATAGAAATCCCTTGTTTGTCGCCCAGGGCGCGTCTGATGTCGAGGCTCTCCCGGTAATAGGCGACCGCGCGCTCGTAGTCGCCCACGGCCACTGAGTATGTGCCGAGGTTGCTGAGGGATATGGCGACGCCGGCTTTGTCGTCCTGCTCGCGCCAGATCGCCAGGCTCTCCTCGTACAACTCGCGGGAGCCCTCGTGGTGGTTCTGGGCGGTCAGGGCTATGCCGAGGTTGTTGAGGGTAGAGGCCATACTTACCCGGTCGCCAATCTCGCGCTTCAGGGCCAGGCTCTCGCGGAATAAGGATATGGCTTCCCCCAGGTCTCCCGCGTTGCGGGTGGCGTTGCCCAGGTTGTTGAGGGAGCCGGCTATGCCTTTCCAGTCGCCCAGTTCCCGCCTGAGCTGGAGGCACCTGGCGTGGAAGCGGCGGGAGGTGGTGAAGTCGCCGCAGTGGAAGGCCAGATTGCCCGCGCTGTTGAGAGCGGCGGCGTGAGCCTGGGGAGACACCGAGCGCTCGGCGGCAA
>JBJMMB010000417.1:0-8015 GCA_045805005.1 Chloroflexia bacterium
CAGCACCTGGTTCAACCCCGTCGTGGTGTACACGCCCTGCCAAATCTTGTCGTACTCGTCCCGCGCTACCTGGTTGGCCGCATCGGCCCTCTTCACTACTTCTGCGAACGCGTCCGCCGCGCTCCCGGTCGAGATATCCGCCGCCTGCTGCGTCTGTCTGCTTAATGCCGCGCTCGCCAATTGGTTGTGCTGCTCTATCCAGGCACGATAGGCCAACCTCACCGCCTCGAGTTGCGCCGCCTGGTTCCGGAAATGCACGTTCGCGACCAGTGGGGCCCGTGGTAAGCCGAGGGTTTGTTGCTCTCCCAAAGCTGAGGTGAGCACATTCGTCGCGATGATGTCATCCCCGCTCAGGAAAGACTGCGCCGTGCAATCCCGCGGCCCGCACAGCTTTTGCTCCACAAGCGCGGCATACTGGTCGAAGCTAGCCAGGTGCTCCTGGGCGTGGTCCGGGTCGAACACCACGATACTCTCCAGCGCACGCCCCTGGCTCAGCAGCGCCTCCATGTCTTGACCCGACGCCACGCTGTCGTACGCCTCCCGCACCATCACCCTGGCGTCCGCGCTCGCCTGCGCCAACTGGAACTGCATCAATATGCCCAGCGCCACGGTCACCACCAGCCCGATCCCAATCGACCACGACCACCGGTAGTGCATCCTTCGCACCGCCCACAGCCCGGCCAGCATGAGCGCCACCAGCAACCCCACTACCCCTATCAACGCATACCGCCACCTTGTGATGCGCTCGTTCGCCCCCGCGTAAGTGGCCTCCATATCTTCCACCTTGACCGATTCCAGCCCGCTCAGGGCCGGCACCAGCCGGGTGTTCATAACCTCGCGAGCCTGCAAGTAGGCATTGCCCGCTAGACTCGGTTGTGTGGCGCTGTAGTACGCATGCATCGCCCCGATCTGTTGTATATAGTCGCTCGCCGCCCGGTCCGCCGCCGCGAACACGCTCTGCTCCCCGTGCGTCGGGTCCGTCACGTTCCGCCATGATACCCGCGACTCGTTATTGTACGCCGCCCAGCGCTCCTGCGCCCGGGCCGCCGCGGCCTGCTGAGCCGTGCCCGTCGTCTCCAAAAACGTCGCCGAGGCGCTCATGTGGTCCAGCGCCGCCGCCCGCGCCCTCAGCGCCGCGTCTACGCTTACCGAGTCCTCGTCCACCATCGTGTGGTAAAAGGAAAACGTCGTGGCGCTAGCCTGCCAGGCCACAATCCCCACCAGCACCCCATAGGCCACCACTGCTGAAATCAAAGTCAGCATCAGCGACCGCAGCCCTCTAAGCTTGCGATTCCCTTCTGTAACCGCTGGAACTGCCACCCCCGCGGCCTGTGTCCCCGCGCCAACCGCAGGCGCCCCAGGGTCCGCCGTTATAGTCGCCATAACCCAACCCTCTGCAAATTACGATCTATTCTCAACTCGTAATTCGTAATTACGAATTATGTCCTATAAACGCTGTCCATCGCATCCGAGGTCGCCTTCAGGTTGTCAACCTCCTCGCGCAGCGACTTCGACACCTGGTCTGTCGCGTCCGAGTAGCTGAGCATCTCCGACGACCTGATCCGCAACACCTGCGACAGGATCGTGTCCATTGTGCTCAACGCGTTGTCCAACTGCGCGTCCCAGCGCTCAAGCGCCACCTTGATGTCGGTGAAGTTCTGCATCTGCTGGAGCTTGCCGTCCATGGTAGCGTAGTATTGGCTCTTCTGGAACTCGTCGTTCGTCGTCTTGATGGCGTTGTCCAGGCGCGAGATGTCGTCCGAAAGCGCGCTCAGCGTGCTCGATGACTCCATCCCGCTCTCCACTCCCTGAGCCTTCAGGGCCAACTCATACACCGTGTCGGTAAGCTCCTCCAGGTCCCGCGTCGAATCCTGCAAGGCCCTCCGCGTGCCGGGGTCGGTCGTTCCCGCCACCGCGGTCTCGATGCTCCGCCGCTTATCCAGCGCCTTCTGCATCTCGTCCCTGTATTTCCCCTGCAACTTGTTCAGGTCCAGCCTCGGGGCGGCGTTAGCCTGGGGCATCGCGCTCGACAACTGCCGCAAAGCCTGCGGGTTCGAGTTGGAAACATAAGCGAACACCACGTACGCCGCCGCTCCCACCAGGATCCAATACCACCCCAGCGTCAGCGCCAATATCACCGCAACCGCTGCTATCGCCACCGACACCGCCGGCCACTTCCGCCACGTATTCGCCAACATCTTCTGGATATCGTTACTCGTATTCATCGACGTAAAACGTAAAACGTAGAACGTAATGGTGGTAGGCGTACTTGGTTCGTATTCCCAGAGCCAGGCTTGCCTACATCCCTTACGTTTTGCGTTTTACGCAATCACTTCCCCCCTCCCTGTAGCTTGCCCGTGCTCGCCAATATCTTCCCTGTCTTGCCCGTGTGCAGTTTGCCCGTCTTGTTGATGGCATCGTTGGCGTTGGTCGACACCAGCTTGCCGGTCTGCGGGTTGATCACCGCGCCCAGCACCACCGCCTGTGGGCTGTTGATCTTGATCGCCTTTTCCAGCGCGACGCTCAGCTTGGCGGTCGCCGCCTCCACCGCACCCATGTCCAGCAGTGCGAAACCCTCTTGCGACAGGCTCGCTATCTCCTCTTCGCCTGTGTACCGGGTTAGCTGCTCGTCCATCCGCACCTCGCCCGGTGTGCCTACCCAGCGCACGAAGAACCAGGCGTTCCGGTCCAACTCGTCGTTCTGGTCGCTCCCGCCCACGCTGTACACCACTGTAGGCACAAGGATGCGGAACGGAATATTGTTGCCCCGCGGCGTCGTCTCCAGCTCGATCACGAACTTGGGCTCCTCGTTCGTGAGCGCGCCCACCGGTATTACCCATTGCTGCTCGTTGATCTGCTGCGCCGCCCGGTCCTGCACAGAGGGGTACACCTGGCGCACGCTCCTTATCACGGTGCCCTTCGGCGTGTTCAGCATCAGCCTGACGTTGCTCGCTTGCGTCCCCTCCACGTCTGTAAAGAGTTCGTCCACCGCATCGGCCAGGCGAATAGCGTCCGGTATTACGTCGGCCTCGCCCCCTGTGTTGTGCGCTATCGTCCTCAGTTGGTCGGCCTCCCACGCGCTCCCCACGCCCCAGGCATCTATGCGTATCCCGTCCCGACCCAGCTCGTTCGCCGCATCGTAAGCGTCACTCACCGGCAGCGTCCCTTCCTGCTTCCCGTCAGTGATCATCAGCACCCGCCGCTCGTATGCGTGGTAGCGCGTCGAGGCCTGGTGCGCCACCCGCAGCCCGCCCCCCAGCGAGGTCGCCCCCGCCGCGTTAATATCGCGTATGCTCCTGTTAAGCGATTGCAGGTTCCGCGAAAGGTCCCGCCCCGTCATCGGCGCGGCCAATTGCTCCGCCGTGTCATTAAACAGCGTGATGTGCACCACCACGTTATCGCTCGGCGGCACCCGCCCCAGCAGCCTGATCAACGCGTCCTTAGCCGCGTCCAGCTTAGGCCCTTGCATGCTGCCCGACACATCGAGCACCACCCCAAGAAATATCGGCACAGACCCCCCGCCCCCCTCGGCCCCGATGCTATAAAGCACGCGCGCCAAATTCTGCCCCTGCAAAACCTGCGCCTCCCCAGGGTGCGGTGTAACCCTAAACTTGACCATAATCATTACCTCCTTGCGGCCGATGCGGAATGCGTAATACGTAATGCGTAACGGTAGTAGGCGTATCTGGTCCGTTGTCCCATACCGGGCCTGCCCACATCCCTTACGTATTACGCATTCTGCATTCCGTCCTCACTGCCACTCTGCGACATCGAAATAAATCCTCGCCAGCACGTCCTCCCGGTCGGGAGCGTCGGGCGAGCGCTGCAGGTACCGTCGGTACGCCTCCCGGCACGCCTTGCCTATCTCCTCCGGGTTGCTCGCGTTATGCTTCTGGCCGTCGGGCCAGTCTATATCCTGCGGCAATTGCTTCATCCGGCTCAGCCGGTACGCCGCGTACCACCAGTCCGCCTGCAACAGGTAGAAGTGGCGCGACTCCGTCCGGTCGTTCAACCCCGCAATGGCCCGGCCCGCAAGCGCAAGGTCGTGCAGCGCCGCCGTCGGGTCTTTCCTCCTGCCGTCAAGGGCCGAGTCGATCCGTGCCAGGTACAGCTCCATCAGACGCAACTGTGCGTCCACGAAGCGCAGCGCGTTTTCGTTCACCGCGTCCAGCACGCCAATTGCCTGGTCGCTGTGGTTGAGAGCGACCAGGCTGTCTGCCCACCCGAGCACCGCGTCCGCGTTCGCCGGGTCGGCTGCCACCACGCGACTGTAAAGGTCCGCCGCCGGGGCGTACCTGCCCGTATCCTTGTAGATATCCGCTAGCGCCTGCTTGGGCAGCACCTCCCCCGGCACCAGCTTCGTCAACTCGATGTACAACTGCTCGGCCTGCTTATAGTCCCCCATCGCTTCCGCCGCCTGCGCCTGCACAAGCAGCGTCCGCCACCGGGTGGCGGGCGTGCTCAGGCGGTTCGCCTGCTCAAGCGCCTTCGCCGCATCCTTCGTGTCCCCCAGGTTGTTCAGCGCCGCCGCTTTCAGCAGGTGGCCGTCGATGCTCGCCGGGTGTGTTTTCAGCGCCGCGTCTATCTGCGTCAGCGCCTCGCTGTACCGCCCCGCGTACATCAGGTCTCTTGCGGGCTGCAAGAGCTGCGAGGCCGGGTCCGCCTCGCTCAGCGCGGGCAGCGCCCCGATCTTCCCGGTCGAGCCCGTATTAAGTTTGCCCGTGAATATCGTGCTCTGCACAGGTACCAGCACCTGCGACAGCGGGCTGGTCGCGTGCCCCACCATCTGTGGCGAGCCCGCCAGCCGTGCCCTCTCCTGCCCTTTGACGAAGCGGTTGATCCCTTCCAACTGGTCGAATAACTCGGTGACCGTCTGAAACCTGACTCTCGGGTCCGGGTCCCGTCCGCGCTCCACTAAGTTGTATATCTCCGGCGACACCGGCCACGCACTTCTAGGCGGCGCCCCGATCCCCTGCTCGTTCACGTCCACGCCCAGCAAGGCCGCCAGCACGCTGGCGATGGCGAACAGGTCCATAGAGGGAGGCTGCTCGCAGATACCCCCGATCTCCGGCGGTGCGAAGCCCACGGTCCCCCATGCCTCCTGCTTCCGCCCCGGTATGTATTCCGTGGCCGTCCCCAGGTCGATCAGCACCTGCCGCTTCTGCCCGTTCCCCTCGTCTACCTCGATCACGTTGCCCGGCTTGAAGTCGCGGTACACCACGGCCGGCGTGCGGCCGTGCAAATACTCGAATGCCCCCCTGATACCTAGCAGCAAGCGCAGCGCCTCGGCCTCCGAGAGCGGTCCGCCGTTCTGGTCGTATAACTCCTTCCAGCTCGTGCCCGTCACGAACGCCATCACGATGTACGGAACTCCGTGCTCCTCCACGATATCGTAGATGCGCACGATGTTCGGGTGGTCGAGCCGGATAAGCATCTCGCGCTCTTCCACCGCGGCGGCCAGCAGCTCGGGGTCGTCTGTGTTGAGGATCGCCTTGATAGCCGCTAGACGCCCCTCCGGCTCCTCGCGCGTCTTCAGGTGCGTGTCCACTGCCTTGAACACCGCGCCCATACCCCCGCCGCCTATCACCTGCACAATCTTGTACCGCCCCGCGAGCACCTGGCCCACCTGCAACTGGCTCAGCCCGCTCATGGGCTGCGACGTGGCAAGCCCTGTGAAACGGTAGCCGCACTCCCGGCAGAACTTCGCGTTGGGCCGCAAAGGCGAGCCGCATTTCGGGCAGGCAGTCATCCCGGCCCCCGCCGCGTCTTGCGCCGGGACGGCTGCGGCCTGCACCGCCGCCGACGCGCTCACCGGCGCCCCGCACACCGGGCAGTACTCCTCGCCGGGCGGTATCGTCGCCTGGCACACGCTGCAAGTCACCGCCACCGGCGAAGTCGCCGCTGCGGGAGTTGCCGCTGCTGCTGTCGTCCCTGCCCCTCCGGTCGTGGCAGCAGCCGCCGCCACCGACGCCCCACAATTCGGACAGAACTCCGCGTTCTTCGCGAGGGCCGTCCCGCACACCGGGCACGTAGCAGGAGTGCTACTCACATCCCCCGCCCCGTTCGCCTGGGCCGCTCCCGTCGCCCCCGGCGTCCCCAGCGTTATCGGCGAGCCGCACTCTGGGCAATATCCGTCGGAGGGCACAACGGTGTTATGACAGGTGGGGCACACCACCGTCTGTCCCGCTTTGTGACGAGTTCCTTTAGCCAACGTTCCTCCGGTCCAAGCCTATTGCGTATTCCGTATTACATAGAGGAGGTAGGATCGGGGGTAATGCCACCCAGGCTGGCGTGGCACGCAATAAGTAATACGCAATACGCAATACGCCCCGCCTCTCCCCCGCTTGCGCCGCAATTCATCCAGGGCTATACTGTGCCCAATTGCGGCTGCCATAGTATACTTCGCTTTCCCTGACTTTGTATAGTATCCTATCCGTAACCTCAACGCTATTATCTACGTAACCAGAGTATCAAGGTTACAGCAACAACCTGAGCCTTTCGATTTCGGAATCATAACCAATATCAATCTATAACCCGTAATTGGTAATTGGTAATTGGTAATTGGTAATTCGTAATTACCCAAGGGGGTTTCATGCGCAACAGGTCCTTCACAATAAACACGGCCGAGGTGCTTGTGCCCGTGGTGCTGGCGGTGCTGACGGGCCTGGTCCTCATCGTCCTACTTGCTCCTAACCTCAGCTTCGGCTTCACTGGCAACTCCAACTCTAACCTCATACGCATCTACTCCAGCGTGCCCATGAACAGCTTCGCCAGCATCGCGCATGGCGCCCAGATGGCCTTCGAGGAGGCAGGGTACAAGGCGGGGGACTTCACCCTCGAGTACGTGCCCCTTGACGACGCCCGGCCCCAGAACTGCGACGCTAAAGGCCAGAACTGCACGGTGAAATGGGCTACCGACACCGAGCTTGCCAACGCCCGTCGCGCCGCTGCTGACCCCGACGCCATGGTCTACATCGGTACTTACAACAGTGGCGCCGCCAAGATCAGCATCCCCGTGCTCAACCGTGTCAACATGGCCATGATCAGCCCTGGTAACACTTACCCCGGCCTCACCAAGCCTGGCACCGGCACCGCGGGCGAGCCCTGGGTCTACTACCCCCTTGGTGTGCAGACTTACTTCCGCGTCGTTCCCGCCGACGACCTCCAGGGCGCTGCCGCCGCCGCCTTTGCTCATGAGAAGGGGTTCCAGTCCGTCTACGTCCTCGACGACACGGAGCTCTACGGCCACGGCATCGCCGTCATCTTCGCCCAGGTGGCCCGCGACCTCGGCCTCAACGTCGTCGGTGGCCCCGAGGGCATAGACGTCCGTGCCCAGAATTACACAACCCTCGCCCAGAAAATAGTTGCGGCTAAACCCGACCTCGTTTACTTCGGGGGCATCACTGACAATCACCCGGCTCAGGTGTTGGACGCACTCCTTTTGGCAGGTTATACCGGAGCCTTCATGGGCGCCGATGGAATCGCCGATAAGACCTTTATCAACTCTACGAAGCAGCCCCTCTCCAACCTCAAGGGGCTCTACTCCACCCTGGTTGGCCTCCCCGCCAACAAGCTCACCGGCCCCGGCGAGAACTGGTACACGCTCTATGATGCCCGTTGGCACAACGACGACAACAAAGACTTCGCCCCCTTCGGCTACGAAGCCGCCCGCGTAGCCATCAGCGCTATCGCCAGCGCCGGCAAGAAAGACCGCGAGGCCATCCGCGCCGCCGTAACTCAAGTCAGCTCCGAAAACCTCCCAGGCGGCCCCTCCATTCTAGGCACCTGGAACTTCGACTCCCACGGCGACACCTCCCTCGTCACCATCAGCGTCCAGCAAGCCCAATCCGGCGACTGGGCCTACCAGGGTATCATGTCATACGACGCCCAAACCAAAAAATGGACCTTCGTCCAACAATAAAAGAGCGCAAGGCTGAGGGTATCCTCTGAGTGATGGACGTACCCCGAGCCTAGTTTCACCCCTTCCTAAGAAGAGCGACCCCGCGGGGTCGCTC
>JBJMMB010000418.1:0-7369 GCA_045805005.1 Chloroflexia bacterium
CGGCCTATGAAGCCTACCCCGTTCCTCCCGGCAGCAAATACTATGCCTGCGTCGCCTTCTTCCCCTCGGCGAACGACAGCCCTTTGGCGTGTAGAGCGTCGCGAAGCTGGTCGATTGCCTTCGGTCCCATGCCGTGTAGCTGCTTCAGTTCGGCCTCGCTGACCCCGGCCAATTGCTCTAACCGCGTGTAGCCCGCCCCTGCGAGGGCTCGTTGGGCGGGCTTCGCCAATCGAGGAGGGAAGTCGCTGTCCTGCGTGTTGAAGCTGTCTCTTGGCATGGTTGTTCCTCCTGGTGGCTGGAACCCTCACCGGTGGTAGGCTATGCATCAAGGCCTAGGGGCAGGCCCCCGTTGCCTGCCCTGTTTGCGCACCCTTGCATTGGCGGTAGACGACCAGGGCAGGCAACGGGGGCCTGCCCTTACGCGTGAACCTTTAGGACCGCGAGGTCTTCGCCAGTAACTCGTCCAGGCGCTCGTAGCCCTCTCTCACGCCTGATTCCATGCCCGCCTGGACCATGCCATCGCGGTCCTCGACCGACTGGAAGACGGATATGGCGGTGATGAGGGTCTTGCCGTTCTCCTCTTTGAGTATCATCGTTTCGAGCGATACGTGACCCGGAACGCCCTCAAACTCGAAGGTCTGTATGGCCATCTCAGGCGCCTTCACTTCGTGAAAGACGCCGTGGAAGGCGAACTCGTTGCCCTCCTTGTCGCGCTGGACGAAGCGCCAGCTCCCGCCCGGCCTCGCCTCCAACTTGTCGATTTGTGTCGTGAGGCGCCTCGGCCCCCACCACTGGGGTATGGCCTGCGGGTCGATGAACGCCTTGAAGACGAGGTCTCGTGGCGCGTCGACCGTCCGCGTGATAATGATCTCCTGCTTTCCGGGTTCGGCGATAATCTTAGTGTCTGACATTGTGAATGCTCCTTTGTTGGTTATTGTGGGCTTATGCCCATTGGTGTTCTATCGAGCGCGGGTGCCGCGTATTGGGCGACAGCGTCAGGGCGCTCGTTTCCGCGTTACTCGCCGGGGCTAGTCCTGAACCATCCCTCCGGTCACATTTGCGAACGTGGCCGTGATGCCCCCGGCCAGATCGGAGGCCAGGAACGCCGCGGTATCTGCCACCTGGGCCAGCGTGGTCGGGCGCCGCAGCATGGTCCTATCTGCCAGCAGGCGCACGAGGCCCACTGCATCCATGCCGCCTTGGCCTGCGCCTGCGCCGGTCGTGTTGTCCTGCTCTTTAGGCGGCCAGTCGAAGACGTGCGTGCGGATTTCAGGGCTCCAAAGCTCGGGGACAGCCGCGATCCGCAAACCGCAAACTCGAACGCCGTACTCGCCGACCTCTGAGGCGAGGTAGAGGGCGAAGAGCTCGATGGCCGACGCCGCTACTCCCGTACTGCCCATCAGCGGCATGCCCCCTTGCGAGCCGGCATTGGTGAGGGTGAGGATGACGCCCGACTTCTGGTTGGTCATCAGGCGCGCCGCCGCCTGGGCGGTGATGTAGTTCGCTTTCACCGCTTTCGTGATGGGGCGAAAGAAGTCCTCCACGGGTATATCGACCAGTGGCACTCCCTGTACGTACCCGCCCGCGTGGTCGTCTCCGTGCGTTATGAGGTTCATCGATACGTCCACGCTGCCGGCTTTGGCGGCAACTGCTCGGGCATGCTCATTGATCGCCTGCTCGTCGAGGACGTCAACGACCGCCACGTCCGCCAGCCCTCCGGCGGCCTCGATGTCCGCGGCCACCGCCTGGAGCTTGTCGAGGGTGCGCCCGACGAGGAAGACCCTGGCCCCCTCTCGGGCAAAGGTGCGGGCCACGCCGCCCCCAATCCCCCCGCCTCCTCCGTAGATGATGGCGTTCTTGTTCTGCAGTATCATATTCGTGCTCCTTTCCGCTTTAGGGATGCTGGGACTAGCTTAGCGGCTGGACAAGCTCTGTGCGCCAGGTCGAGGGGCCTGATGCTGAGGGGTCGAGGTCCTGGCTCAGGTCGATCCAGTAGTAGACCTCCCAGGCGGAGCCGGACGGCTCGCGGCCCTGCTCTCGCAGCCAGGTCGAGATGCGTCCGTAGGCTTCGCCCATTTTGTCGTGAGCTCCCACATGCCAGGTGGTTACCGCGGGACCGCCCGGTAGCTCACCCGACGAGATGCGGCCCTCGCCCGCGATCGGCTCGGCCACCGGCACGCCGGTCTCCATATCCGTCTCGGTTTCCCCGAAGGTGTGGTAGCGCACGAACGGGGGACCGGCGGGCTGAACACCGCGCCTGCGCAGGTAGCTGCTCAGCGCCCCCAACCTGTCGCCCATCGCCTCGCCCAGTTGGGCTACGGGTATGGTGGCCCTGATGCTCAGCACCGGCTGGGGTTCGAGTTGCCGCGTCTGGACATCGCTGCCTCCCGCGGCCTGTTCAGCGTCTGTCATGGGTAATGCCTCCCTATGCCACCCACTATTGTACGTGTTCGGTAAGCTTATCAAGGCTCTCGTTCCAGCCCTGCTCCATGCCCGCGAGGGCTCCCTCAACTCCCGACTCGGCCTTCGTGACGATGGCGTGGACGGTGAGTCGGGTCTTGCCTTCGTGCTCGGCGAACGTGACGGTGGTGATATCCTCGAGCAGGGAGTTGCCCTGCTCGTCCTCGATGGCCCTTACCGCCATGACCAGGCGCTCTGGCGGGACGACCTCTGGAAAGGTGCCCTTCATCGGGTAAACTGCGCCGTCGGGGCCGCGCATGTGTATGAGGATAGCGCCCCCCGGCCGGGGGTCCAGCTCGCATACGGGGTTGGTGAACATCCTGGGGCCCCACCACTGCGCCATCTGCTCGGGGTCGGTCCATGCCTTGAACACCAGCTCTCGCGGGGCGTCGATGATGCGTGTGATGACCAGGTCGCGTCCGTCAGGGGAGAGGGTAGAGGTGGCAGTGGCGGTGGCAGTGGGGGTGGCGGGCGTTTGGCTACTTTGATTCGGTGTTGTCATGTTCCTGCTCCTGTTGTTGAAGCGTTTGGAGGTAATCCTCCAGACGGTCGAGGCGCTCTTCCCACAACCTGCGGTACGGCTCTGCCCAACCCGTGACCTCCTGGATGGGGGCCGGGTTGAGGTAGTGCAGCTTCTCACGCCCGACTTTGCGCGTGACGACCAGGCCGGCCTCTTCCAGAACGCGCAGGTGCTTCATCGCACCGAAACGCGACATGGGTAAGTGTGCGCACAGCTCGTTGAGGCTCAGGCCGTCGGTCTGGGAGAGCAGATCGAGTAGATGGCGGCGATGGTGATCGGCCACCGCCTTGAACACATGTTCTACATCCATGCCCTATTATATGTGACTAAATGGTCACATGTCAAGGGGTAAATGCAAATTGGTGGGGTGAATTTTGCAAGTAGAGATGATTACTCTAACCTCACAACACCTGGTGAGCAGCGCGTTGCGGGTAGAGATTGAGTTGAGACCTGAGCGATTCGGCTGCTGCATGGAGGTCGATCTCCGACAGCGGGAAATCAGCAAACACATCTTGCGCTCCACGCCCACTTCTGACTGCCCATGGCGGTAGACACTCAAGACCAAAGTGGACTCGCAGGCAGCTCTCCCCACCGGTTGGGTTGGTCACCTCGAACCAGAGATTTGGCTCGATAAACCCTATCTCATTCTCCGTTTGCTCGTGAGCGGCTATAGCGTCGAACCAGTCAGCCAGGTGCCCTACCTCATAAGTGAGGAGAAATGGATCAGTTACTGACCATGAACCTTGTGGGAGCGTCACAGCCAGGTGGGTCATGAGCCAGTTTGAATCCCATTCGTTGTTCGCTACTTCGGGAAATTGGTAACCGGCTATCTTCAATTGAAGCGAGGAGCCGTCACCCCTGCTGATATCCATGGCAAACCTTTCTGTGTTCAACAATTGCAACGCGGCTTTGGTGGGAGCTTCTAGCTGGCCTCAGGCATGGGTGCGTCGAGGAACTCGGTTATCATCGACACCAGCCAATCGGCGCGACCCACGACCATGGTGTGCGAGGTGCCGGGGAGCACGGCCAGCTGGGAGTTGGGCAGACCCGCCGGGGTATCGCCCGAGATGCCACCGCCGAGCAGCCGGAACATCTCTACCGCGTGCTCGGGTCGGATGATGTCGGAATCGCCGATGATGACCAGGGTGGGCGCTTTGATCGACCGGATGGTCTGGTCCGAAAGATTGGGTATATGCCGGTTCATCTCCTTGATTTTGCCGACCAGCCTGGGCCAATCCTCGGGCCTGGGCGCGATCGTGGCGTATTCCTGCTGCCAGGGGGTACCGGCCATGTGCTCGGGCTGTAGCTGGTCCAATCCCTCCATGAGGCCGGGGTGGAAGCCGTCTGTGTTGAACGTGACCGAGGCCACCACCAGCTTGCGCACCAGCTCAGAGTGCCGGATGGCGGTCAATAGGGCGATGCCCGCGCCCATGCTGTACCCGAAGAGGTCGGCCTGCTGGACCCCAAGGTGCCGGAGGAGGCCGGCCGTGTCGTCGGCCATCTGCTCGATGCTGAGAGGGCGGTCGATGTCGGCCGTGCGCCCGTGGGCCTGCTGCTCGATGGCTATCACCTGCCGGGTCCTCGCGAAAGCAGGCAGGATGTTGTCGAAAGATGTGCCGATTGCAGACATGGCTCCGTGGAGTAGCACCAGCGGCACTCCCGCCCCCGAGCCGTGGACCTCGTAATACATTTCCAGGCCGTTGACGGATGCGTAGCCGCTCTTGTTCGTTTCCCCGGTGGGATTGGTTGACACAATATTGCTCCTTTCGTTGGGACGCGGGACCGAGACGCAACGCGCCAGGGAATTCTAACACTCGGCGCTTGCTGGTTCAACGTTGAAGGAGTGTATATGAGTTCCGATGACCCCAGCACTGGTGGTATAAGAACAGGGCAGGCAACGGGGGCCTGCCCATACGCATCAAGCGAAGCGATTGCAAGCAGGTTTTAGGCGCAAGTACGCCACCCTGTTGCCTGCCCTGTTTCCCTGCCACCCAAACAATCGTAGGGGCAGGCAACGGGGGCCCGCCCCTACAGATTTGGGTGGTTGGGAACGAGGCCGCTAACCGTCCGCCCCCGTGTCGTGTTCGTATTGGCTATGGGCGATACTTCCACCTACAAATCAAGGCTCGTCACTCAAGACCACGGAGGAATGAATACCGTTTGATGTCAACGTTCTCGAGTGCGTTCGTCATCGCCAAAAGCTGCGGTGACGGGTCGCCATAGATTGTAACTGCATGGTCGTAGGCGAATTCGGCGAACATCTCTTTGATCTCCGCGCCAACGTGCATCCTGTGCTCAATAAAACCTTCTGAGTTTGCGTAAACCTCCCGCACCTCGCACTCGGTCTGATCGGCGTTGAGAAACCAGTCGTAGGAGAGCGTCTTCGTATCCTTCTCTTTGGTCTGCCGAATGATTTCGGAGGCTTGCTGCTTGAATCGCTCCAGCTTGCCCTCTCGCACGTTCATCCTGGCGCTTATTTCCAGCTTGTCCATGGCAATTCTCCTTATTGGTTGCGGGCCTGCTCCTCTCAGCGATATGTAGGATGATATGTGAAAGTGGTTACTGCCGAGGTATACAAAGGGTGACAATTTGGTGAATAAAAGGCAACTCTACCAAACTGACTGCGGCTGTAGTGCTATGCCTCGGCTTCGGCCTCAACGGGGAGCGCATCGCGCAGGTTGCGCACGGGGGAGAAGACCAGCCAGAGGGTGGAGAGGATGCCCCCGAAGGCCGCCAGGAAGAGGGCCTCGCGCACGCCCATCGTGCTGCCCAGCAGGCCGCCGACCACCGCGCCCGCCAGCGTGGCCCCCAGCGCGACGAACTTCATCCCCGCGTTGACGCGCCCGAGCACCTGTCCTGGAGCTATCGCCTGGTTCAGGCTCACCTGGTTGATCTGGTAGATGGTGGCCGCTCCGTCGCCGCACTGTGCGAGGATCAGGAGTAGCGCCGCCATAAGGGTGGCCCCCTCGGCCAGCGGGATGAAGAAGGCGGAAATGGTGGAGAGGAGCAGGCCGAAGATCATGGCGGGGCCGATGCCCATACGCCGCGTGACCGGGCCGGCCGCCAGCGCGCCAAAGAACGAGCTGATCCCGCCCAGCGCCCAGATGCTCGCAAGGATGCCGGGTTGGAACCCCAGGTTGCGGGCCATGTAGAGTACCACCAGCGCCTCGTAGATGCCCTGAAAGAAGCTCTCCGAGAGGGAGCAGGTGGCGATAGCCCGCAGCACCGGGTGGCGCAGGATGGCGTGAAGGCCCTCCGCGATCTCGCGGCGCATGTCGGGCTCTGCCTCGCGGACCTCGACCTTCTCGGGAGCGCGGATGAGCCAGACGGACACGGCCGAGATCGCGAAGGAGATCGCGTCGATCAGCACGGCGATGGGCGCGGCGAGAATCTGCACGAGCCAGCCCGCCAGGCTGACTCCGCCGAACTCCGCGACCGACGCGCTGGCCGAGAGCTTGCTGTTCCCCTCTAGCAGCTCGTCCCGGCGGACCAGCGAGGGCAGGTAGGTCCGGTAGGCTACGTCGAAGAAAATGGTGAGCATGCTGACGACGAAGGCTACGATGTAAAGTTGCTCTATGTGCAGCAGCCCTACGATCGCCGCCGCGGGAACGCTGGCGAGGACAAGCGCCCGCCCCAGGTCGGCCCCTATCAGGATAGGGCGGCGCCGCAGCCGGTCCACCCAGACGCCTGCCACCAACCCGATGAGGAAGCCAGGCAGCATGCGGGCTGCCGCGAGGGCGCCAAGCTGGAACGGAGTGGCCTTGAGAACCAGGATGGCCGTGAAGGCCATCGCCGTCCCTCCGATCATCGAGCCGAAGACGGAGATGGTCTGCCCCACCCAGAGGCGCATGAAATCGGGGTTTTGCCAGAGCCCGGTGAATCTTTGTCTTTGCATGGTTCTAGGGGCACCGGCCGACGGACGACGGACGATGGAGTTGGAGAACCGGTATCCTTATTAGATTGCCCGGAAATGCTATACTATTCGCGCCACGACCGGTGCGATTAGTCTACCAGTTATAGAGCAAACGTGCGTGGAATACCAGGAGGGTATGATGGAGAAGCGATATACCAAAGCAGAGCTGGCGAACGAGATTGGCGAGACCTGGACGCAGCTCAATGAGGCCCTGGACAGGCTGACGCCGGAGCAGATGACAACCATCCGCGACCCGCAGGGCTGGGCGGTGAAAGACCACCTGACGCATATGGCGGCGTGGGAGCGCTCGGTTGTGGTGTTCATGCAGGGCAGGCCGCGGTACGAAGGGCTCGGCGTTGACGAGCAGCTTTGGGAGACGGGCACCGAAGACGAAATGAACGCGGCCATCCAGAGGGCGCACAAGGAAGAGGCGCTCTCCGAGGCCCTGGCCGAGCTTCGGGAGGTCCACCGCCAGC
>JBJMMB010000419.1:0-10702 GCA_045805005.1 Chloroflexia bacterium
CTCCCGGTTGATAAAATGCAGTCCCACCACGCCCGCTAGCTCGCCTTTATACAGGATAGCAAGCTGGAAGCCGTTTTCCCCTGCGAATTGTTGCATGGCGCTTCGAACAAAGGCGCGGGTGTCCTCCGGTCGCCTGGTGTCGTCCAGCCAGGGGAGCCATTCGCGAAGGTAGGCCCGGTTCTCCTCGGTCAGAGCGAACAGCGGCTCGGCGTCGCTCTCCTCCACCGGGCGCATTTCCAGGTCATCGTCTACCACAATTCGCAACATAAAACGCTCCCCAACCCCCTCAACTACCCAGCCCTCTGCCTTACACGTCACAGGTCCGCTAATCTTACAGCCAAACCGAAATCCCCGTCAAGCAGCCCGGTAATTGGGGGTTGACAGGGGCGCTCCCCTGTCCGGGGGCTTGGGGGTGTCCCCCCAACTTTTCCCTTTCTCCCCAACCAACAAAGGGGTGCAGGGGTCTCCCTGCCGGGGTTTGGGGGTGTCCCCCAATGTTTTCTTTTCACAACGTCTTTGGGGGCGCGGGGGCTGGCCCCTGATCCCTCCTCCCTAATTATGGTATGCTGAGAGGCGGCGGCTGGTGCACGACCCTTTTCCGGCCAAAGGAGGAACGTAATGGAAGACCAGAGCAACCCTCGCCTGATTTCGGAAGTATCGTCTCTGCTCTCGATCTGCGAGTCGGCTCACGGCCGCTACGAAGCCGAGGCGCTAGGGGGCGTGCGCGATGAAGAATGGCCCAAATGGTACGCCGACTATTTGCTGGCCCACGGCCTGCTTGACCTCTTCCCCCGCCCTGGCGCGGCAGAGAACCTGCAAGCCCACCTGCACGAGCTGCTCACCGAGGCCGACAGGCAGCACCGCACCAACGCCCCAAACGACGATTGGCACGACTACTACGCCAGGTTCCTCGTAACGCAAGTATGAGCCACCAGGGCCAAGGGGATGCGGGGGTGCAGGGGGCTCCCTGCCGGGGGTTTGGGGGTGTCCCCCAATTCTCCTTATCCCTATAGCCTATGCCAGATGACCTGCTAATAAAGCCCCTGCTCCGCCAGGAGATCCCCCTTCTCGAGCAGATGAACGAAAACTGGCCCTACGGCCGGCCCCTCGACCTGCACCGCCAGCGATACGCCATGCAGCAGGCGGGGGATGGGGTCTACCTCTTTGCGTGGCACGGGCCAAAGCCGGTGGGGCACGTCTTCCTCAGATGGGACAGCGCTCCCAGCTACGCGCCCTCGCGCTCTGAACGCACCGCGCATATTTCCGACCTCTTCGTCATCCCCGATTACTGGTCGCGGGGCATAGGCAGCCGCCTGATGGACACCCTCGAAGCTCTGGCGGCCGAGCGCGGCTACCGCCAGGTAGGGCTTAGCGTGGCAATTGACAACACGCGCGCCCGTTCAATCTACACAAAGAGAGGCTACGTCAATGCCGGCCTGGGTGAGCACCCGGCTCGTTGGACCTACATCGACCCCCACGGCGAAGAGCAGGTGCGCGAAGAGGTCCTAATCTACCTGGTCAAGCAACTGCCACGCATGTAACTCTCCCCTTCTTCCAGCCTCCGACAACTGATTAGATAATTATCTAACATTTTTCCCATTTTCCTCATTTCACGCGTGAGAATCCCCCAAAAAACGTGAAAATGGGAAAAATGGGAAATTGCCCCATTCATTACTCAGCGATCACAGGCTGAGCGGCGCCAATCTCCCTCGCGGCCCGCCTGCGCTCCTGGGCCTCCCGTCCGGGCAGGGCCAGGGACACCAGAAACAGTATCGTGGTGCCTATCATCACCATAGTGAACACGTCCTGCATGCCCGCCGTGCCCGCCTGGGCCTTGGCAACCGCGATGATCTTCTGCACCAGCGGGTTGTTCAGGTCGAACTGGGTCCCCGCCGGGACGCTCCGCCTTGCTTGCTCGATAAGCTGAGTGGCATGGTGATTGGTCTGCTGGACGAACAGGGTGATTACCATGGCCACCCCGATCGAGCTGAATATTTGCCGGGTGACGTTGTAGAGCGAGCTGGCCTTGGCCAACGCCGGCCCGGTAATGCTCTCCAGCGCCATGGTCTGCACGGGGATCAGCGTGAAGCCGAAGCCGAGGCCCCTCACGACGAGGGCTGGCAGGAGCCCCGCCCCATCCGTGGTGGGCGTCACCTGCGTCAGCATCCATGAGCTGAGGGTCAGCAGCGCCGCACCCACCATCACCAGCACACGCACCCCCACGACATTATACAGGCGCCCCCCGATAGCCACCGAGACGGCCGCGGCAAGGCCCTGCGGCATGAGCGCCAGGCCCGCATCCAGGGCTGTCAGAGGAGGATTACGCACCTGCTGCAGGAAAATCGGGAGTAGTATCAAGCTGCCGAACACCACGGCGGCGTTCACCCAGCTTACTACGCTGGCTATTGTGTAGTCATAACGGGTGAACAGCCGCAAATCGAGCACGGGGTCCTTGCTGAAGCGCAGCTCGTATATGGCGAAAGCGGTGAGGAGCAGCAGGCCCAGGACCAGGATGCCCCACACCGGCTCGTAGCTCCAGCCATACAACTCGCCGGCCGGGTTGGCCGGTGTCCGCGAGCCGGGCCGGGTCTGGCTCACCAGTGTGAAGGAGTAGACCACCGCCAGCACGCCCAGAGTGACAAGCGCCAGGCCGGGGTAATCAAAGCTGGGTTGCTGGCTGCGTTCGGGCACCCGGTCTCGGGGAAGCACCCACGAGGCCAGCCCTATCGCAAGAATCCCAACGGGGAGGTTAACGAAGAATATCGACGACCACCCGAAGGTATCCGTAAGCCACCCGCCCAGGGTAGGACCGAACGCCGGGGCCAGCAGGACCGGGATGGCTACGATGGCGCTGGCCGCGGCCCGCTCGCGCGGCGGGAAGGCCCCGAACGCCAGGGCCTGCGACAGCGGGAAGAGCGCCCCTCCGCCCAGCCCCTGCATCACCCGAAACACTATCAGTTGCGTCTCGCTCTGCGATAGGCCGCACAGCACCGAGCCCACCGTGAACAGCGAAAGGCATATGATAAACAGGCGTTTGATGCCGAAACGGTTGCTGAAGTAACCTGCCACCGGGATAACCGCCGCCTGGGCCAGCAAATACCCCGTCACGACCCACTCAATGGAGTTCAGGTCGGTGTTGAAAGAGTTAGCTATGGGCACCAGGGCCACGTTCACGATGGTGGCGTCCAGCACCGCCATGATCAGCCCCAGGGCCGCCGTAAGCGCGATAGCATATTTTGATCTTGTGCCCGTGTTCACTCTAATTGCTCCTCTTAAATGCTCCTCAGCCCCTGCTCTGGGGCCGTATTTATCCCTGAATTTTGATAATGCACGCCAGGGGCTATAGAACCGTTATCCCTGCCCCCATCGTCCATCGTCCATCGTCCGCCCCAAGCCCCGGCCCTAACCCGGCTGCAGATACACCTCGTCCACGTAGCACCAGATCCAGTCCTCGCCGGGTTGGAAAGACTGGATGATCGGGTGGCCCACAGCGTGGAAGTGCTTGGTGGCGTGCTTGTTCTTCGAGTTGTCGCAGCAGCCTACATGTCCGCACGTCAGGCAGAGGCGCAGGTGGACCCATGTATCGCCCATCTTCAAACACTCCTCGCACCCCTTGGCGCCGGGCGTCACTTTGTGTATCTCGTCCAGGTGGCTGCATGGTACTTCATCTTCCATAAATGTCTCCTTTCTTTTCTTTAGCGATCAGCGGCCGGAGGTCGCAGACTAACCCTAATCCCCGACCCCTGACCCCTGATCCCCGGTATACATCGAACGTCCAGTCCGCTCCGGCAAGGCAAAGTAGATCGCCAGCAGCATGTTCATGATCACGCTGGCCATGGGGCTGACGAGAGCCAGGACGAAAGCTACAGCGTAGAGGATCGGCCCGAACACATATGCCGTTGAAATCGCCTTCACCGATTCCGGGTTTGCCTTTCTATCTATCAACCTATTCTTAAACGACGCGTACCTCCATAGCAGATTGAAGGCCACGGCGGTCAGGATGAAAGTGCCACTGTACACCAACGCGCCGATCTCGGCAAGCCCCGGCTCGGGTCTCGCTACATACTCGGCCAGCAACGAAGTTGGGAACGGCACGAAGGTCACCCAGAAGAGGAGAAAAGTATTGAGCAGCAGGAAGGTGTGGTTGGAGCGCTTGATCAGGGTGAGCAGCCGGTGGTGGTTGATCCACATGATGCCGATGGTGGCGAAGCTGATCACGTACGCCAGGTAAGAGGGCCACTGCTTGCGTAGCGCCTCAAGTAAAGCCAAGGCGGTCGCTTGTCCCTCCGGCAACTGCGGCACCTTGATATCCAATACGAGCAGCGTAACCGCAATGGCGAACACGCCGTCGCTGAACGCCTCGATCCTGCCGGTTTCTTTAGCCTCACTTGTTTCTATTTCGCTAATACTCATCAATTGCTGCCGTGCTCCTGAACCGGGTTTCCCTTGCCCTCCACCCTGTCCACAGGCTAACCCACTTGCTCCGCCAGGCTCGCTGCGATCCGCATGGCGGCGCCGAGCGTCCTCTTCTCCGGGTCCACATCCGGGTCGTAGGCGGTCAGGGCTCCCGCGCTGATCGTGAACCGCTCACGAATCATCGCTATCGCTTCCAGCAACTCGTCTACCCCCAGGCCGCCGGGTGGAGAGAACCCGTTGGCCGGGGCTTGCGCCGGGTCGAGAACGTCCAAATCCACGTGCACGTACACCTGCTCTATCTGCCGGGCGAGCGTCGCAAAGGCAGGCTCCAGCGCTGGCGGCAAGCCCTCACGGTCGATGCGCCCGGCATCGATCATATGCACAGCCGAGCCTGCCAGCAGACTCTTCTCCTCCGGGTCGAGGTCACGAGCGCCAACATGCACGACGTTCGCCTCCGGCACCGGGGAGAAGCCCGGAATGCTCGCCGCCAGCTTGCGCCAGCACCGGCCCGTGGCTATAGCCAGCGCCATGCCGTCGAGGAAGCCGCTGCCGCTAGTCTCAGGAGTGTTGAAGTCGCCATGGGCGTCGAACCAGATAACGCCGGTCCTCGTCGGGTTCAGGCCTGAGAGGGTGCCGAGGGCGCTGCCGCAATTGCCCGCGAGCACCAGGGGCAGCCCCCCTGCCTGCCGAGCCGCGGCCACCCGCTTCGCCAGCAGCCTGTAAAGCTCAAAAGATGTGCCGGTCTCGGCCCGGAAGCCCTCTCCGGCTTCGATGTACTCTACCTGAGTCGCGTGGCCCCGCTCCCTGAGAGTGCTCTCGATGCCATAGCCCATCAGGTGATCGGGCCCGCGCCCCATGCGCACGTCTCGCTGCCCGGAGTCGTAGGGCACGACGAGGAGATGGACACCCACCATCTATCTCCCTATGAAACGCCACCTGTAGCCCCGGCGCTCACGTCCGGCTTGCGTGGGGCGGTCAGGCGGTCATAGTTCAGGCGGAAAAGCTCCACCACCGCGGGCACGTCTTCGTAGCCCCTTATGTAGTAGGTGACCCAACCCGTATCCGGGAGGATATGGTGCGGGGAGGCGCGCCCCGCCGCTACAAGCTCGCGGCGCACCCTGACCGGGAAGGGCAGGTCGGCCTGCCTGCTGCCGTGCAGGTGTCCCATCTCATGATGGTTTACGCGGAACTCCACGCCGCTGAATCGATGCGGCTCAACCGAGGTCCCCGTCCAGCTCAACACCTCGCGCTCTATCATCTTCGCTATGCTCTCCATCCTCACCTCTCCTGCCCGCCACTCAGCCTGGCGACACCCCTATGGCAATATACACGATTTGCGGTCCTAAGGCATCTGCCATTCGACCAGCCGCCCAGCCGGACGAACGGCTAGTAGCCCCACGCCGACTACCCAGACCCCAACACCCGACACCCGGTACTACTTTAAGGCGATTTTATGTTCCAGTCCGGATATTTTCCAGAGTCTTTAAGGGGTGCTCAAGTAAGATATCAGCAGTGAGTGAACTAACCACAAATTATAGAAACCACAGGAGAACAAAAATGTCGAACTCAAATCTGATACTAAAAGCAAGCAAAGTAATCAAGGTCCTGGGCGTATTTGGAATCATGCTCTCGCTGGCCGGCGCACTGGCGGTAGCCCCCTCCGCCTCCGCCGCTACCCTCACCACTGGCACCGCCGGAGCCAACTCGATCGGCGCATACGCGCCTCAACCCAACGGGAAGCTAGGGGTTTACGCCATCGATGCGGTCAAGGGCGCGGCAGTGCCTGGCGCGCAGGTAGTGGTGATAAACCAAGCCGGGCAAAGCGTGGCCAAGGGCCTCACCCGCGCCGACGGCTCCTTCTCGACCTCCCTGCCCGCCGGCCTCTATAAGGTAGCGATTTTCGCCAAAGGTTACAAGCAGCAGAGCGAAGCCGCCGAGGTCAAGTCCGGCGAAACCACCATCACGAAGATCGGCGTCGAGCCGTTGAACACAGTCGATCCGGCCGTCCTGCCGGCGTCCAACTAGACAACCAGGTTCACTCAAAGCCCCTCCCCCTTTACAGGGGGAGGGGCTTTTTCCTGCTCAATCCAGCAAGCATTGTACAGCGAATTCCAGGGTCGGACGGACTGGCCGGGCCACTCAATGTACCGCCTACCGCCTACCGCCTACCGCCTACCGCCTACCGCCTACCGCCTAGCCGCTCCTGCCGGCCCGATGGGGGGAGCGCCCGACTGGCCGAAGTTGGCTTTGAGCAAGCTAAAGTCAACGGCGTTGACCACCGTATCGCCGGTGAAGTCAGCCCGGTTATCGAAGTTGGGCTCCCCCGTAGAGTGGCCAAAGCTGTTCTTCAGGATTACGAAGTCGGGCGAGTTGACCACGTCGCTGTTGTCACAGTCGCCGGCTCGCTGGACGCCCATCTCCTGCTGGGTTACGGCCGCTCCCGTAAGCAGCACCGTGCCCGACGTAGAGAGCCAGCCGGGGTTCTGCTGGGGCGGGGTGGCACCCACCTGCGCGCTCTTGACCCGCCAATTGTATGCGCCGGGCGTCAGGCCGCTCACCGTTATGGTGAAGAAACCGCTGGGGTCGGTGTACTGCACCGGGTAGTTCACCTGCTGCACCGCCGACTTCACGGTCAGGGTGAGTGGCAGGGCCTGGAGCGCGTTGGGCTGAGCGGGCCGCCCCTGCCAGGTCACGTGGCCCACGAGCAGGGCGCTCGCCCCCTGCGTGGGTGTGACCGTGGGCGAGCCGCACGGCTGCACGATGATCACCGACACGTCGTCCACCCACCAGCCGGGCGCGCCCGTGTTCAGGTCGCTCCCCTCGCGGAAGCGGAACTTTACGCTCTGCCCCGCGTACGGCAGCAGGTTCACAGTAACGCCGCTGAAGCTCGGATAGCCCGGCATCGTGCCGACCCAGCCGGCCCTGCCCGACAGCGGGTTGCCGCTGGTGGCAGTTATCACTCCTGTATAGCCGCCCTGCACTATGTTCGCCCCGGCATCCGTCCACGCGTTCCCGCCATCAACAGAGACTTCGAGCACGCCGCCGTCGAAGTCTACGCCCTCGAAGCTGAAGCGGTGCGCGAAGTGAAGCTGCGCCTGCGTCGCCGAGGCCGGGATAGCGATGGCGTTCGTTGTCGCAAGCTGCTGGTCCGACTGCTCGTTGGGGTCGAGCACGTGGGCCGAGTAGGTCCCGTTGTTGGCCGCGCTTGAGTCGGAGGCCCATTGGAACGTGCCGAGGGTGGTCGAAGCGGTGAAGGCCCCCAGGGTGCCGCTCTCGAACCCCTCGAACAGCGGCTGCGACGCCCCGCAGCCCAGTGGCGTGCTCGTGGTGGTCGGCGTCAGGGTGTTGGTAGGCGTGCGGCTGATGGTCGGCGTGGCCGAAGGGAAGCTGGTGCTCGTCAGCGTGGGGGTGTTGGTGCGCGTGGCGGTGGGCGGCGTACCCGTGAACGTGGGTGTCGGAGTGCCGCCAAAGGGTCCGGATGGGAGCGGCCACACATACGCCCCGCGCCCCCTCGTGAACGCCGCCAGCGTGGTGAAGCCCCGGTCTATCGCGAAGTCCCACACCATCACGCTGGGCATGCCGTTGCTGAACCGCGACCAGGTGGGAGAGGCCGCGTCGATGTCGTCGGTGAAGTAGACGCCCCAGTCGCTCCCTACGAAGACCTGCTTGCGGAACAGCGGGTTGGCGATGATGGAGTCGATGGGGATGTTGGGCAGATTGCCGCTCTTGTTGGCCCAGGTAAACGCTGCGCAGGTGGCCGTACAGGTCACCTGGAAAACGTGGCCCGGCGTGGATGGGGTGTTCTGGTCGAAGCCTCCCACGGCCGCGTAGCCTGTCGTGGGCGTGTTGGGGTCGGTCGCCACGTCGAGTATCGGGCGGTTGGGCAGCACCGTGTTCCCGCCCGTGATGTTCACCCAGGTGGCCGCCGAGCCGGTGCCCAGGCCGAAGCCGTATTGCACGTTCCCGTCGTTGGTGCCCACGATAGCGGTGGTCGACAGGGCCACCGAGTAGGACAACTGGTTGATGAACGAGCGGTCGGCCAACGTGCCCTTCGTCAGGTCGCCGCTGATCGCCACCCAGCTACTCGCCGGTATACCGCCACTGGTTGTCTCCCATACCCGGTGGCTGCCCGCTATCATGTGGGTACACCCGCTGGGAGGGCAGTCGTTCTTGTAAATCTCGTAGGGGAATACAAAGCTGAGCCTGTCGGCGTCCCAGGCCCCCTTGGCCGCCACCAGCGCGCCAAACGGCCCGCCGGTGGAAACGTTCAGCCCGCCGTTCTGGTTCTCGAAATACCACCTCTGCCCCACCACCGGCTCGATGCGGGCGAACATGCCGTCGCCCCCCAGGCGCTGCTCCCACAGGTAGTTGCCGCCGTTGGGGTCACCGGTCCACACCGAAGAGCCGTTGTCCTGCGCCCCGGAGTTGGCCCCAGGCGCGGGCGAGTTGGCAAAGTTGGCCGTGATGTCGCCCGAGTAGAACTCGATGGTGCTCACCGTGTTGTTCAACTGTGTGAAGGCCGGTTGGTTAGTATTAGCATTGAGGGTGACGTAAATACCGCCGTCGCTGCCCGCCATCATAGTGCTCGGCGAGCCGGGCAGGAAGGCCAGGGCGTGCTGGTCAACGTGCACCTGGGCCGGCACATCCAGGCTGCCGTACCCGCAGGTCACGTCGTTGAAGCTAGTGCCCCCGTCGGTAGACTTCCAAATGTCGAAGGTGTCCAGGTATAGCGTATTGGGGTTGCTGGGGTCGACGGCCATGCCCTGGTCGTACCAGTTCTGCGGGTAATCGCCGCCCACCAGCGAGCTGGGGCACGCCCCCGCGTTGAGGGCGGCGGCGGTGGAGCGCTGCTGCCAGGTGAGGCCGCCGTCGGTGCTGCGCCATACGCCCATCTGCCCCCCTCGCTGCAAGCCGCCCGCCACTCCGGGCAAGATAGCCTGCACCTGGGCATATATGTAGTCACGTTTGCCGGGCGCCATCGCCAGGTCTGTGCGGCCCAGGACGTCGCCGCCGGGCTCGTACACCGGCACCCCGCTCCCCGTGCCCACCGGCCAGCCGTTGTCAGGGCGGCTGAGCAGCGTCCAGATAGCGGGGCAGCCTGCCGACGGCACAGTGGCCTTGTAGATGCCGTTCGCGCCGTTCTCCGCCAGATTGTACTGCACCGTTGTGCTGTAGCCCCGCGCCCCCACCGCTACGTACAGGTCCGAGAAGCCGAGCGTGTTGGTGTGTACCAGCATGCTGGTGATGTCCTGGCGCTGGTTGGGGAAGGCGTCTGGCAGGCAGGGTCCGGTCCAGGTGTCGCCGCCGTTGTACGAAAAATAAACTCCCACCTTGGTGCCCGCGACCAGCGTGTTGCTGTTCGTTGGGGCCGCCTCTACTTTCGATACGGCATTATACTGAGGGAAGTAACCGGGCGGCTGCGGGTACGCGGGCCCGAAGACGTCGGCCCCCTTGACCGTCCAGGTCGCCCCCTGGTCGGTGCTCTTCAAGATCCCCGCGCTCCCGAAGGAGAACGAGCCGAACTGGAAGTCGCCCGTGGCCGCGTACACGGTGTTGTGATTGTTCGGATCTATGGACAGATCATCAATCGCCACCGTGGAGATGAGTCGATCGTCGGTGGTGGAACTCCAGGTGGTCAGCGGTGTGCAGCAGTTGCTGGTCTTCCAGACACCCCCGCCATCGGGGGCGAAGTAGGCCACAGTGGGGCTGACCGGGTCGATCACGATATCGTTCACGCGCCCCGACACCCTTCCGAACGTAAAGCAGGGGGCCTGGCACGTATTGCTCTCCTGGGGTTGTGGGCCAATCGAGGTCCAACGGGTCGCGTCGAGGCTCAGCGGCGACTGGCTCGCATCGCGGCTATACTTTACCTGACCCATGGGCACCCCGGCCCGCACGTTGGCGCGATCCTGGGCAGCCGCCTGGTCCAGCCAGGCCCGGTTGAAGTTGCCCGTCGGGTAGGTAACGCGGGCCTGCCAGTACGCATCCATGCGCAGCAGCTTCTCGGTCTCTCCCTTAGCCGCCTCTCCCGGCTCCGCGGCGTACAGCCCCCCATAGACGGCCCCTGCCTGCCCCTGTAGGGCCCGGGGCTGCCATTGGACCACCCATGCGCCTACCCCCAGCGCCATAAGGAGTGCCGAGGACACAATCATATCGCGCCTGCGCAGGCGCTTCAGCCGCAATGTACCTTTCATGCTCGTACCTCCACTCAATCCAGGATTATGGTTATCCTCAGTTTTGAAGCGAAGCGAAGTCGTATTTATTTTGGCTGCCGGAGGTAATTGCA
>JBJMMB010000420.1:0-16651 GCA_045805005.1 Chloroflexia bacterium
CACCGACCGCCCCCTCCGCCCCCTCATCCCCAAGCAGTGGCGTGCCGAGATCCAGATGACCGTCACTACCCTCTCCAGCGACCAGGAGAACGAGCCCGAGATCCTCTCCATTATCGGAGCCTCCGCAGCCATGTCCCTCTCCGATATCCCCTTCGCCGGCCCTATCGGCGCCGCCAAGGTCGGCTACATAAATGGCGAGTTCATCCTCAACCCCACCGCCCAGCAGCTCCAGGACTCCGAGCTTGAGCTCTCAATCTCCGGCACCGCCGACGCCGTTTCCATGGTCGAGGCTGGGGCCCACGAGTTGCCCGAGGAGATCATGCTTGAGGCCATCCGCTTCGGTTTCGAGCAGGGCGTCAAGCCCGTCGCAGAGCTCCAGCAGCGCATGATCGATGAAGTTCAGCCCAAGAAGCGCGACTGGGAGCCACCCCTCACCGATACCTCCCTCCAGGACCGCCTGATTGAGCACTTCGGCAGCCGCCTCCGCGAGGAGACCAACAACCCCGACAAGACCGTCCGCGAGGCCCAGACCGAGGCCCTCAAACACGAGGCCATCGGCCACTTCGTGGAGATGGCCCCCGACGACGAAAAGGCCCTCGTAGAGGCCGCCGTGACCAAGGCGTTTGAAGCTCTCCTGAAGGAAGAGGTGCGTAACGCCATCCTGGAGCGCGGCGAGCGCCCTGATGGCCGTGGCCCCGCCGACATCCGGCCCATCACCATCGAGGTCGGCGTCCTCCCCCGCCCTCACGGCTCCGGCCTCTTCACTCGCGGGCAGACCCAGGTCCTCTCCGTGGCCACCCTGGGCACCGGTGACGACGAGCAGATGCTCGATGGCCTCGGCCTCGAAGATAGCAAGCGCTACATCCACCACTACAACTTCCCGTCCTTCTCCACTGGCGAGACCCGCCGAGGCCGCGGCCCTTCCCGCCGCGACATCGGCCACGGAGCCCTTGCCGAGCGCTCTCTCATACCCGTCCTCCCCTCCGAGGCCGATTTCCCCTACGTCATTCGCGTCGTTAGCGAGGTCCTCTCCTCCAACGGCTCCTCGTCTATGGCCTCTGTCTGCGGCAGCACCCTGGCCCTCATGGACGCCGGCGTGCCCATCAAGGCCCCCGTCGCCGGCATCGCCATGGGCCTCGTCGAGAGCAAGGACGGCAGCCGGCACCGCGTCCTCACCGATATTCAGGGCATCGAGGACGCCCTAGGCGATATGGACTTCAAAGTGGCCGGCACCGCCAAAGGCGTCACCGGCCTCCAGCTCGACCTCAAGACCGCCGGCCTCGCCTTCACGATCATGGAGGAGGCATTCGCCCAGGCCCGCGAGGCCCGCATGTTCATCCTCGACAAGATGAACGAGGCCCTACCCGAGCCCCGCGAGTCCCTCTCGCCCTACGCCCCGCGTATCCTCCGCATCAAGATCAACCCCGAGAAGATCGGCGCTTTGATCGGCCCCGGCGGCAAGAACATCCGCGGCATCACCGAGCAGACCGGTACCAAGATCGACGTTGAGGACGACGGCACCGTGCTCGTCGCCTCCACCGATGGCGAAAGCGCCAAGAAGGCCATCCGCATGATCGAAGGCCTCACCAAGGAGGCCGAGGTCGGCGAAATCTACCTGGGCAAAGTCGTGCGTATCCTCCCCTATGGAGCCTTCGTCGAAATCCTCCCAGGCAAGGACGGCCTCGTCCACATCTCCGAGCTTGCCGACTACCGAGTCGAGACGGTCGAGGACGTGGTGAGCGTTGGCGATGAGATCAACGTCATGGTCATAGACATCGACCGCCAGGGCAAGGTAAGCCTCTCCCGTAAGGCCGTTCTCACCGGCGAGATGCCCCAACCCCGCGACCGAGATCGTGACCGAGAGCGTGGTGGCTACGGCGACCGCGATCGCGACCGTGGTGGCTACGGCGGTCGAGGCCCCGGCGGCGGTGGCGGTGGCGGCGGCTACGGCAACCGAGGCCCCGGTGGCCCGGGTGGCTACGGTGATCGAGGTCCCAGCAGTGGTGGCGGTGGCGGTGGCTACGGTGACCGAGGCCCCCGCGACAGCGGCCCCCGCGACGGCAACCGTGGCAACCGCTGGTAATTCATCCAACCTAAAAAGAGGCCCCCGCCAGGCGGGGGCCTCTTTTTAGGTTGGAGACGATTCTTTGGCCCGCACCCACAGCGCCTGCGCCAGGTCCTGCACCGTCCACTCCACGCCGCACACCTCCGCCATCCGCGCCGCTCGCTCGCGCAGCTTCTCTACATAAGCGGCGTAATACTTCGCAGTGAAGGCCACCGGCCCCAGGCCTGGAATCTGCGCCGCCACAAGCTCATCGAAAAACGGGTATAGCTTCGGCGCGTAAGCCGCCAACACCGCCGAGGCCGTCGCGGGCCCCACCCCCGCCAGCGCCGACAGCGTCCCCACCGGCTTCCTTAGGTCCGGCGCCTCCGAGAACGCCTGCTTGCTCAGCCTCTTCACCTCCTCCGGGTCATTGCTCCGCACCAGTTGCCGGTTCCTCTCCCTCCAAACTCCCCGCGTCATCTTCCACGCCGTGATCCTCTCCAACTCCTCCAGCGTAATATAAGACTCATGCCTCGCCCCCAGCGCCGCCGGCAGCTCAAATCCATACCACCCATCCAACCGCGTCAATCTCTCATTCCCCTCCGCCTCGATCACCCCCGCATACCTCTCCAACGCTCCCCGCCACTCCTCGCAATCATCCCTCTCCCACATCTCAAACCCCCTTCACTATGCAAAGGCAAAGCTACTAGATACGGCGGCTGCTGCCCACTAACGACAACCAACCTACCAGGCCAGTAAGCGTGGCCCGGCCTACCCATTCAATAAATACTTGGCGTCTTGGCGTCTTGGCGGTTTCTGGACTCTGCACTCTCTGCTCCCTCTGCTTCTCTGCGTTTGCGTCTTGGCGGTTTCTTATGGTTGTCTCTGGACCCTCTGCGGTGAATAAATCCCTCCCAACTCCCGATACAACTCCATGTGCATCCTCGCGATCCGCTCCCAGCTGAACTCCCGCGCCAATTCGAGGGCTCCCGCCGCCAGTCGCTTCCTCAACCCTGCATCCTCTGCCACCTTCCAAACCGCCTCCGCCAGCCCCACTGGGTCGCCCGGCTCCACGAGCATCGCCGCCGGCCTCCCGCCCAGGGCCTCTCGCGTCGTTACGTCCCCCGGCATCGTACTCACCACCGGCAACCCGTGCTCCAGTACCGCCAGCAGGCTCCCACGACGGAACGACGCCCCGTCCGCATAAGGGAGCACCGCCATATCCGCCGCGAGCAGCGCCGCCGAGATTTCCCGTGGCGGCAAATACCCCGTCCACATCAATGCATCTCTCACCCCCAACTCCGCCGCCAGCGCATCCACCTGCGCCGCGGTGGCCCGGTTCGTCGGATCACTCGACCCCAGCCCGCCGCCCACCATCATCAAGCGAAAGTCCCCCCGCGCCCTCAATATCTGGAGCCCCCGCAGCAGGTCATCCAACCCTTTCGTGCTGCTCAAAAACCCAAAATACGCCAGCAGCACCGTCCTCGTCCCCACCCCGTGCTCCCTGCGCCAACCCTCTCTGTCGTACCCCTCAGGTGGATTGTTCGCAATATTCGAGCCAATCGGTATCACCCTCACCCGCCTGGCCCCCCAGCCCCGCAGCCTCTCAGCGTCCGCCTCGTTCGTCGCCACTACGCCATCCGCCCCCCTCGCCAGCGCCCGGTTCGCCCACTCCCTCACAAACCCCGCCTTCGGAAAAAGATAGGGCACGCGCAAATCATGAAACGTCACCACCGCGGCCCCTCTCCACCTCCACCCCAACACCCAGGGCAGCAAATTAACCGTCGGCCTCATCCCAAACGCCCCCGTCTGGTACTCAATGTGCGCCACCCCCGCCCCCGACCCCCTCAACGCCCTCAACGTACCCGCCACGGTTATCCGCTCCACCCTCATCGGTCCCTTCAACTTCGCACTCCGAATCTCACTAGCCATCGGTACCCGACCCCCGACCCCCGACCCCCGACCCCCGGCCAGCACCCCAACCCCCGCCCCCATTTCCCGCAAGGCCACCCCCAGGCAACACGTGTAATCCCCCACCCCGCCCCTCGCCGGTGGGTACTCACCTGTAATCAGCAGCACCCTCTCCGCCCCATCTACAACCCGCCGCTGCTCTCGCAGCCCGCTCCCAAGCACCTGTACGTGCATCTTCACCCGCCCCGCCCTCACACCGCGCTTATGCCCCAGCGTCCACTTCGCCCCCTCCGACGCCATTTGCACCGCGCTCACCGCCAGCAAATACGCCCTCATGACCCTTCCCGTCCAATGCCCTTCGTGCAGCCGGTAATACCGGGCCTTGCTCGTGTTGAAGTGTATTTGCCGGGCCGGCACGTCTTGCCCCGTGCTCTGCCCCCCGTAGTGCGTCACCTCCGCGCGCGGCAGGTACACCACCTTCCAGCCCGCGCCCGACACCCTCCGGCACAGGTCCACTTCCTCGCTGAACATAAAATAGCCGGAGTCGAACAGCCCCACCTGCCGCAGCGTCTCCGCCCGGCACATCAGCGCCGCCCCGCTAAGCCAGTCCACCTCCTGCGTCTCCCCGTCCGGCCTGTCCCGCACGTACAACCGCCCCAGCACCCCTGCCTGCGGAAAGATCTGCTCCAGTGGTGTCGACTCCACCAACCCCGCCACAAACGTAGGAAACCGCCTGCGTGAGGGCTGTAAGCTCCCATCCGGGTTCAGCAGCCGCGGCCCCGCGATCCCCACATCCGTGTACTCCTCCATGTAGTCCGCCAGCGCCCCAATCGACCTCTCATGTGCCACCGTATCCGGGTTCAACACCAACACGTACCTTCCCCTGGCCGCCTCGATGCCTGTATTGTTCCCCCGCGTGAACCCCACGTTCTCACTCAGCGCTATCAGCCACGCCCACGGGAACCGCCCCCGCACCATCTCCACGCTCCCATCCTTTGAGGCGTTGTCCACCACTATCACCTCGGTGCGCTCCCACCACCCATCCGCCGCCCCCGGCAGCGAGCCTAGGCACCGCGCAAGCAGTTCCCCCACATTCCAACTTAGTACAACAATACTCAGATCAGGTACCATAGGGGCGACTATAGCATACGTAATTGACTATTGACAACCGCATCGTAGCGGGCTAGAATGGCCTAAGCAGCGTGTCGTTTTACAAATCCGGGTATCAAGTATACGTGGCCTGACACTCAGCACTTGGTACTCCCAGTGGAGGTTCGACCGGATGCCTGGAGCTCCCATCCTGGTCATCGACGATGACCCCGACGTATTATCCACCGTTGTAGACATCCTGGAGTTTGAAGGCTACCCCGTCGAGAGCGCCACCAACGGCGCTGAAGGACTCAAGGTCCTCGAGCGCACCAGCCCCGGCCTGATCTTGCTAGACATGCGCATGCCTGTCCTCAGCGGCTGGGACTTCGCCCGCATACTGAAGGAGCGAGGCATAAGCTTCCCCATCCTCGTCATGACCGCCGCCCAGGACGCCCACCGCTGGGCCGACGAAATCGGAGCCCAGGGCTATATATCCAAGCCCTTCGAGCTTCCCGACCTGCTCGCCGCGGTCGAAGATTTCCGTCGCCCCGGAAACAACGGCAGCACCGGCCCACTCAAAATAAACTAGCTAGCTCGTGGAAACCCAAGATCCAAAATCCAAGATCCAAAATCCTACAAGCCCCTGGCTGGCCCACTACGAGCCCCAGGTGCCCCAGTCCCCCGTCATACCGAACATCACCCTGCACGAGCTCTTCGAGGCCACCGTCCACTCCTACCCACACAATACGGCCACCATCTTCTTCGGCGCACGCCTCACCTACGCCCAGCTTGACGACCATGCCAACCGCCTCGCCGCCGGCCTCCAATCCCTCGGCGTAACCCGCGGCGAGCGCGTCGGCCTCCTCCTCCCCAACTGCCCGCAGTTCATTATCGCCCTCTACGCCGCCCTGAAAGCAGGCGCGGTAGTCGTCCCGGCCAACCCGCTCTACACCCAGCGCGAGCTGCGCAACCAGTTCAACGACTCCGGTGTTGAAACCGTCATCGCCCTCGACACCCTCGCCCCCCGCGTCATGGACGATGGACGATGGACAATAGACGATGGAGGTAAGGAAACCGGTTCCACATCCCCATCGTCCATCGTCCATCGTCCATCGTCTGCCGAAGGCCCGGTCAAGCGCCTCGTCGTCACCCACACCGCCGACTACCTCTCACCCCTTATGGCCTCGGCCCTCGCCGCCAAACAGGCACGGGAGGGCACCCCGGCAGACCTCGCTGGCGATAACGTCTACTCCTTCTCCGCTCTTATCCAGAACAGCCGGCCCCACTACACGCGCTCCACCGCTACCCCGGACGACACGGCCCTCCTCCTCTACACCGGCGGCACCACGGGGGTGCCCAAGGGTGCTATGCTCACCCACCGCAACCTCGTCGCCAACACCAACCAGATGAAGTCCTGGGTCTGGGACGCCACCCCCGAAAACCGCGAGGTCTTCCTTGGCGTCATCCCCTTCTTCCACAGCTACGGCCTCACCGTCGTGATGAACTTCGCGATCGCCGTGGCGGGTGCCATCGTCCTCGTCCCCCGTTTCGTAATGAAAGACGTACTGCGCGCCATCGCCCGCTTCCGGCCCACCATCTTCCCCGCCGTGCCCACCATGTACAACGCCATCGCCCACCACCCACTCTCGGCGGGCTACAACCTGCGCTCCATCCGCGTCTGCATTTCGGGCGCCGCCCCCCTCCCAATGGAGGTAGCCCACGCCTTTGAGAGCGTCACCGGCGCGCGCCTCGTCGAGGGCTACGGCCTCACCGAGACCTCCCCCGTCACCCACTGCAATCCCATCTACGGTGAGCGCCGCGAAGGCAGCATCGGCCTCCCTATTCCCCTCACCGAGTCCCTGGTCGTCGACCCGGACACCCGCCAACCCCTTCCCGTAGGCCAGGTTGGCGAGCTGGCCATCCGCGCTCCCCAGGTCATGCAGGGCTACTGGCACCAGCCCGAGGAAAACGCCCAGACCATCCGGGACGGCTGGTTCTACACAGGCGATATGGCCCGCCAGGACCCCAACGGCTACTTCTACATAGTGGATCGCAAGAAAGACCTCATCCTGGTAGGCGGCTACAACGTCTACCCGCGCGAGGTCGAGGAAGTCCTCTACGAGTGCGACAAAGTACAGGAAGCCCTCGTGGCCGGCGTGCCCGACCGCAACCTGGGCGAGATAGTCAAAGCCTACGTCGTCCTCAAGCCAGGCGTCCAGGCCACCGAGCCCGAGTTACGCCGCTTCTGCGCCGAGCGCCTCGCCCCCTTCAAAGTCCCTATGCGCGTCGAGTTCCGCGAAACCCTACCCAAGAGCGGCGTCGGCAAATACCTCCGCAAGCAGCTAATCGAAGAAGAGCAGAGTAGGGCTCAAGGCTCAGGGATCAGCGATTAGGGATTAACGTCTGCCTGCGGTCCCCGAGCGCTAACCACAGATCCTTCGTCCCTGAGCCTCGCGGCCTTCTCCAAATCCCCCATCGCCCCCAGCCGCTCGAACGTTGCCATGCACTGTTCGAGCATGCTCATTCCTTCCTCTCTATTCCCCCGCGCGATAAGCAGCGCAGCCAGGGCCAACTCCGTCCTCGCCGCCTCGTTCTCGTCGCCTACCTCCCGCAGAATCGCCAGGCTGTCATTCAGTTTCCCTATTGCGTCTTCCGTGTGGCGTGCGTCCCCGACCTGGGCGGAAAAACCCCGTGCCTCTGGCCCACTATGCAACACGGAATACGCACTACCCCCGGCAAGCGCCTCCCCCAGCACCCGCAGGCTGCTCCCCTCTTCCCCGCGCATGTCCAGCTCCCGCGCCAGCCCCAGCGCCTGCTCGGCCTCTGCCACCGCCTCTGCCGGCTCACCCGCGGCCAGCGCCGCCTCCGCCATGTGCCGGTGCATCTCCGGCAGGAAGTCCCGCACCTTGGCCTGCTCGAAATAGTCGCAACTCCGCTCCAGATGCTCCCTCGCCGCCTCGATCTCCCTTCGGCGCACCAACGTAGCCCCCAGGTTCATGTGTAGCGTCCCGATTACGTAAGGCGACCCCCCTATCTGCTCTAACGACCGCAACGCTTCACCGTAGAACCCTAGCGCTTCGTCCAGCCTCTCCTGGTTCAGAGCGATACCCCCCAGGTTGTTGTTCAAAAAGACCAGGTTGTACGCATCCCCGATCCTGTGGAATATATCCCTCGCCAGCCGGTAATGCCGGTCCGCCTCCACCCACCTGCTCAAATCGAAGTACACGTTCGCGATCTGGTTGTGCGAGATCGCCTCCCCGCCCGCGTTGTCCACCTGCCCGTACAACTCCAGCGCCTTCTCGAAGCTCTCGATCGCCTGCGCCTTGTTCCCCCGCAGCCGGCTGATATGTCCCAGCAGGTTGTACCCGAACGCCAGCGTCGACTTCTCCCCCAGCCTCTCCGCCATCCGTATACTTCTCTGGGCGTCCCCCAGCGCCTGGTCGTGCTCCCCCATCCTCGAATGTATCAGCCCCGCTATCGCCAGCAGTTCCGCAGCCGCCGTAGTCTCTACCAACGAGCCCTCGATCCTCTCATGGCTGAGGTGCTCATCCGAGGACTGAGGGCCTTTGGCAGACGATGGACGAACAAGGAAGTCTGATACAATCGAGGACGATGGAGCTGTGGAAGCAGTATCCTTACCCCCATCGTCCATCGTCCATCGTCCATCGTCCGCCATACCCCCATCGTCCATCGTCCATCGTCCATCGTCTGCTCTGGAGAGCGCCTCCAGCCCCCGTCCCGTCCACTCCAGTGCCGCCGGGTAGTCCCCCAGGTTCTCATAGCCCCGTGCCATCCATCGACACGCCCTGGCTTGCCCTTCCGAGTCCCCCAACTCCTTGCTGATTTCCAGCCCCTTTTGCAAATGCTCGAAAGCGCTCGTGTACTGTCCCGTAACCGTAAACAACTCCCCAAGCCCGGTGTGGACCGCCCCGCGTAGTGCCTTCGTCTCCTCCTCGGGTAGATTGTCCGCCGCTGCCAACGCCTTCCTGAAGTGCTCGATGGCCTGGTGGTTCGCGAACAGCTTCTGCGCCCGCAACGCCGCCTCCTCCTGATACCGGAGCGCCCGCCTCCAGTCCTCCCCGGCGAAAGTGTGGTAGGCAAGCTGCCCCACCTCGTCCGGCGACAACCCCTCCAGCCCGTCGCTCACCGCCCCATGCAGCGTAATCCGCTGCTCGTTCAGCAGTGTTCCATACGCCACGTCATGCGTGATATTATGCTTGAACGTGTATGTAGTCGCCGAGGGCAAGCGGTTCCCAGCGAGCGTAAAGTCCCGCGCTTCCAGCGTGTCCATCTGCTCTTGCATCTCTTCCGTGCCGGGCCGCAGCGGGTGGGCCAGCGCCAGCAGGTCGAGCGGGAATAAATGCCCTATCACGCTCGCCACCCTCAGGGTCAGCTTATGTACCTCCAACAACCGGTCTATACGCGCCAGCACCGCCCCCTCCACCGTGTCGGGTAGCCCCGCCTGGAGCGCCGCGAACGAGGCCGCAGGCGCCACCACCCACTCCCCGTCCCCCCACTCTATCCCTCCTACCTCCTTTAACGCCTCGAACATGCTCACCGACAGCTCCCACTCTCCTTGGGGGTCGGGGGTATGAGCGTCAGTAGGGCTCACTTTAGGGACGTGGGGCGATCGTGGATCGGAGTCTGCCAGCGGTCCGGTTCCCGGCCCCCGACTCCCGACCCCCGACCCCCGGACAAGGTTGCCCGACTCCATCAGGCTCCCCGCCACTTCCTCCACGAAGAACGGGTTGCCCTGCGTCTCCAACTGTATCAGCGAGATCGCGAGCGGCGACACCGGTCCCCCGAGCTTGTTCTCCAGCAGCGCGGCTACCCCCTCCGGCGAGAGGTCTCCCACGTCGAGCCGCCGGTGCCACGCCAATTGCTCCACGCCCGGCAAGATTTCCTCCTCCGGGAACCGAGGGCGGCTCACCACGGCCATCAGCACCGGGATCTGCCCCACCCTTCGGGCCACCGCCAGCGCCAGGTCCTGCGAAGCCCTGTCCATCCAGTGCGCGTCGTCCAAAAGCATCAGTAACGGAGCGGTTGCCGCTCGGCTCTCCACCAAATCCCCCACCAGGTCGAACAGCGCAGCCTGCCTCAGCCTCGGGTCGAACCCCGCCGTAGTAGCGTTCTCCGGGAACGCCACCCCCAGCAAGTCCCCCAGCACCGGCAACCGCAACCCCCACTCCGGGTTCAACTCCAATACCCGCCGCTCAATCGCGTCCGCTATAGACGATGGGCGTTGGGCGTCGGGCGATGCGGTTGCGGAACCGCTATATTTGTCTCCATCGTCCCTCGTCCATCGTCCGTCGTCTGTAACTCCCAGCAACTCCCTGACCACCTGCCGCCACGACGCATACGGGATGCCCGCGCTCGTGCTCTGGCCGGCCCCGGTCACCACCCGCATACCGCGCTCCCGCGCCTGCCTGAGCATCGCGCCCGCCAGGTGGCTCTTGCCCACCCCCGGTGCGCCTTCGATGCGCAGCACCAACCCGCTGCCCGACAGCGCTGTCCCCAGTGCTTTCCCGATCTCGGCCAGCTCCCGCTCCCGACCCACCAGGGCCCCCGCCATCCGTCCATCCTCACCCTGCGCCCACGCTCCACCGGCACTCGACAATTGCCCAACCACCGACCAGATAGCCACCGGCTCTCGCTTCCCCTTGACGCTGATCTCCCCCAACTCTTTCAATGCGAACTGCTTGCTCACCGCATCCGCGATGCGCTGGCTCACCAGCAACTGGCCCGGTTCGGCAGTCGACATCAGTCGCGCCGCCAGGTTCGTATGGTCGCCCAGCACCCCATAATTCCGCCGGGTCGGCCCGCCAAACGGTCCTGTCCTCATTCTTCCCCAACTGATCCCCATTTGCACACTGGTTATGAAAGGTAGCTCTTCCGGTATCATCCTCAGGTCCAGGCCCGCTGCCACCGCCCGCTGTGGAGCATCGTCGTGCGCCACCGGCGCGCCGAACACGCAATACACCATGCTCCCCTTGTCCCCAATAACCAGGTCCAGCATCGAGCCCCCATAGCTCACCGCCACCGCCTGCACCCGGCGCATAAAGGCGTCCAGCTTCTCCCCCGCCTCCGGGTCATTGTCATAATCGATCCCCTCGAACCGCACGAACAGCGGCACCGCCGGACGTATCTCCGAGAGATAGCTTCCCTGCCCTGCCCGCAGCCGCTCGTACACTGCGGGCAGCACCCACGGCCTCACCTGCTCCTCGCTCAAAGCCCCCGGTAGCAACGCAGGCCACGGGTTCTGCGGCGCCTCCACAAGCAACCGGTGCACCCTCCAGTAGGCAGTCGGCAGTATCTCCTCGCCGGCTCCTGACGGTTGTCCACTGCCAGCTGCCAACTGCTCGCCATCCTCCACGGCGCTTACCTCTATGTTCCCCTCCAATGCCGCCGCGATCTCCTGGGTGATGACAACATCCCCCCTCTGCGCGTGGTGCTCGGCCTCCGCCATCCGGTCGAGCGTCCTGCCGGCCAATGCATCAATAAACCGTATCTCGGGGTCGCCCACCCTCAAGCGCAATGCGTTCCCGCTCGCTATGGCTACCTTGATAGCCAGCGTAAAGATAGCCCCTCCGGGCGTCCTGACCAGATCGCACCCCAGCATAGACTCCTGCATACCAAGCGCCGCTGCCACCGCGCGCAAGGCGCTATCGCGAATATCGCCATCGAACCAGCAAGTGATGGCATCCCCCGCGAAGCTTACTACGCTCCCGTGGTACCGCTCCACCTCCGCCACCAGCGGCCCATACACCTTGTCGAGCAGCTTGGTCATCTCGTCCGTCCCACGCTTCGGCCCAAGTTCGTCCGCCAACTTCTCCGTCAGCGGAGTAAAACCCGAAATATCGGCGAACAACGCCGACCCCTGGCTTCGGGTCGGCAGTTCCTCCCCCCGCCAGATCGCAATACGCCGGTCAATCGGGATATAAGCCGCTCCCTTAGCTACTTCGTCCATGCTCGTGGCTCTCTCTTTCTGTTGGGGCTGGGTGTTGGGGGGCTAGGGGCTGGGGTTGTAGGCAGGCTTCCACGACCCAGCCCCCAAGACCCGGCCCCCAGGTACAGCACAAACACACCGGTTGCCTACTAGCATACCCCAATAACCACCGGACCGCCAGCCCTTTCTTCCGCTCCGCGAATTACGAATTACAAAATTACCAATTACGAATTGGACTAGGGGTAATTCGTAATTCCCTATCATTTCCCTCACTGATTATGGTATGATTATGACCTAACTCCCCGGCACACATAATGCCGGGGCGCATCTCAATATCTCGGTAACCTGGCCAGGAGACCATGCAGGCAGGCCTCTAACCCTGCCCCGCCATCGAACGCTCAAGTAATTCCGAATTACGAATTACGAACTACGAATTAGGCTTATGGCAATTCGGAATTCGTAATTCGGCGTCAGCCGGAGGAGCCATGACAACCCGAAAGACCCACCACGCCGCACCCCGCACCCTGTTCCTCATTATCGCCCTGCTCGTTACCATGCTGCCCGCCACCCAGCTTCCGCGCGTGGCCCACGCCTCCACCCTCGTCGTCACCAACAACAACGACAGCGGCCCCGGCTCCCTCCGCGACACTCTTGCCTCCACTTTCGATGGCGACACCATAACCTTCGCCTCCCCAGGCACTATCGTCCTCACGTCCGGCCAGTTGAACATCGAGACGCGCGTTAGCATCAATGGTCTCGGCGCCGGCAACACCATCATCGATGGCAACAACTCAAGCAGGGTCTTCAACGTTGAGGTCGGCGTCGTCTACTTCAACGACCTCACCATCCAGCACGGCCACGTCTTCGGCCCGGGAGGCGGTATCCAGAACACCGGTGCCATCGTCCTCAGTAACTCCGTCGTCGCCAACAATTACGGCGTGCCCGGTGGCGGTATCTACAATGACACCGGCAAGTTCGACGTTTACAACTCCACCATCGCCGATAACTTCTCCCTAACCGACGGGGGCGGCTACTTCAACGAGGCGGGCACCGGCCAGATTCATGGCAGCACCATCTCCGGCAACACGGCGAGCGCAAACGGCGGTGGTATCTACAGCGAGAGCGGCGCTAGCGTCCTCGTTATCAACTCCACCATCACTCGCAATACCGCCATAAACGGCGCCGGCATGCAGGGCTTCGACTCCCTCAGTGCCGGCGCCCTCACCGTCTACGACAACCACGCCTCCAGCGCAGGGGGCGGCATCAGCAGTGGCGGCATATCCAGTAACAACCGTTTCAACGAATCAATTATCGCAGGCAACACCGCCCCCACCGGCCCCGATATTGACGGTACCATTGCCAGCGACGGTTACAACCTGGTCGGCAACACCACCGACGCTAGCGGCTTCATCGGCTCAGACCTCCTGAACGTCGACCCCCACCTGGCCCCTCTCCAAAGCAATGGTGGCCCCACCCTCACCTACGCCCTTCTTCCCGGCAGCCCCGCAATCAATGTCATCCCTTCCACCCAGTGCCCCGACACCATCGACCAGCGCGGCATGCCCCGCCCCTACAGCAAGTCAAAGCAGGCCCCACTCGACGCCACCTGCGACATCGGTGCGTTCGAGCTCACGAACACCAGCCGTGCCTCCGCCGACCCCCTCCCCACCGGCACGCCGGTGTATGACTTCATCGAAACCACCTCCGATCTCAACTGGTACAAGGTCAACGTCCCCTCGCCCGGCCTCACCCTCACCGCCGTCCTCACCTCCAGCCCCGGCCTCGACTACGACCTCTACCTCTTCGCCCCACAGGTCGATGAGGAAACCGGTCAACTCCGCGACATAGGCCAACTGGGCAATATTGGCCAGCTCGGCAACATCGGCCAATTGGGTAACATAGGCCAACTCGGCAACATCGGCCAACTCGGCAACATCGGCGACCTGCTCAACGTCGGCCAGCTTGGTAACATAGGCCAGCTTGGTAACATAGGTCAATTGGGCAACATCGGCCAATTGGGGAATATAGGTCAACTCGGGAACATAGGCCAGCTTGGCAACATCGGCACCCTCTCCGCCCTGTCGGTCAACCCCGCCCTGCCCAACCGTTCCATCTCCTACAACGTCAACGAGCTCTACGGCAATTACTACCTCTCCGTCGCGGGCAGCCGCCCCGACACAGTCGGTCAGCCCTACAACCTCACCGTCAGCGTGGGCGGCACCCCCTACCCTTTCACCGTCATCACCAACTCGGTGTTCACCAACTTCGCCACACCCCTCACCGACACCACCGTCAACACCCTTATACTCGCCGACATCCCGCGCATGAACACCTTCTACCCCGGCGATCCCAATCTCGCACAGCTCCCCGGCCTCCTCAACACCCTGGCCCAGGAGCCCACCGTCCACGGCGTCGTGGTCAACCTCGACACCTACTCCCCCGTCAACGACGCCTACTCCCTCTGGGACAGCCTGCCCACCAACCCACAGGCCGCCAACTTCGTCGCCCGCACCATCAAGTCCCTACTCTACCACCTCGCCCCCGCCTACCCCAACCTCAAATACGTGACTATCGTGGGCGATGACCGCGTCATCCCGCAGCGCCGTATAGTGGATGAGGCCCTCATCGCCAACGAGCGCCTCTACCCCGACGCCAGCACCTCACCACGCATCAACGGGGCCCTCGACAACCGCTACTTCCTCAGCGACGACTACTACGCCGGCCTCCTGCCCCTACCCTTCAGGGGCCGCGAGCTTTACGTCCCCCAGGTTGCCACGGGCCGCCTGGTGGAGAAGCCCTCTGAGATCAAAGCGGCCATAAACTCCTTCCTGGCCCAGCCCACCGTCTCGCCGAATAGCGCCCTCGTCACCGGCTACGATTTTCTGAAAGACGAGGCCACCGCCGTCAAGAACTCCTTTACCTCCCAGGGCATCACCGACACCACAGCCCTTATCAACGATACCTGGACCGCCAACGACTTCCGGGCCTCCTTCTTCGCGCCCAACGTCACCACCGCCCGCGGCCTCAACTCCCTCAACTCCCACTTCGCCCATAACCGCTTCATAGCCAACGACGGCAACACCGTCGGCGCCACCGAGGTCAACACCACCACCGACTACCTCTCCACCCTCGTCTTCTCAGTCGGCTGCCACTCGGGCCTCAACGTGCCCGACGTCGACTTCCCTACCGCCCAACTAGGCACCGATTGGCCCCAGGCCTTCCTCCGCAAGGGCGCTAGCATGATAGGTAACACCGGCTTCGGCTATGGCGACTCCGACCTCATCTCTTATTCCGAGCGCGTCATGGCCAACTTCGCCGAGGAGCTAGGCTCTACCAACTACGGCATCCCCACCGTCGGGAAAGCCCTCCTCGAAGCCAAGCAGCGCTACTTCAACAGCCTCGCCGCCTCCTCACTCACCAACTACGACGAGAAGGCTATGGGCGAAATGACCCTCTACGGCCTCCCCATGCTGCAGGTGCTCGTGCCCAGCGTGGCCGCTGTCACCCCTCCCGTCACACAGGACGCCGGTACCTTCGACCTCAACTTCTCCTACACCCCCAACACCACCGCCCGCCTCGGCACCTACTACACCATCCAGGGCAAGAACGATGTCCTCGCCACCGGCGGCAAGCCTGTTGAGCCCCGCGACACCGTCACCCTCAACACCCAGGGTGGCGTAGCCCACGGCGTCCTCATGCTCGGCGGCACCTTCACCGACACCCCCAATTTCGATCCTATCGTCTCCTCAGTCGTCACCGACCAGAAATACAGCACGAGCGAGCCCGTCTACCCGCTCGCCGAGTGGTACCCCAACAACCCCGCGAGCATCAACCGGTTCCTCTCCATCGACGGCCGCATGCGCCAGCGCCTCGTCATCACCCCGGGCCAGTTGCAGGCCAGCCCCAACACCACCCCCACCGTAGGCACCCAGCGTCTCTACTCCGACCTGCAACTCCAGGTCCTCACCTCCACCTTCAGCATCACCGACTTCACGGCCCCCGCCATCCAGAGCCTCCAGGTCGTCAGCTCCAGCACCGCCCTCCTGTTCAGGGCGCAAATGAACGACGAGAAGAACGAGACCCCGCGCGTCGTGGTCCTCTACGCCCCCGCAGGCTCCAACACCTGGTCCCGCGCCGACCTGGCGTACGACCCCGCCACCAGCCTCGCCACGGCCAACGTGCCCCCCGTCGGAGGCCAGATATACTACTTCGCCCAGGCCGCCGACCCCGAGGGCAACGTCTCCCTCCTCCTCGACCATAACAATCCCTTCAAGGCCAACACGCCCAGCCTCGCCCAGCCCGGCTTCTCCTCGCCACCCGCAGCCAACGAGGGCACCAGCTTCATCCTCACCCTTGCCGACCCCGAGTCCCTCGGCAACCACGCCTTCGACTGCGGCGACGGCCAGCTAGTGGCCCCCGACAGCCCCGGCGGCACGCGCAAGACCTGCACATCCTCCGATAACGGCACTCCCACCGTCCGGGCCCGCATGGGCGACATCATCTTCACCTCCACCCTACCCATCAACAACGTGCCGCCCTCCGCCACCTTCAACGCCCCCTCGCCCATCCTGGCGGGCAGCGCCATAAACCTCTCCTTCACCCGCTCCCACGACGCTCCCGCCGACTTCCCCACCCTCCAATACGCCATCGACTGCGGCGAC
>JBJMMB010000421.1:0-4247 GCA_045805005.1 Chloroflexia bacterium
ATAACCCCCCTTGAAATCATCGGGCGAGAGGTCATCCCCGCGGTGGCCGGCCTCTGATTAGAAGTCGTCGAACATATACGCCGCCAACTGCCCGCGGGGCTGCAGCGCCGACTGCATACCGAGCAGGTCCGCCTCCCGGCTCACCTTCAAATGCCCTATCGCCGCGGCCCGCACCGGGCTGAGGTAGCCGCCGTAAAGCTGGGCCAGTGTGCGCTCGTCCATCTCCAGGCCCGCGCTCCGCGCCGCCTCGCCCTCCTGCCCCCCGGCCGCACCTTCCGCCACCCTATCCACCTCCGCCGCACCCTCACTCACCCGCACCCGGTAAACACCGTTGTTGGCCGGCATCATGCCATCCGTCACGGCAAACGTAAACTCCCCCTTCGCTTCGGGTGCGAACTCGCGCTGCCTGAAGGCCCCCTCCACGTCGAGCAGGCGCAGCATATAACCAGGCTCCACCTTCACTTCTGCCTGCCGAGGGTTGGGGAAGCGCGTGGCCAGCGCCGAATCAACCGGCTCCCAGAAATTGATCTTCTCCGCCTGCGAGTCGTGATTGTACAGGAAGCCGAAAATCGCCTCCTGAGTTTGCAGGTCGGCGCTCATCATTTCGTGAACCACCATCTCTCGGTTCCAGTTGCCCTTGTCCTCGAAGTGGTACATGAGGTAGCCCGTCGCCCTGCCCTCGGGGTTGTAGTAAATGTACGCGGGCACCAGGTCCTTGTTGTGGAAGAACTTGTGCACCCACCAGCGCCTGGTGCGCGCCACCGCCCCCGGCCTCCGAGCAGCATTGGCCGAGTAGATAGCCCGGAGTTTGTCTAACTCGCTCTCCCCTGCCTTCCCTCCATCGCCCGTCCCTTCCGGCATGGTCGTTTCCTTCTTTATCCTCTCCACATCAATGGGCACGAACCTGCCCTGTTCCGCAGCCTTGCGCCAGGGCTTGAACTGCTCCATCTTCACAACATAATTAGCCGCGTCGTGCGCCAGCTCATACCCGAACGAGCGGTAAAAAGGAAAGTAGAACGGGTACAGGGCGGTGAGGGCCACCCCCTTCGCCCGCTGCTCGGCATACATCCCCTCAAACAACTCCCGTATATACCCCTTCCTCCGCTGCTCCGGTGGGCTGGCAACGGCGCTGATGAGCGCCGTCGTGATTGGCCTGCCCGTCCCCATGTAGAGCGCGCCTCCATCGATGATAAACATACCGCACAGCATCTTCCCCTCGTTATCAAACAGCCCCCTCGAATTTTCTTCGGTGATCGGATCGATGCCCTGCCAGAACTCCCCCATTTCGCGAGAGCTGTTAAAGGCCAGCCTGACCATCTCCAAATACACCTCTATTTCTTGCGCGTCCCTCAGATGTCGATATTCCATTGCCTTGCAGTCCTCTCTTCCACTCATAAGCGCTCATAAGCTAAAGCGCTGGTTCTTCCCAGGCGTCCATTATACCAGGGACTGAAAATAGCTCCGTTGCCTTTCTCCCCACATCTAAATATGTTAATAGCCATAGCTCTAGGGCACACATCTTGCACGCCCTATCCCGGGCCGGTGTCCTCTTCCCACAGAGCATCAAAGGCATAATCGGAGGTAACCATGAAAAACACTCTCATCGCCTCTACCCAGGTCGATATCAACGCCCCCGTCTCCAGAGTCTGGGACGCGCTCGTCAATCCCACCGCCATCAAACAATACATGTTCGGCACAAACGTGGTCTCGAATTGGGAAGAAGGCGCCCCCATCGTTTGGAAGGGCGAATGGGAAGGCAAGTCCTATGAGGACAAGGGCACGATCTTGCAGTTGAAACCCGAGCGGGTCCTTCAATACAGCCATTTCAGCCCCCTATCGGGCCAGCCCGATGTGCCCGAAAACTACCATACCGTAACGATAGAGTTGTCCCCTGCGGGAGCAGGCACGCACGTCACGCTTGCGCAAGACAATAACGCCACCGAAGAAGAGCGCCGGCACTCGGAACAGAACTGGGGGATGATGCTCACCGGCCTCAAGAAGTTTCTGGAAACCTAGCGCCCAGGCACCTCTAGCTACCTCCACCCGATACCCCCATTGAGTCACCCCACCCCTGACAGCCAGGCATGTCAATGCCGCAAGGAGTCCTCGATGCGACACCCCGTCCAAAACCCCGCGCTCAAGAACCTGGACGTGTTGGTGGGCGTGTGGAGCGTAGAAATATCAAACATGTCGTTTCAGTCCGATCCCTCCGCCACAGTGCGCGGGCAGGATCGCTTCGAGTGGCTGGAGGGCGGCGCTTTCCTCATGATGTATTCTGATACCGAGTATCCCGATGTGCCCAATGCTGTCCGGGCGATCGGCCGTGATGACTCGGTTGAGAAATATAGCATGCTCTATTTCGATTCACGCGGCGTTTCAAGGATCTACGATATGAGCCTTGAAGACGGGGTTTGGAAGCTCTGGAGGAACGCGCCCGGTTTCCGGCAGCGCTTCACAGGCACGTTCAGCGCCGACGGCAATACCATCGCCGCCCGCTGGGAGAAGTCCAGTGACGGGACGAATTGGGAACACGACTTCGACCTGACATATCAAAAGATACGTTAATCACGAGGATGTTTGGCCTTGACAATGCAATGAAGGGGCTGTATCATGGTGTAGCGTCGAGGGGAGCAACCTGAACAACTCTATCCCCCTTCTCCTCGACTAAGCCCTCCGCTACCATACCGACAACTACATACAAAATACAAATCGGACAACCCGTCTATGACTGACGGTCCGGCGTGTTGAGCCACTTCAGGCTCACAACTGCGATCAGGTCAAAGTCATACACGGGGCTGTCATCCGCATGCCCCGGTGTTCCGGTCGTAACCTGGTCACCTGGCCGGAATGGCGCAAGTGGTGCGAATGGCGCGAATGGTGAAAACGGCTGCTATTGCTGCCGGTGATTTCATTTTGGACAGAGGAGTTGATAGGAGGCGATGACACATTCCGAGATGATCTAAATACCACATGACGTTGGAGGATAAGGATAGAACGGGACTGAGCGAGACGCGCTAAATGACCGTCCAATTCTCGTTGACAAGTTAATCTCCCGGCCAGCCACGCACAACGTACCGCATACCACGCTGAAAGGGGAATACAAAATCGACCACAATATAGCACATAGCAGGCGCCGTATCTAAGGGCGCTGGTGTTCGCGTATATGCCTGCACACCTGCGCATTGTGGAGAACCAAAAGGAGCCAGGAAATGTCTACACGCTCTCGGTGGAAACGCATCATCCACATTGCAGGCGTATTTATGCTGGTCACCAACCTGTTGTCGACGGCCGCGTCCGGCACGGTTGCCTCGGGCAGTCCGCTCGGCGGCGCCAATGATACGACACTCGCCCGCGAACCACAGCTCACACCCGCGGAGATCGGAAACGGCTCGACCGCCGGGCTGCAGTTCCCCGATCCCAGCGAAGGCTTGGCGCTGGTCCAACCGCCCGGAGCGAGCAACGACGGCGGGGCGCACCTCTCCTATCCGCTGCTGATCCCCAAGGGCCGCGGCATCGCTCCCGACCTCTCGTTGCAGTACGACTCGGGTGGTGAAAACGGCTGGGCCGGGCTGGGTTGGGACCTTTCGGTCGGCGAGATCAGCGTTGATACCCGTTGGGGCGCGCCGCGCTTCGACGCGAACAGAGAGAGCGAGACCTATCTCCTCGATGGCTCGATGCTCATTTCCAACTCCCTGGGCGCCACGTGGGGTCCCCGCCTGGAAGGCGACCGCCAGGACTTCACCCGCCAGGTGGAAACCGAGTACCAGCAGATAATTCGGCACGAGGTGCCCGGCGAGGGGCCGAGGGGCTACTTCTGGGAGGTCCACGACAAGGGCGGCAACGTCTTCTGGTACGGCGGAATGCCTGACCAGGGCGGCCCCGACGGCTATGGGATCGTCATAAACCACCAGGACCCTCCGATCCACCCGCAGATTGACCGTTCGGCTATCGTCACCGATGAGCACGGCAACGGCGTGCGATGGCTCCTGTCCGCGCAGCGCGATGTCGGTGTCAACCAGATCAGCTACCACTACACGACTATCCAGTACCAGTACGGCGCGAACGGCTGGGTTGCAGTCGCCAGTTGTACCCCTTCGGGGAACGTGCTGTGCGCCAAGCACACCTATCTCAGCAGCATCAACTACACCGAGGGGGCCAAGGTCGCACCCGCACCCGACGGCGACGCCGAGTACCAGGTCGTCCTACAGCGTGAATCAGAGGTCCACCCCAACTCGCCCGTGCGGGCC
>JBJMMB010000422.1:0-8451 GCA_045805005.1 Chloroflexia bacterium
GTCGGGGTGTCCGTGATGGTGGGCGTGTTCGTCGGCGTGTTCGTCAGCGTATGTGTAACCGTGGGCGTCGCGGTGGGCGTATGCGTGTGCGTCGGTGTGAAAGTCGGGGTGGTCGTATAGGTGGGCGTATTGGTCGGCGTGTGCGTACGCGTGCTCGTCGGCGTGTCGGTGGGTGTATTAGTGGGTGTGTGTGTGAAAGTCGGGGTCTGGGTGGGTGTGGCGGTGTAGGTCTTGGTGGGTGTGTTGGTGAAAGTGGCTGTTGGCGTCGATGTCGCGGGCGGGGTAGGTGTATTGGACGGCGTGGGCGTGAACAGGTCCAGCGAGGCCGCACCACACTGGTTGAAGTTGAACTTGAGGAGGATGAAGTCCTGCGATGACACAGCGCCGTCCCCGTTGAAATCGGCCCGTGGGTCGTAACCAGGTTGGCCTTCCGACTTACCGTATGTGAATTTGAGAGTGATGAAGTCCTGGGCGCTGATGCAGTTACTGTCGTCCGCATCCCCCGCGACCATCGTGCCCATATCTATGTGGTTGAGCCCGCTGACCAGTGCGACGTTGCCGCCCCTCGCCAGGTTGCTGGCGCTCTTCACCCGCCACAGATAGGGCCCCGGCTGAAGGTCCGTGACGATCTTGACGTAGCCAAAGTTATCTGTCCTGGTGACGTAGTCGGTAGACACCACGCCCCCCACGGGCCGCAAGCTCAAGGTAATAGTCACGCTCTGGCGCGTGCTGGGTGGTGTCGGCCTACCTTCGAGCAGCACGTTCCCTTCCACGGTCACCGGGACCGGGGTATCCGTAGGGATGATAGGTTCAAGAGTGCTAGTGAAGGTGGGTGTGTTGGTTGGCGTACGGGTAGGCGTGATAGTTGGCGTCACTGTTTGAGTGTTAGTTTGCGTGTTGGTGGGTATGACGGTCGGTGTGTTGGTTGGCGTCCTCGTCGGGGTGTGAGTACGTGTGTGAGTGCTCGTAGACGTCTGGGTGATGGTGGGCGTGTTGGTGAGCGTGTTGGTGGGCGTGGTGGTGAAGGTGCGGGTATTCGTGCGCGTAGGCGTGATCGTCGGCGTGATCGTCGGCGTGTCCGTCCAGGTGGGCGTGTCGGTCGGGAGTATCCCTTCCAGGGTGGCCGTTGTGGTGGGGGTATTGGTGGGAGTGCGCGTTCTTGTCTGAGTGGGCGTATTGGTCCGAGTATTGGTGAAGGTTCTCGTGGCCGTAGGGGTGACGGTTGGAGTGTTCGTGGGTGTGCTGGTCGGAGTGCTGGTCGGAGTGTTGGTGTATGTGCGGGTTGGAGTTGAAGTCGGGGTGGAGTTGCAAGGCGGCTGCATGAGGGTCAGTTTTAGCCCTGGGCTTAGCGACCCCGCCAGCCCACACTCGAACTGTGCGAAAAGGTCCGTGCCTGTATCCTTCTGCGCTCCAACCGTGGCCCCGGCCCCGCCACCATCAACTTGCCCGTATATAATGTCGAACTTATGCAGCCCCTCGTACAGCCGTACTTCCATGTTCACACCCTGACCTGCGGGCGCTCCTACGAGGGCCGTTCGCCACTCGATGTTGAAAATCCGGTTGGGAGCCGTACCGCTCGTCGAAGTGAAGATTCCGCAAGGTCCTCCGGGGCAGGTAAGCGTGGACGTGGTCAGCAAATCATCCCACTGGGGCAGGATCACGTTGCTGAACAGATTCGTAGGCAGGCAGGTGTTATCATAGGCATCCGACGCGCTGTCGAATTGCAGATTGCCGTTTGAGGAAAGGTAGGCCGAGTTGAACGACTGGCCGTAGAAATAGACGGTGAACGGCAGGCTGATACCGGTGACCACGTCGTCACCGTGGTTGCCCACATCAAAGGTCCCCGGCACGATGGCGGCCCCCGTGGATTGGAATATGTCGTAGTTGGGAGTGATCCCGCAAGGCGTATTGCTGGGGGTCGGGGTAATGGTGAAGGTATTGGTGGGCGTTCTCGTGGGCGTTCTCGTGGGAGTATCGGTGGTGGTGCTGGTCGGGGTGCGCGTAGGCGTGTTTGTGGGCGTGCTGGTCGGAGTGCGGGTGGGCGTGAACGTCGGGCAGAAGAAATTCAGGTTGAAGGTGAGCATCGTGCCGTCCGTGATGCTCCCAGGGGAGCTTGGGCACTGGTATTGAACGATGGGCCCCACCGTGCCCTTCTGCGCCCCAATGGTGGCGTTCTGGATGTCTGTCTCGTCAACCTGGCTGTAGATGACGTCCCACCTCTGCTGGATGCCTTCATACAACCGCATCTCGAAATAAACAGGGGAGAAGGGGTTGGCACCACGGAGGGATACGGCGCGGTATTCAATGTTGAGGATGCGGTTGGGCGCGCTCCCGCTAATCGAGGTGTAAACCCCGCATCCTATATCCAGGCACTGCTGGAGGTCGCTATCCATACTCAGGTCGCGCCACAACCCATATATTACGCTGTTGTTGTCGACCGGGTCGGGCAGGCAGTAATTGGTAAAACCGATGTCATACGGGCTGGCAAACGTGAGGAAGCCATTGGAGGAGACGAATACGGTGGAGAATGGCTGGTTGTAAAAATAGTACGTGAAGGGCAAGTCCATGAGCACGTTGCAGTCGTCGCAATCCGAGCCGAGGAGAAACGTCGTGCCGGAAACCACCTCGCCGGAGCTTACCTGGGTTATGGTGTAGTTCTGCGGGCAGGGGGGAGTCGCCGTAGCGGTGGGCGTGATGGTAGGCGTGTTCGTATCGGTGGGCGTGTTGGTGGGCGTGAAGGCATCTGGAGCATCGGGCCCTCTACCCGTAGCCCCGGACGTGGGCACGCCTGCCCAGGGCACCGCCGCCTTGACGGCCTCTGGTGCGAGCCACACAGCCGACGCTATACCCAGCGCCAAGACCACCAAGAACAGATATCGCCTGGTAGATTGTACTGACACTCGCTGCTACCTCTCCCCTGGTTCAACGCAGGTACAGGTCATCGGCGGAGCCGTCCGCTCCTGGCCGCGCCCTTATTACCTGCCCGGGGCCGATAGGGGTCCGGCGCCACACTGGTTGAAGTTGACTTTGAGCAGAATGAAGTCCTGCGTGCCTATGGTGGTATCACCATTGAAATCGACCCTGGCGTCATACCCGGGCTGCCCCGGCGACTTGCCATAGGCGAGTTTCAATAAGATAAAGTCCTGGGCGCTGATGCAGTTGCTATCATCGGCGTCCCCCTCCTTGAACACTCCCATGTCCACCTGATTATCCCCTGTCAAGAGGGTGGCGGTGCCCGATAGGGCTAGCGTCTGCGGGTTCTTGATGCGCCATGTGTAGGGGCCGGGGGCCAGGCCCGTGGTCACTGTCATGTAGCCGTAGTCGTCGGTTACCGAAGTATAAGTGCTGAGCGTACCCCCGCTCGCGGGCAGTAGAGAGAGGGTGACGCTGACGCTCTGCCTGGAGCTGGGAGGGGCGCTCCTGCTCCCGATTACCACGTGCCCTATGAACCTCACACCGCTGGTCGGGGTTTGCGTGGGCGTGCTCGTCGGCGTCGGTGTAGGAGTGGTGAGTGCGGGCATTCCGCATTGGTTGAAGCGGGCCTTCAACAGGTTGAAGTCCTGTGTGGAAACGCTGGCGTCGCCGGTGAAGTCCGCCCTGTCGTCGTATCCCGGCTGCCCCACGGACTTACCGAAGGTAAATTTGAGTATGTTGAAGTCCTGCACCGTTACGCAGTTATTGTTATCGGCGTCGCCCTCGGGCATAGTGCCCAGGTCGAGCGAGTTCTGGCCGCTCAGCAGGCTCGTGGTGCCGCCGAGAGCCAGGGTCTGGGAGTTCTTCACTCGCCACTGGTAGTCCCCCGGCAGCAAGCCGGTTGGCACGGTGAAGAAGCCGGATTGGTCGGTGGCCGTTACGAAGTCTACAGCAACCCCACCGCCCGACGGTCGAAGGCTGAAGGTAACGGTAACATTTTGCCGCGAGCTGGGCGGTGTGGGCCGCCCTTCGAGCAACACGTGCCCCACGACCACCACTGGGAATGGCGTGTTGGTGGGCGTATCGGTGGGAAGCAGTACATCGGCTGTACCCGTGCTGGTGGGCGTTTTGGTGGCCGTGCGGCTGACGGTTAGGGTGGGGGTCAAGGTGATCGTGGGGATTCGGGTCGGAGTCCGGGTGACTGTGACTGTGGGCGTACTTGTGGGGGTCAACGTGGTGGTTGGCGTGCCGGTAGCTGTGCGCGTGGCCGTGAGGGTGGGTGTGGCAGTCCGGCTCGGTGTGACGGTGGGGCTTGCAGTAGCGGTGCCGGTGAACGTAGCTGTCGGACTCTGGGTAACCGTAGGAGGGACGGTACGTGTTGCGGTGGGGGTGCTTGTGAGCGTACTTGTTGCGCTGGGCGTCTGCGTGGCCGTGTTGGTGCGGGTGTTGGTGGGCACCGGTGTCTGCGTGAAGGTGGCCGTGCTGCTGGCAGTTGCGGTGTACGTACGGGTAGGCGTGCCAGTGGGCGTAGTTGTGAACGTGGAGGTGGGTGTAGCAGTATTGCTTGGCGTATTCGTGGAGGTGGGCGTTCTGGTAGGAGTGGAGCCGCACGGAGGTTGCATGAACAACAGCTTCAACCCGCTGCTCAAAGTTCCCCCCGCCACTCCACATTTGTACTGCGCGGTCAGCTCTCCTGGTCCAGTCCCTGTCCCCTGCTGCGCTCCTACTGTCGCACTGTCCCCGCCTCCATCCACCTGCCCATATATCAACTCGAACCTGTCCGGGTCCGCGCCCCCGCGCTGTCCCTCGTACAGCCGCACCTCCATATTCACTCCCTGGCTGGGGTTGCTCACCAGTGCGGCCCGCCACTCGATATTGAATATGCGATTGGGGGCGCTCCCACTCACCGAGGTGAAGATGCCACATGGCCCTCCCGGGCAACTCAACTCCGAGTTGGTCAACAAGTCGTCCCAGTGCGCGAAGATCACGTTGCTCAATAGGTTCGTAGGCAGACAGGTGTTGTCGTAGACTTCGGAGGAGCTTGAGAATTGGACGTTGCCGTTGGAAGAAAGAGCCGCCGAGTTGAAGGGCCAGTCATAGAAATAGACCGTAAAAGGCAAGCTGATAGCGGTAACCACGTCATCTCCGTGGTTGCCAACGTCTAAGGTGCCGGGGACTATGGTAGCCCCCGTAGTTGGGACTATGTCATAGTTATGGTTGGCGGGGCAGGGGGTGGGCGTAGAGGTAGGAGTTGAGGTGGATGTAGAGGAGATAGTGGGTGTCGGTGTGTTGGTGGAGGTAGGAGTGATAGAAGGTGAGAAGGTGGCGGTGCCCGTGCTCGTGCTCGTCGCGCTGTTCGCAGGCGTGCTGCTCGGCCCGCCCGTAGGGGTGAAGGTGGGCTCACCTGTTGGAGTCGCCGTTGGGCAAACGTAGCCATAGCTGAAGGTTAGCATGTCGCCGTCAGTTAGGCTGGCGGGCGAGCCGGGACATTGGTACTGCGCGTACACGATACCGGCGCTATCTTTCTGAGCCCCAATAGTGGCATGCTGGTAGTCGGAGGGATCGACGTGGCTATATACGATGTCCCACTTCTGCTGGCCCTCATAGAGCCGCACCTCAAAATATATCGGCATAAAAGGGTTAGGGCCCGCGAGCCCAACGGCCCGCCACTCGATGTTGAATATGCGGTTGGGCGCGCTGCCCGATACAGAGGTGTAGACCCCACAGCCCAGGTCGATGCACTGCTCCAACATGCTGTCCATGTCGAGATCGCGCCAGTAAGCGTAAATGACGTTAGTCGTTGCCAGCGGGTCGGGAATACATGTATTCACATAGCCGTAATCCACTGAACCGGTAAAGCCAAGCAAGCCATTCGAGGTCGCGTTCACAGTGTTAAAGGGCTGGCCGTAGAAATAGTAGGTGAACGGCAGGTTGATGAGTACCCGGCAGTCGTCGCAATCCGAGTTCGTGACGAAGGTAGTGCCGGATACGACAGTGCCCGAGCTGATGCGGGTAATTGTGTAGTTCTGCGGGCAGTTCGGGGTGACGGTGCCGGTGGGAGTGATCGTTGGGCTGTTCGCGGGCGTACCCGTGCTCGTATTGGTGGGAGTGAACGTTGCGGTGTTGGGGGGCGCGGGGGCCTGGTTGGGGTCTCCGCCCTGTACCGGCGGGTTCGCGTCGCCTCCAGTTGTGGATCCGGGACCTAAAGGGCTGCCAAACGCCGCCGGTAGGCCCTCATTCCAGACGAGGACCAGCACCAGTGCAGCTCCTGCCGCCCAGAAGAAGCATCGCCTGGCCACGCCTGGTGTCATGTCACCTCCGGATTGCAGTACGCTGTGCCCTCTGGCGCTGAAGGCACTTTTGGCATCGTCGTCGGTGTCTGCCTGCTCGCACATGCTATGCGTGCACGGCCCAGGCTCTATTAGTTATCATCGGAAACTGAGCCCACTCAGATAGACCGGGAACCCATATGCGGCATCCCCTTGTACCCGGCATAGTGCCGAATGGAACTTCCACGCCCGCTCCGCGGAGCAGGGTACAAGACCCTTACTTCTACAGACGCGTCCCCCGATGGCCCTTGGAAGTTGGTTATTTCGGGCTACAATAGGGAACAGCCCGCGCATAACCCTACAATCTTACTATATCGTTGACAATAATGTCAATCGCTCTTTCGTAGTAATCCCTGAGGTCTTTCCAGGTGCCGGAGAGTGCGTAAAGAGTAATCCCTAACCTACTCGGCGCTCTATACTCATTACACCTGGCGCTCGCTATGGACCGGCAGGGCCACACTGGTTGAAATTAGTCTTCAACAGTGTGAAGTCCTGTGTGGAGACAGCTCCATCACCCGTGAAGTCCGCCCTGGCGTCGTAGCCCAGCTGCCCCACTGACTTGCCGTAGGTCATCTTTGTAATAATGAAATCTACCGCATTCACGCAGTTGCTGTCGTCGGCGTCCCCCTCCTTGAATACTCCCATGTCCACCTGGTTATCGCCCGTGACGAGGGTGGTGGTGCCCGATATTGCCAGCGTTTGATCGTTCTTGATGCGCCAGGTGTAGGGGCCGGGGACCAGACCCGTAGTAACTGTCATGTAGCCGTAGTCATCGGTCACCGAAGTGTATGTTGCGGCGGTCCCTCCACCTACCGGCAGCAGGGAGAGGGTTACGCTGACGCTCTGCCTGGCGCTGGGAGGGGCGGTCCTGCCCCCGAGTACCACACGGCCTATCAGGGTGGTATCCGTCGCGGGGGTGGCCGTTACCTCCGGCGTGGTGGTGGGTGAGGGAGTAGCTGTGCCAGCTGTGCCGAGCAGAGGAGCACCACACTGGCTAAAATGTGCCCTGGACAGGTTGAAGTCCTGAAGCGTGACAGCTCTATCCCCGGTGAAGTCCGCCCGCTCGTCGTAGCCCGGCTGCCCTATAGATTTGCCAAAGCTAGTCTTAACTATGATGAAGTCTAGCGCGTTCACGCAGTTATTGTTATCGGCGTCCCCCTCGATCATAGTGCCCAGGTCGAGCGAGTTTTGGCCGCTCAACAGGCTCGTGGTGCCGCCGAGAGCCAGGGTCTGGGCGTTCTTCACCCGCCACCGGTAGTCGCCCGGTGGCAGGTCAGGGGCCAGATACAAATAGCCATCCTGGTTGGTTGCCGCTGTGTAGTCAACAGGGGTACCGCCCACCACGGGTTGCAGACTCAGAGTTACACTCACGCCTTGCACGGCGCTTGGAGGCGTGGGCCGTCCTTCCAGCAGCACACGGGCAGCAACATACATGCCGGTCCATGTAGCCGTAGCCGTGGGGGTATCGGTGGTCACCGGAGCAGTCGGAGTGGATGTGGGTGTGTTAGTGGATGTGGGTGGAGCAGTGCGAGTGGCGGTTGCGGTGGTGGTCGGCGGAGGGCAGATAGTCTCCAACCTATAAGTCAGCATGTCGCCATTGTTGAGCACGGACGGCACACCGGGACACTGGTACAACACACTCACGAGACCTGTCACGTCCTGCTGGGCCCCCACCGTCGCGTTCCGGCTATCGGTAGTATCGAGGCGGCTATAGATCACGTCCCATTTCTGCTGACCCTCGTACAGGCGCACCTCCAGATATACCGGTGTAAAAGGGTTGGACATAGACAGGGAAAGGGCCCGCCACTCTATGTTGAAGATCCGGTTGGGCGCGGTGCCACTGACCGAAGTGAACACCCCACAGCCGATGTCCAGGCACTGCTGCAGGTCACGATCCATAGTAAGATCCCGCCATAGCGCATAGATCACGTTGGTCCGTGGGTTCGGGTCCGGTATGCAATAATTGTTGAAACCGACGTCCGGGGTGCCCGCAAAGCTGAGCAGCCCGTTGTCGACCACCTTTACCGAAGTGAAGGGCTGGTTGTAAAAGTAGTATGTGAAAGGCAGGTTAGCGACAACGTAGCAGTCGTCACAGGCGCTGCCGGAGATAAGTGTCGTGCCTGAGACAACCGGGCCCGCACTGATCCGCGTTACGGCGTAGTTCTGTGGACAGGCTGGAATGGGCGTGGTGCTGGGGGTGTCGAGCGGA
>JBJMMB010000423.1:0-10648 GCA_045805005.1 Chloroflexia bacterium
CTCAGCAGGGCCTGGTTGCCCGTGCTGGTCAGGTAGCGCCCGGCTCGCTCCAGAAGCTGCTCGCTCTCCTCATAACGCTGTTCTTCCATGAATATCTCGGCCAGGTTCAGACACGTGGAGGCCGCTTCCGAGCGGTTATCAGCCAACTCGTAGATGTTCAGGGCTCTGGAGGCGTACAACTTGGCGAGGGCCGTGTCCTTGGACATCCTGTACGCCATCGCCATTCCCCAGAAGACCCGGGCCTGCTCCTCCATGTCATTGAGGTCTTCCAGGATTGGTAGGGCCTCCTTGTACATGCTGATGGCGTGGCCGGCATCGTTCAAGGCCCAGTAATCGCTGGCAAGGTTGCGGTACACCGCCAGGCGGAAATAGGGGTCCTTGACCGCCCCGCTGTGCAACGCTTCCAGGCACAGCAAATGCTGCTCGAGGGCAAACTGGGGCAGGTCCAACTCAAAGAATACCACGCCTAGCAGGTTGTGGGTGCGGGCGGTGGCCTCCTGATCTCCCTCGGCGATGGCGAGGGCCGTTTCAAGCTCAGGGCGAGCTTGCCGGGCCGAGCGCGCCTGGAGGTAAGCCCTCCCCCGCAAGAAAGGTATCATGTACTTGACGTTTGGAGGGAGTTTGCCTGAGTAGTCCCGCGCATCCGACTCGATGGTATCGATAAGCTTCATAGCCTCGTCCACCTGCCCGGTGCGGATGAGCATCTTCGCGTAGTTCGACTGGAAAAGGATATCCTCCTTCACAGCCTCCAGGTCGGACCCGTTATCGAGTTGCTGTGGAGGGGCCAAAAAATCGGTAATGGGCACTCCAAGCCGCGCAGCGAGAAGCTCCATGGCCTTGAGGGATGGCCGGACCGCACCCCTTTCGAGGGCGCTCACGTATCCTTTGGTAAACTCAGGGGCAGCAAGGGCCTCCTGGGTCAAACCTCTTTCGTGGCGTAATCTCCTGATACGCTGGCCGATTGGATAACGCGTCTTTGGTTGAGTGGTTGGCGCTGCATTCGCCGTGGAAGGAGAAGTATCCATAAGAGAGTCTATCTTTCCTGAAGCTACTCGGCCTCAGCCGCAAGATAAGACGTTATGATCAAGAGGATCATAAGGCACCGGATACTCTCTTTTGTGGTACGCACTCAAACAATAGATTTCCGGATGGAAGCCGGCTCTATTATAACACGTGTTTGCAATTACCGTTCATGCGCCAGCTGTGGCCAGGGGCTATTCATTCTCGGGTAAACAACCTGTAGGGCCGGGAGCGCAGCGGACGACCCCCGTTGCCTGCCCGGTTTGCCTACCCTGGCATTAGCGGTTTACGACCTGGGCAGGCAACGGGGGCCTGCCCCTACAAGAATCCGCCGCCCACCGAGAATGAATTGACCCTGGGCCGCGGCCCTGCTAAGAAGGGACCCTAGCCCGGCTTTGTGTCCTCACCGTGGCCGGAGGCGGAATCGGTACCACCTACCGCTCCACCGGTCCCCGCGCCTCCACCGGTTCCGGGGCCGGTCGAGGGATCGCTGTTGTCCGTAGGAAGGCTGCCCCCGCCCGGGCCGGCGGCTGTCGAGCCGGCGCCCATGGTAGTGCCCGCGCCTCCGCCCGACGCGCTCAGGGCACCCGCTCCCGCGCTGCCTGTGTCGCTATCGGTGCCCGTTCCGCTGTTGGTGGTTGGGCCGCTGTTTCCGTCGTTATAGGTGTCCATGCTTGACCTCCATTTTGACTGCTCTACCCGTGGCGTCGCCCGCCGGTAGCAGCGTAGCCGGCCTGCGCATCCTATAACGTTGGGCTGAACGATCATGTTATCTATTGCTCGCCCTCGACCCCCAGCACGAAGGCCCAGAACTCCTGGCGCGACTTCACTTTGTCTTCTTCGGTGGCAGGTAGTGCTGCCCGCAGCACCTGGACTTCCCGCTGCTTGTCGTCCCACTCCTTAAGGAGGCCTTCCAGGCCCCTGCCCAGCCCGGGACCCTTGTCCAATTGCTCGGGCACGTCCATGCCCGCCCGGCCCAGAACTTCTTCGGATACGTATACCGGCGCGCCCACGCAGGCGGCCAGGGCTATGGCGTCGCTGGGGCGCGCGTCCACTTCCTGTATCGTGTCCCCCGTGCGTACCCTTGCCAGGGCGTAGAAGGTATCGCCCTTCAGAGCCTCGATGCGCACCTCCTCCAGTTCGGCGTTAGCGGCTTGCAGGAGAGCGGCCGTGAAGTTGTAGGTCATGGGCCGGTCGGTGGGTACGCTCCGCAGGTTCATAGCTATAGCTGTGGCTTCCGTTGGGCCAACCCAGATGCACAACGCCCTGGGGCCTGTCTCCTCGCGCAATATAACCACGCAGGCATGGTCGTGGGGCTTCTCTCTTTGTATCACGTCGGCGATGGTGACTCGTTTCATGGCGATTCTCCTTGGGGTGGGTGGGTTTAATGGAGCCGGTCGTTCGGGTCGAGGATACGATGCCAGCAGGCGCTCCCGGAGTTGTAGGCGGGCCCCGTGCAGCCTGCTCTTCACGGCGACCACGGACACGCCCAGGATGGCCGCGATCTCCCGCAGCGTTAGCTGCTCATAGTAGAAGAGCACGGTAGCCGCCCGGCTCTTGCGGGGGAGCATGTTGACGGCTTCGAGGACCGTGCGGTGAAGCTCCCGCGCCTCGGCAACTTCCTGCGGGTCGAGAGAGGAGGCTGTGAAAGGGAGGGCGTCGAAGGGGAGGCCGCCGGCCAGTTCGGCCAGCGAGACGGTGGGGGCTTTGCGGTCGCGGATATAGCCGCGGCAGACGTTGAGCACGATGCCATAGAACCAGTTCCGGAAGCGCCGGTTGTCGCGCAGACGGTCGAGCGACAGGAAAGCCTGGAGCATCGCCTCCTGAACCAGCTCGCGAGCCGTTTCCCCGTCGGCCACCATGCGCGCGGCGATGCGACGGGCCATCTGCCCGTGCCTCTCGATAAGTTCGCCGAAAGCGTCCTTGTCGCCGGACCGCGCCCGCGCCACGAGCTCGGTATCCGGTATCGTCTCCATGAGAACCCCCTGCCGGCAAGTATACATACTTAATAGTGGGGGAAATCGACCGAAAGGTTGGGAATGTTAGTAGTCAATGTCTGCATATGACCCCGACCCCCGACCACTGATCCCCGACCACCGACCTCCGACCTCCGACCCTTGGCTCTGGTGGTAACGGCATGCTAAACTTGACTACCGCGACTATGTAGCGGGGCGTCGTTTGGATGGAAACCGGAGGGCGATCATGGCTGGTATAGGGCCTCCTGGCTCATGGCTGAAGAAGTACAGCGGAGCCCACAATGCAACACACGCAAACGTCGAGCCTGGATTACCGGTCGTAGACACGCCTCCGGACGCTGAGCTCCCTCGGATATCGCCGGGCAGGAAATGGGTTGCGTTCTGCTTCGGGTTGACCCTGCTGCTGTACGTCGCCCTGATACCCAACTTTCTGAGGTTCTCCAACCCGCCGACCGGGGACCAACCGTTTTACCTCATGGACACCATGAGCATAGTCCAGGACGGCGACCTGAATGTCGCCAACAACTACGCCCAGCACGACGAGGACAAGTTCTACAAGCTCGCGCCGCGCCCAGAGCCATTCGCTGGTGAATCAGCGCCCTACCCGCTACCGCCGCAACTGGCGGTAACCAGGCGCCCACCGGGGGAGCAGTACGACCACCACCAGCCGGGGCTGGGGGCGCTACTGGTGCCGGCCTGGATCGTCGGTTCGTGGTTCTCGCTATGGTGGCCGGCCACTATCGTGTTCATGTGCATAGTGGGCGCGCTCGTGGGCGTGAACATTTTCCTGCTGGCTTATGAATTAACCGGGCGGCTGATTATCGCGTGGGCGGTGTGGCTGCCGCTGACCTTCAGCTCACCTATCATGAGCTACTCGTTCCTGATCTTCACCGAATTGCCCACCGGGCTGCTGCTAATCTACGCCTTTCGGAGGCTGGCTCACGGCTGGCGGGGCAATCGGCCCTGGCAACTGGTGCTGGCGGGGGCCGCTATCGGCTACATCCCCTGGCTGGCCTGGCGCTGCGCCCCCATCGCCGCAGGGCTAGGCGTCTACGCCTGTGTGCAGTGGTGGCGCTCTTCTAATTTTGGATTTTGGATTTTGGATTTTGGATTAGAAGCAAATCCAAAATCCAAAATCCAAAATCCAAAATCGCTTCTCTGGCTGCTGATCCCCATAGCCATCTCTATCCTCCTGATGGTGGGTTACGATCTCTTCTTGTTCGGCTCGCTCACGCCGAATACTGCGGCGGGGCCGGGGGTCGAGTCGCCTGTTTTCTACTGGCCCTGGGGCGGCAGCGAGGCGCGAACGGCGTTCGTCAACGACGCGTTCGCCCTCCTCTTCGACCAACAATGGGGGCTGCTGCCGCACGCGCCGGTGTACGTGCTCGCGCCGGTGGGCATGATCGCAATGTGGCGGCGGGGCCGAAGCGGAGGTGGAGAGCGCAGGCTGCTCGGTTGGATAGCGCTGGTGGCCCTCCCCTACTTCACCTTGATCGCCGCCTTCAACTTCTGGAACGGCCTCTGGTGCCCGCCTGCGCGCTACCTGACCACCCTGGTTCCGCTGCTGGCCGGGCCGCTAGCCGTCTCCCTGGCGGCTCTGGGCTGGAGTTGGATATACCGGCTGCTCTACCTGCTGCTCGCCCTGCCGGGGTGGGCCTACATGGCGCTGGTTATGACCGACCCGCGGTTGATGTTCCCCGCCAGCCAGGGCTTCTTCTGGAGCTGGCTGGCCCAATCCCCCGATCTGCCCTTCCACCCGAACCTGCGCCGGGTGCTGCCCACCTTCGCCTGGCCCGACTTGACCCGCCAGCCGCTCACCACGGGGTGGATCATCGCCTCCGCATTGCTGGTGACACTGTGCGGCGACCTGCTGATGAGCCTGCGCCGGGCAAGCCCCTGGCAGGCGCGATCGCAACGGGTCCGGGGCCTCGGTTGGCTGGCGGCCATCGTCCTCGTGGGTGCCGGCTGGCTCACCATCAACGCGGAATACCTCAAGCACAGGAGCGTTCTGCACGAGCAAGCCCGCTGGAACATCAACAGGCCACTCGACCAACCCCTCGGCATCGCTTATCTCGACGGGCGCATCTATCTCGTGGACTACCGGGGCGGCGCGGCCGGAACGCTTGATACCCGCACCGGGGCTTTCGAGGTGCTCACGCCACAGGGAGCGGATGGCCCGCTGAGCTATACCCACCCGGGCGACGTCAAGGTCGGGCCCGATGGACTGCTCTACGTGCTGAACAATGGCGCGGGCGACACGGCGCTGCTGGTGATGCGGCCGAACGGAGAGGTGGTGCGGCAGGTGCCGCTGAATGAGAAATCGGACGTGGCCGTGGGCCTGGGCTTCGGGCCGGGCGGCAAGCTCTATGTGGGTGACATGGTCGGCGCACGCGTGCGCGAGTACGAGGCGGGCGGTGGGGCTCCGGTGCGCAACCTGACTGACGACAAGGACGGCTTCGACAACCTCGCCGGGGTTACCGTAACGCCCGACGGCAGAATATACGCCGCCGACGTGAGCAAGAAGCAAGTCGTAAGGGTGTCCGAGGACGGACACTTCACCGAGCGCTACAACCTGCACTGCTCTCCATGGTATATAGCGCCGAGCGGCGACTGGCTGGACGTAAGTTGCGATAGAGGGCTGGTATCTATCAACACCAGGACGGGCAATCTCCAGGACTCTCTGGTAGAGGAGAACAAACCCGCCCTCGCCTCCCCAACCGGCCTGGCCTACGGCCCCGACGGCCTCCTCTACGTCCTCGACCGGGCAGCCTTAGTCGCCTACCGCGTGGAGCGATAGAGGCGAATGCACAATTGACGGCACCTGACAGCGGACCTATAATGCGCCTATCACATCCACTTTATATCCACGTCGCACCACTCCATCGCACCACTGCCGAACTCATCTGTATTGCGTAATGCGTACGTAATACGCAATACGCGATCTGTAATGGATGCCCACTAAGCTTGGGGAGCAAAACCCGCTACCCTACATCCATTACGCATCACGTATTACGCATCACGCATTAAGCATTAGAATCGGAGGCACCCAATGGCGCCGAGCAGGAGCGGAAGCAGGCTGCTAGGCATTATCATCTGGAGCGCGGCGGCCCTCGCGCTGGTGGCTATGGCGGGCATGAACGCGGACGAGACCCATGCCGTTGAGAAGGGCGCGACTCAGCCGGGTGCGGTGCAATCCTACCAGGCGGGCGATGCGGGCCTGCCCGTCGCCCCGCCGGACGCCACCGGCGGCGCCGGCGTCAACTGGCAGCCGGCAAAGCAGGTCGTGGGTGGGGCCGGAACGAGCCTCCAGGCAGGCGAGGCGCAGACGAGCCCCGCGGACAACTTCGACACCCTGCCCGCCAATTACAGAATGCGCTCCCTTTCGGGCCTGATCGCCGCGGGTTTGCTCAAGCCTGTGGCCGCCAAACCAGGCAGTGGGGGTAGCGTCCCCAAGCAACCCGACAAAAACCCACTGAGCTTCCTCAGCCCCTTGAGCACCATCTCCTGGGGGGTCATGCGCAACCTCTCGGGGGTCGCGGGCTCCACCGAGCCTGCGGCCTCGGTGCACCCTTACGACGGGCTAAGGGCCCTGTCGGGGGGCAACAACAATAACTTCAACTTCACCACGGACGGCGGCAACACCTGGACCCGACGCGCGGTGCCCGCCTGCACCAGCGGCGGCGACGACGTGCCTGTATGGCTAGCCGGTAACGTCAACAACGCCAACACGGCGCTCGGCATCTCGCTATGCACGGGCGGTTCTAACTGGGATATACCACTGAGCAAATCGACCGACGGCGGCAACACCTGGGCCGCCACCGGCGGCACCGCCGGCATCGCCGGGTACGACGACGATCGCGAATACCTGTGGGTGGACTACAACCCGAACAGCCCGTTTTACGGGCGCATCTACGTCACCGACGCGCTCTTCGACGCGGGCGGCACGGGCAGTTACGACACGGTAGGCGTGCGGAGCAGCACCGACCAGGGAGCCAACTGGAGCACCTTCGTGCCCCTCGTGGTCTCCAACGAGGCCGCAGGCAGCACAAACCATAATGAGTATCCATCGCTCGCCATTGAGCCCGACGGCACGGTCGTGGCGGCCTGGCACCGCGGCTCGTGCTGCGGGGTCATCACCGCCACCAACAAGGTGATGTGGTCGCGCTCCACCGACGGGGGTATTACCTTCCCCATCTCCAGCACCATCGTGACCGTGCCCCTCAACCAAAGCGTGAGCTTCAATACAGCCTCGCCCGGCGTCTTCCGCTGGAGCGACGCGCCCAACATAGCCGCCGACCCCGCCGACGGCACTCTCTACGCGGTGTGGATACAGTACCGCACAGCCAACACGCCAGCCTCGGCGGCCACTTACCTGTCGAGGAGCACCAACGACGGCACAACCTGGTCTACCCCGGTGATCGTCTACAACAACCCCAACGCCAACATCTTTCAGTACATGCCCTGGGTGACCGTGTCGGAGGACCACGTGGTGCACGTCACCTACGGGAGCGGCACCACCAATAATAGCACCCTGGCCCAATTCTACGTGCAGTCCACCGACCAGGGTGCCACCTGGTCCACACCATTCCAGTTGAGCGGCAGCTACGCCACCAACACCTTCTTCATGGGCGACTACCAGGCGGTCAACGTGGGGGGCTTCAACTATCACGGTGACCAGAGCGGCAACGCGAGGATCCTGGCAACGTGGACCGACAACACGAGCGGCAACACGCAGCAGGCGGGCCGTATGGGCACCTTCCAGCAGCCCGACCCGCTCCCCCTCACCTGCGATACCTACACCTACTCGACGAGCACGGGTGCGACTCTGGTCCAGGGCACCACCGACATAGGCAACCACTGCGACGACTGCACCACCACCGTATACATCCCCTTCTCGTTCCAGTTGTACGGCGTTACCTTCAATAACGTCAACGTTGGTTCCAACGGTAATCTGCAATTCGGCAGCAACAACGCCGGGTTCACCAACACCTGCCTGCCCGACCTCTCGCTCAGCTACGCCCTCCTCCCCCATTGGGACGACCTTGAGACAACCACGGGCCTACCGGGCTGCTCAGGATATATAGGGGGCTGCGGCATCTTCACCTCGGTCTCCGGGGCGGCCCCCAACCGCATCTTTAACATCGAGTGGCGCGCGGTCTACCACTCGAATACCACGGCAGCGGCCGACTTCGAGGTGCGCCTGTACGAGGGCAGGCCCAGCCAGTTTGACTTCATCTACAACATCGTGTCCCTGAACGGGGCGAGCGCCACCGTAGGCGTGCAGCAGGACACCGGCAGCCTGCACACCCTCTTCTCATGCAACACCAACAGCCTGAGCGGCGGAGGCTTAAAGATCGCCTGGTCGATGGCCCCGGCTTCCAACTACGCCGTCACCTCCGCGGGGAACGCCCCGGTGCCGGGCACCACCGACCTGGGCCAGCATTGCGACGACTGTACCAGCACTGTGGTCCTCCCCTTCCCGTACAGGCTCTACGACGCGAGCTTCACCCAGGCGAAAGTTAGCTCCAACGGCAACTTGCAGTTCGACAGCAACAACGCCGGATTCACCAACACCTGTATTCCGGCGAGTTTCAGCTACGCCATCCTCCCCCACTGGGACGACCTGGACGACCGGGCGGGCCTGGCCGGATGCGCGGGCTTCTCAGGGGGCAACTGCGGCATATTCACCTCGGTCAGCGGCAGCGCCCCCAACCGCATCTTCAACATCGAGTGGCGCACCACCTACCACCTCACCTCAACCGTGCCGGTCAACTTCGAACTGCGCCTTTTCGAGAACCGCGACCGCTTTGAGGTGACCTACATCAACGTGCCCAACAACGGCAGCAGCGCCACGATAGGCGTGCAGAGAGACGCCGCCACGTTCACGCAATATCACTGCAACACCGTGGGTCTGCCGATTTCGCTGGTATTTACCAAATCGCCCTCCGTGGTTTATACCGGGTCGATCAGCGCGAGCGACCCCGACATGATGGATCGCCTCTTCAGGGACGGCACCTCCAGCGATTGCAACGTGGCAAGCGCCTGCCCAGGGCTGTTGGGCGACGGGCAGCCGCGGAACTACGACGTGCGCACGTTCGTGAACACCAGCGGCTCTGCCCAGTGCGTCACCGTGGACGTAATGGGCGAAGCCTGCGTCAACTCCACTAACGAGCTCTTCAGCGCGGCCTACCTGGGCACGTTCAACCCGGCCAACCTGTGCACCAACTACCTTGCCGACATGGGCGCCGGTTTCAATAGTGCGCCCGACATGCGCTCCTACTCCTTCAACGTGGGAGCGGGGGCCACCTTCTCGGTGGTCGTGCACACCGTCGCCAGCGGCGCCACCTGCCCCGGCTACCACGTGATCGTGAGCATCGGGGGCTGCTCCTCGCCCCCCACGGCCACCCCCACGCGCACGTCCACACGCACCCCCACCAACACAAGTACAAGCACCCCCACCCTCACGCCCACGCGCACTCCCACGGCCACGCCCACCTGCGGCGGCCCGGCCCTCTGGCAGCCCGCCACGGCATATCCGAGGCTTATCGGCAGGTATGCTTTCGCCCAGAACGGCGACGACCTCTACGTGATTTCGGGCGTGTCGCCCGGCGTGGTGCTGACCGACGTCCGCAAGTACAACGCCGTCAGCAACACCTGGACCGACCTGCAACCGATCCCGTCGGGCGGGGAATCCCCGGCCTGCGCCTTCCTGAGCAACAAGATATATTGCACCCAGGGCTTAACCGGGGCAGGCTTCTTCATCTACGACGTTGTGAGCAACTCGTGGAGCGTGGGACCGAGCATACCAGGCCCGACCTCCCGCTGGGGAGGAGCAGCCGGCGCATTCAATGGCAACGTGTACGTGGTGGGCGGCGGCCCGACCACGGGCGGGACAAACGCCACGCATCGCTACAACGTCGCCTCCAATACCTGGTTCACAGGCACTGTAGCCCCCGCCAATTACCAGTTGGGCGGCTACACCACGGTCGGCCAATATCTCTACCTGGTCGGTTCCTACGGCACAACGGCGCTTGCCGGACCGGGCACGCCGCCCAATTCGCTACTCAACAACCTGAGCAGCAGGCCTCTGGCCCCGGACGCCAACAGCACCGCCTCCATGCGCCTCGATATGTCGGCGGGCACCTGGAGCACCGGCCCGGCGTGGACGCCCGGCAGAGCCGACTTCGCGCTGGCTTACAACCCCGTCGCCAACAAGCTCTACGCCATCGGGGGCGACGCCACTGGCGGCAGCTTCTTCGACCCGACCAGCCTGGTGGACGAGCTATCGCTGGCAAGCTGGCCCGCCGGCACGTGGACCTCTTCACCGCCCGTCCTGCCCGACGTGCGGCAAGCCAACCAGGCGGGGTACTACTCGACGGGGCGCGCGGGCGGCGAAATCTGGAGCACGGGCGGCATCAGCAGTTCAGGGCCGTTCGTGTACATATCCGACCACGTCTACAGGTCGAGCGGCACCAACACCTGCCCCAGCAACACCCCCACACGCACCCCCACCTCAACCTTCACCAACACTCCCACCGTCACGCCCACGTTTACCCCCACCCGCACACCCACGAGCACGAATACACTTACAAACACCCCCACCAGTACACCGACCGCAACGCCAACATTTACCCCCACCCGCACGCCCACAA
>JBJMMB010000424.1:0-27895 GCA_045805005.1 Chloroflexia bacterium
CGTATTGTAGTAAAGGTTAGGGTGCGGATTCTTACCATTTGGTCAATTCTCGTTGGTCTCAGCCCTGCGGGCCACCAATGAATACGGTGAGTGGGACGGGTTAGGCTCCAATCCCTCACGCGCAACCGGGTACCCACCCGGCAGTGAGATCCCGCACCCCCCTTTTTAGAGAAGGACCGAGCGCCAGGCGGAAGTCACGGGAGGAGGTGCGTGCCGTAGGCGTAGGTAGCGACCACTGCGCCCGAGGCGTCGAGCAGTTCCAGGGCGTCGCCGCAGTTGTTCCAGATGGCGCTGCGGCTGTTGAAGGTGTATTCGTGGCCGGGCTCGGTGTAGACCTGGAGGGTGGCGCCAGCGGATAGATGCGTGCCATCGGGGAAAGCATATTGCTGGTTGGGGTCGTTCTTATCGCGCAGCACCCACTTGGAGATATCGGTCGGGTCGCCGCCCGTGTTCTTCAATTCCACGAACTCCTGCCCGACATACTGGACGTTGGAGATAGCCACAGGCCCGGCGTGGCTCACCGTGCTCTTCCGGCTGTCGGGCACGGCCGAGCAGTTGGTGCCGCCGGGTGTGCGGGTGGGCTTCGGGGTGGAGGACGTGGGCGAGGGCCTTGCGGGTGGGGTCGTCGCTACCGCCGTAGGCACGGGGCTACCCTCGCCGCCCGGAGGGCCGGAGGGGTATTTGCTCCGCAACTGGAAGGTGCCTAGCTGGCTGAGGAGAACGTCGTAGGGCGGCTTGTTTTCGGGGTGGTACTCGAACACGGCCCGCTCGAAGTACTGCACCAGGTAGGGCTTGCGGTCCAGGTCGCTGACCTCGGTGAACTCCTCGGAGATGGGGAAGCCCTGCTGGGCCAGGCCGCCATGGCTCTTCCAGTATTCGAGGAAGGTGCCGCCCGCGTAGTGGCCCGTCTCTTTGAAGAGCTGGCCGCCGGTGTGTGGTTGCTGGCTCGGTGCCCCGGCGTCGCCGTACTTCGCCCTGTACTGGAAGGTGCCAAGTTGGCTGAGGAGCACATTGTAGGGCGGTTTGTTCTCCGGGTGGCTCTCGAAGACCGCCCGCTCGAAATATTGGATGGTGTAGGGCTTCCCATCGAGGTCGTTGACCTCGGTGAACTCCTCGGACAGTGGGTAGCCCTGCTGGGCCAGGGCCCCGTGCTCCTGCCAGTAGGTGAGGAAGAGGCCCTTCACGGTGTGGCGCGTCTCAGGGAAGTAGTGTGAGGTGGGGGTCTGGGCCGTGCCGGTGTTGCTTACAAGGCCTATGGCGAGCAGAGCCAGCGCGCCGGTAAACACCAAGCGCATGCGAACTGAATGCATCTTCATTGCTGCACCCTCCCGCGAACAGTAAACAACGATCTGCCCGGCTGCATGGCCGATGGCTTTGTGAGTGTAAGGTATATTACAAGTCGCGGGCGTTGTCAAGCGGGTTGACGTGAAAGCGTTGTTGGGGTATAATTAAGTACAAGACGGGGTGTAGCGCAGCCTGGTAGCGCGCGACGTTTGGGACGTCGAGGCCCCGCGTTCGAATCGCGGCATCCCGACTACTTTTCTTAGCCCCAGCATTTGCCGATTGATTGTTGAGTAGGCACATGCTGGGGTTTGTCATTTCACACGGTTGACAGTTACCGACATGAGAAGCTTCGAGCATTTAAGGCAGAAGGCTATAGTGCTCAGGACCGAGCATAATTTGGCGCTGGACGATATTGCCCAACGATTGAACGTGTCCAGAAGCACGGTCTACTATTGGGTCAAGGGGATTCCGATTACTTGGACCAACAGGCAGAGTATAGCCCAGCAAGCAGGGACGGCGGCCATGCAAGCGAAGTATGCTGCTAGGAGGCAGGAGGCTTATGACTCGGCCTACGAGGTTGCAGAGGAGTTACTTGCAGATCGCGATATTCGTGATTTCGTAGTGCTTTACCTGGCAGAGGGGACTCGCAAAGACCGGAACGCGATTGGCTTCAGTAACTCAAACCCGGAAATGATCCGCTTCGCGAATGAATGCATCCGGCGCTTATCTCCTAACCCGCATATTCTATACAGTTTTCAGTACCACGCCGACCAGGACTCAGACGAACTGAGAGCATTTTGGGCTGGGTGCCTTGGTATCGAGCCGAAAACTGTGGCTGCTATCCCGAAGACCAACAGTGGGCACTTGAAAGGCCGACGGTTCGCCTGTCAGTATGGGATATTCCAGGTAAGGGTGAACGACACCTACCTCCGGGCAAGACTCCAGGCGCTGATGGATGTCGTGCAGCAGCAATGGTCGGATTGCCGGGGATTCTAACCCGCCCGGTATTACGTCCTCACCCCGTGTCACACCCGCTAGTCGTCATCGTCACCGGCCCACCATGCACGGGCAAGACCACCATCGGCAGATACCTGGCGGGGGAGTTGGGGTTGCCGTTCCTGGGGAAGGACCTCATCAAGGAGAGCTTATTCGATACTCTGGGCGTTGGCGATAGGGAGTGGTCAAAGAAGCTGGGCCGGGCCACGATGGAGTTGCTGTACGTTCTCATGGAGAGCGAGCTGGCGGCAGGGCGGTCGTTCCTGGTGGAGAGCAACTTCACGGCGGACCTGGCGGGGCCGCGCTTCATCGAGTTGAGGGAGAAGTACCCGTTCGAGCCGTTCCAGGTGGTGTGCCGGACGGATAGCGAAGTGCTGATGGAGCGCTTCCGAAGGCGGGGAGAGAGCGGGGAGCGGCATCCTGGGCACCTGGACCACGTGACTATCCACGAGATGCCCGAGGCGCTCGCGGAGGACCGCTGCGGGGCGATGGAGATCGGCGGCAGGCTGGTGGAACTGGACACGACCGACTTTAAAAAGGTAAACTTGAAGGGTCTGGCCGAAGCGATTCGGGCGGCTTTGGACGCCTGATTTCAGGCGTGCATCGCGCTTGACATGCCTTGTCCATTCTGCTATAATCTATTTCTGTGCGTATTATGCGCTGCGTTTTAAGAAGGAGAAATAATGCCCACAATTAATCAGTTGGTGCGCAAAGGGCGTTCTACTGCTGTCAAGAAAACGAAGGCTCCGGCGCTTCGTTTTACATTGAATGTGTACAAGCAGCAGACCACACGCGGCAAGGGGGCTCCCCAGAAGCGAGGGGTTTGCACCCGCGTGACCACGCAGACGCCTAAGAAGCCCAACTCGGCGCTCCGGAAGATCGCCCGCGTGAGGCTCAGCAATAATATGGAAGTGACCGCGTATATACCGGGCGAGGGCCATAACTTGCAGGAGCACTCGGTGGTGCTGATCCGCGGAGGCCGCGTGGAGGACCTACCGGGCGTGCGCTACCATATCATCAGAGGCACCCTTGATGCCCAGGGGGTCAAAGACCGCAAGCGCGGTCGCTCCAAGTACGGAGCGAAGAACCCCGATAAGGCCAAGAAGGGGAAGAGGTAGTTTTTTGTATATTGATTTTTGAATTGGCGGGAGGCCAATTCAAAAATCAATATGAAATAACCGAATAGAGTGTAAAACGCACGCCGCGGGCGTGTGGTTACCTTGAAAACAGGTGGCTACAGAGAGTATGGGAACCGAGTTCCATACGCCGTGTGCGATGCGAGAGCTAGGCAAACGGCAACCGGACCGGTTCTCATATTGTGTGTATGGGTGGGCCCTCAGGGGCCGCCCGGCGGAGGAACAAAGGAAATGCCAAGACGAGGTAGATACGAGAAGCATGCTCCCGTACCGGACGCACGCCACAACAACCTGGTGGTGACCAAGTTCATCAACAAGCTGATGGAGCGCGGCAAGAAGGGGACCGCGGAGCGGATCTTTTACGGCACGCTGGACGAGCTTGAGCGGCGGGCCAAGCGGCCCGGCATCGAGGTGTTCGAGCAGGCAATGCGCAATGCCACACCCGTGATCGAGGTCAAGCCCCGCCGGGTCGGCGGCGCGACGTACCAGGTCCCCGTGGAGATCAAGGGCGACCGCCGGCAGTCGCTGGCGATGCGCTGGATCATCGGCGCGGCCCGCAAGAGGACCGGCAAGAGCATGTCCGACCGCCTCGCCGCCGAGTTGATGGACGCCGCAAACAATACCGGCACCACCATCAAGCGCCGCGAAGATACACACAAGATGGCCGAGGCCAATAGAGCATTTTCACATTATAGATTCTAACGAGGGGAGGCAGGGACCTCCCTGCCAGGGGCTTTGGGGAACACCCCCAACCCTATCCCTGTGGAGGTAAAGATAGTGCCCAGAGCGTTTCCTCTGGAAAAAACCAGAAATATAGGCATCATTGCCCACATAGATGCGGGGAAGACCACAACCACCGAGCGCATCCTCTACTACACCGGCCGGATCTACAAGATTGGCGAGGTGCATGACGGCTCGGCCACTATGGACTGGATGGAGCAGGAGCGGGAGCGTGGCATCACCATCACTGCCGCCGCCACCACAGCCGAGTGGAAGGACCACCGCATCAATATTATAGATACTCCCGGCCACGTGGACTTCACGGTCGAGGTGGAGCGTTCCCTGCGGGTGCTCGACGGCGGCGTTGTGGTGTTCGACGGCGTGGCGGGCGTGGAGCCGCAGTCGGAGACCGTGTGGAGGCAGGCCGACAGGTACAACGTACCCCGGATTTGTTTCGTCAACAAGATGGACCGCACCGGGGCGTCGTTCTGGCGCTGCGTCGACATGATCACCGAGCGCCTCGGCGCCAACCCCGTGCCCGTGCAAATCCCCATCGGCGCCGAATCGAACTTCAAGGGGATCATCGACCTGATCGAGAATCGGGCCTACATATATAAAGACGACATAAATAGCATCATCGAGCCCACTGATATCCCGGCGGATATGGCAGACGAAGCCGCCACCCATCGTGAGAAGATGGTGGAGCTGATCGTGGAGAGCGACGACGAGCTGACGCTGCGCTACCTCGAGGGCGAGGAGATCGGCCCCGAGGAGCTGAAGGCGGCTCTGCATCGGGCGACCATCGACTCGCGCCTGGTGCCGGTGCTCTGCGGCTCGGCCCTAAAGAACAAGGGTGTGCAGTTGCTCCTCGACGCAGTGCTTGACTACCTACCCTCGCCGCTGGAAGTGCCCGCTGTGAAGGGACAGGAGCCCGGCTCCGAGGAGTGGGTAGAGAGGCCGACCGACGAGAACGTGCCTTTCTCCGCGCTGATATTCAAGATCGTGGCCGACCCCTACGTTGGCCGCCTCGCCTACCTGCGTGTCTACTCCGGCAAGCTGCAAACGGGTATGTTCACCCTGAACAGCACCAAGGGTAGGAAGGAGCGCATTGGCCGCTTGCTGCAGATGCACGCCAACCACCGCGAGGACATCCAGGAGGTGTTCGCGGGCGATATCGCCGCCGTCGTGGGCCTCAAGGACACCTTCACGGGCGACACGCTCAGCGATCCCACCGACCCAATTGTGCTGGAGGCGATCAAGTTCCCGGAGCCGGTGATCTCGATTGCCGTGGAGCCGCGAACCAAGATCGACCAGGACAAGATGGACAACGCGCTGGCCCGCCTTGCCGAGGAGGACCCCACCTTCAAGGTGCGGACCGACGAGGATAGCGGCCAGGTGCTCATCTCGGGCATGGGCGAGCTTCACCTCGAAGTGATTCTCGACCGCATGTTCCGCGAGTACAAGGTGGAGGCCAACCGCGGCAAGCCGCAGGTGGCTTACAAGGAGACCATCACCCAGCCGGTGCGCGCTCGCGGCCTCTTCAAGAGGCAGACCGGCGGACGTGGTATGTATGGCGACGCCACGGTGGTGTTCGAGCCGATGGAGCGGGGCGGGGGCTACGAGTTCGTCAACAAGATCGTTGGCGGCGTGATCCCCAGGGAATACGTCCCGGCGATCGGCAAGGGCATTCAGAAGAAGATGGAGTCGGGCGGACGTGCCGGCTACCCCATCATCGACGTTCGCGCCACGGTGGTGGACGGCTCGTACCACGAGGTGGACTCCAACGAGCTTGCGTTCGAGATCGCGGGGTCGATGGCCCTGCAGGAGGCCCTGGAGAAGGGCAAGCCCGCCATCCTCGAGCCCGTGATGCGCATTGACGTGACCACGCCGGAGCAGTTCATGGGCGATGTGATCGGCGACCTCAACAGCCGCCGGGGCCACATCGAGTCGACCGAGATGAAGGGCGGAACGCATGTGGTGAGGGGGTATGTGCCGCTGGCTAACCTGTTCGGCTATACCACCGATCTGCGCTCGATGACCCAGGGTCGTGCCTCCTCGTCCGTGGAGTTCGACCACTACCAGGAAGTGCCGCAGTCGGTCGCGACCGAGCTGCTGGCCAAATCAAAGGCTTAGAATACGAAGAAACGTGAAACGTGAGGCCCAACCCGCGTTTCACGTTTCGCTTATTGCCCGCATCACCTTTAGCGAGGGAAAAGCAGAATGGCGACCAAACAGAAAATTCGGATACGGTTGAAGGCGTTTGATCACAAGATACTCGACCAGTCGGCGGTGCAGATCGTGGAGACGGCGGAGCGCACCGGTGCTCTGGTGGCCGGCCCCGTGCCGCTGCCCACCAAAATCGAGAAGTTCTCCGTGATCCGCTCGCCTTTCATCGACAAGGACTCGCAGGAGCAGTTCGAGATCCGCACCCACAAGCGGCTGATCGACATCCTCGAGCCCACGCAGAAGACCATCAACGCCCTCATGAGGCTGAATTTGCCGGCGGGCGTGGATGTCGAGATAAAATAACGGGAATCTTGCCTCGGCATAGAAACGCCGCTGGGCCCGGACAACCTCCGGGCGGGCAAGCGAAACTCCATTAGAGGGAGCAAGTACCGAGATGATAAAGGGATTATTGGGTAGGAAGCTGGGCATGACCCAGGTATTTGAAGAGGGCGGCATCGCCAGCGGCGTGACCGTGATCGAGGCCGGGCCTTGCGTGGTCACCCAGGTGAAAACGCAGCAAAGCGACGGGTACGACGCTGTGCAGCTTGGCTTCGAGGAGACACAGGACAGGAAGCTGACGCAGGCCGAGAGGGGCCACCTCCGCAAGAAGAAGCTGCCGCTGGTGAAGACCCTGCAAGAGATGCGCATCGAGCCGAGCTCGCACAAAGTGGGCGAGCGGGTGGACGTTTCAATGTTCAACCCGGGCGATATTATAGACGTGATCGGCACCAGCAAGGGCAAGGGCTTCGCGGGCGTGATGAAGCGGCACAACTTCGGCGGCGGCAAGCGCACCCACGGTCAGTCGGACCGCTCTCGCCACCCCGGCTCCATTGGCCCCGGCACCACGCCAGGGCGTGTGTACAAGGGCCTGAAGATGGCCGGTCACATGGGCCATGCGCGTGTGACGGTGCAGAACCTGCGGATCGTATCGATAGACACGGATCGCAATCTGCTGATGGTGAAAGGGGCTGTGCCCGGCCCTACCAACGGCCTGCTGGTTGTCCGCAAAGCGGTGAAGAAGTAAGGGAGTAGCAGACTTGGAAGCGACAGTTTACAACATCGCGGGCGATGCGGTTGAGAAGATAGAGCTCGACGACGCTATCTACGGCATCACCCCGAACACCGCGGTCATGCACCAGGCCGTGCTCCGGCAGCAGGCGAATGCCCGCCAGGGCACTCATGAGACCAAGACCCGCGCCGACGTGCGCGGCGGCGGCCGCAAACCGTGGCGGCAGAAGGGCACGGGGCGGGCTCGCCAGGGCTCGACACGATCGCCCCAGTGGCGGCACGGCGGTGTGGTATTCGGCCCGCACCAGCGCTCCTACGAGCAGGACATGCCCCGCAAGATGCGACGCCTTGCTATCCGCAGCGTGCTCTCCTCCAAGGCCGCCGACGGCCGGATCATTGTGGTCGATAGCTTCGAGGAGCTTGAGCCACGCACGAAGGCCATGATCGAGGTGATGAACAAGCTCAACATCGGCGACAGTACGGCCCTCATCATGACCGCCGAGCCCCTGGTGAACCTGGATTTGGCCTCAGCCAACCTGCCCGGGGTCAAGACGATGAATGCGGCGTTGCTGAGCGTGGTGGACATGCTGAAGCACAGCTACATAGTGATGCCCAGGGCCGCGCTCGAAGTCATCGACAGCATACTCGGCAACCACGGCGGCCGCCGCAGCCTGACCCTCAAGGAGTTCAACGGCACAAAGTCGATAGAGGTTATAGCCGCGCCCGACCGGAGCAAAGCCAGCGGCACCGCCCCGGCCGCCGAGGCGGACGTCGAGGACGTGGAAGCCGAAGCGGCTCCGGTTGCAGAAGCAGAGGATATCGAGGCCGAAGATACCGACGCTGAGGATATTGAGACCGAGGATATGGAGACCGAAGCAGAGGATGTCGATGAGGCCGGCGTTGCAGACGAAGGTGGCGTCGAGGATGTCGCTGAGGTTGAAGACGAGGACGGGGTCGAGGAAGAAGACGAAGTAGTCGAGGCAGACGAGGACGTAGTCGAGGACACCACGAAGGGAGGCAAGCGGTAAGATGCCACACCTATACGAAGTGATACGCCGCCCGGTGACATCCGAGCGCAACACCGATTTGATGGCCGAGGGCCGCTACACCTTCGAGGTAGCGCCCGATGCCAACAAGATGCAGATCAAAGAGGCTGTGGAGGTCGCCTTCGACGTGAAGGTGCTGGCGGTCAACACGCTCAACGTGCACCGCAAGCGGCGCCGCGAGAGGACCCGCTTCCGGGGCTATCGATCGGGCTGGAAGAAAGCCATAGTGACCCTGGCGCCCGGCGACAAGATCGAGGTTTTCGAAGGCGTCTGATAGGAGCAAGCGCACAATGCCATTGAAGAAGTACAACCCCACATCCCCCGGACGCCGCTTCATGAGTGTAGCGACATTCGAGGAGATCACCAAGAAGAAACCTGAGAAGTCGCTCCTGCGCCCTCAGAAGAGCACGGGCGGGCGCAACAACCAGGGCAAGATCACCACGCGCCACCGCGGCGGTGGGCACAAGCAGCACTACCGCGTGATCGACTTCAGGCGCGACAAGTTCAACATACCCGGCAAAGTGGCGGGCATCGAATATGATCCCAACCGGTCGGCCCGCATCGCCCTGATCCACTACGCCGACGGCGAGAAGCGGTATATTTTGGCGCCGCTCAACCTGAGGGTGGGCGACACCGTGATGTCGGGCGACCAGGCGGAGGTTAGGGTGGGCAACGCCCTGCCGTTGCGCCGCATCCCGCTCGGCACGCAGATACACAACATCGAGCTGCAGATCGGCAAGGGCGGGCAGATGGTGCGCAGCGCGGGCACGTCGGCCCAGCTCATGGCGCGCGACGAGACGTACGCCCAGGTGCGCTTGCCATCGGGCGAGGTGCGCATGGTGCACGTCAACTGCCAGGCCACCATCGGCCAGATCGGCAACGTGGATCACGAGAACGTGCGGATAGGCAAGGCGGGCCGCGCCCGATGGCTGGGCCGCAGGCCCGAGACCCGAGGGGCCGCCATGAACCCGCGGGACCATCCCCACGGCGGTGGCGAGGGCCGGGCTCCGCGAGGAGGCCAGCCGCAGACCCCCTGGGGCAAGCCCGCGCAGGGCTATCGCACCCGCAACAATAAGAGGACACAGCGCTTTATTATTCGCGGCCGTCGCCGCGGCCCGCAGGCCGCCGGCAAGGGCGAGAGATAAACCGATTTTAGACTTTGGATTTTGGATTAGAGTTTAGTCCAAATCCAAAATCCAAAATCCAAAATGGAGAAGAGATGACTCGTTCTGCGAAAAAAGGACCGTACATAGACGAGAACCTGGAGGACAAGATCCAGAGGATGAACTCCAGGAACGAGAAGCGCCTGGTCAAGACCTGGGCGCGCGCCAGCAGCGTTACCCCCGACATGGTGGGCCACACTATCGGCGTGCACGATGGCCGCCGCCACATTCCGGTGTACATCACCGAGAACATGGTGGGCCATAAGCTGGGCGAGTTCGCACTCACCCGCTTCTACAAGGGCCATGGGCACCACACGGAGCGGGCGACGAGACTGAAGTAGATGAGTAATGCGTAATGCGTAATGCGTAAGGGTGGAAGGACAGAGGGTTCTACTCCCCAAGCGCAGGACGCAGACATTACGCATTACTCATCACGCATTACTCATTAGAGGACGTGATGGAAGTCAAAGCAACATCCAAGTTCGTACGGCGGTCGCCGCGGAAGGTGCGGCTGGTGATTGACGCGGTGCGCGGCAAGTCGGTCGACGAGGCGATGGGAATCTTGAAGTTCCTGCCGAACGCGGCGGCCAGGGAAGTGCTGGGCGTGGTGAAGAGCGCGGCGGCGAACGCCGAGAACAACTACTCGATGGCCCCCGAAGACCTGATGATAACGCGCATCTACGCCGACGAAGGCCCCACCTTCAAGCGCTTCCGGGCCCGCGCCCGTGGCATGGCCTCGCCCATCCTCAAGCGCACCAGCCATATCACCGTGGTAGTAGAGGAACGGTTCTAATCGATTTTGGATTTCCGATTTCGGGTTATTGCAAATCCAAAATCGGAAATTCAAAATTCAAAATCGAAGAGGGGGAGTTATGGGACGTAAAGTCCACCCTATAGGGTTCAGGTTAGGGATAAATAAAGAGTGGCAGTCGCGCTGGTACGCGGACCGCAACTACACCGAGCTGGTGCAGGAGGACGCGCGCATCAGGCAGATGGTCCAGCAGCGCCTCTCGGGAGCCTCGCTGGCTCGCATCGAGATACAGCGGTCGGCCAACCAGATCGAGGTATCGCTGCACACCGCCAAGCCAGGCGTCGTGATCGGCAAGGGCGGCCAGGCGGTGGACCAGTTGCGTAGAGACATGGAGAGCATGACCGGCAAGAAGGTCAAGCTCAACATCGAGGAGATCAAGCAGCCCGAGCTCAATGCCTACCTGGTCGCCGAGAGCATCGCCGAGCAGATCACCCGCCGCGTGTCGTACAGGCGGGCCGTGAAGCAGTCGGTGCTGCGGGCAATGCGGGCGGGCGCTAAGGGCGTAAGGGTTCGCGTCTCGGGCCGCCTGGGCGGGGCCGAGATGGCCCGCTCGGTATGGGAACGCGAGGGTCGGGTGCCTCTGCACACTATCCGGGCCGATATCGACTACGGGCAGGTGCACGCACACACCACCTACGGCCGCATCGGCGTGAAGGTGTGGATTTATCGCGGCGACGTCATCGAGCGCAAAGGCGACAGCCTGCTGCAGATGGACCGCCCGCCGGCCATGGCCCAGCCCCGCGCCGAGCGCGACCGCCGCGACAGGCGAGACCGTGGCGACCGCAGCGAGCGACCCGACCGTGGGGAGCGAGCCGAGCGAGCCGACCGCACCGAGCGCCCGGACGCCGGGCCTCGCCCCCCAGCGCCGCGGCCTCCTAGAGCCGAAGCGCCCAGGATGGGGGCCCGCGCCCAGCAGGCCGGGGTAGCCCCTCAACCGGCCCCAGCGGCAGAAACGGCCGCCGCGGCAACTCCTATGTCCGAAGCCGCGCCGGTAGAGGCGCAGCAGTTTGCTACGCCGGTTGAGCAGGTCGCACCCGAGGAGCCTCAGGCGTTCTCTACGCCGGTAGAGGCGGCAGCGCCCGCGCAGGCCGAGGCCGCGCTCCCTGGGATCGCAGAGGCTCCGGACAGCGCTGAGGCCCCGGCCCCGGCGAGCATCGTTGAGCCGGAAACGGCGACTGAGACAGAAACTGAGACCGAAGGCGGGGCGGAGTAACAGCCATGTTGATGCCCAAGAGAGTCAAATACCGCAAGCCGCACCGCGGCAGCCGAGGAGGCGAGGCGCAGCGCGGCAACCAGGTATCGTTCGGAGAGTACGGGCTGCAGGCCCTCGAAGCCGCCTGGATCGACAGTCGCCAGATAGAGTCGGCGCGGCGTGCGATCACCGGGCACATCAAGCGCGGTGGCAAGGTGTGGATTCGCATCTTCCCCCACAAGAGCGTGACGGCCAAGCCCGCCGAGACCCGCATGGGCTCGGGCAAGGGCGCGCCCGACCACTGGGTGGCGGTGATCAAGCCGGGCCGAGTGCTCTTCGAGATATCAGGGGTGCGCCAGGACGTGGCCGCCGAAGCGATGCGCAAGGCGGGGCACAAGCTCCCCATCAGGACCCGCTTCGTGGCCCGAGTGGCCGAGGGCGCGGCAGTGGCCGAGCCGGAGCCTGAAGAGGAAGAAGAATAGTATGAAAGCCGAAGAATTGCGCGAGCTGTCCGACCGGGACCTGGTGCGCAGGCTCGAAGATAACCGGAAGAAGCTGTTCGACACCCGTTTCGATATAGCTACCCGCCGGACCAAGAACCACCAGCTCATACCGGAGACCAAGCGAGACATAGCCAGGATAAACACGATACTTCGCGAGCGCGACCTTATGCGCGAGTACGTCGGCGAGGACGTGGCCCCGCAGGACGATGTTGCAGTAACAGCTCCCGCCAGGGCGACCCCTCGACGTGGCGGACTGTTCAGGCGCGGCAAGTAGAGCAATCAGGAGAGAATTAGATGCCGAGGAAAGCAAAAGAAGAAGTGCAGGACGACGCAGCCATCACCGAGGACGACGCCCCCATTACCGCGAAGGTTGGTGACGTGGTATCGACGGTTGCCGGCAAGGCCGGCGAGGCCGCATCGACGGTCGCGGAGGCGGTGAGCAAGCCGGTTGCCGCGGTTGCCGAAGCGGTGAGCGGGCCCGCATCGACCGTGGCTGGGGCCGTCGGCGGCACCATATCGGCCGCCGGAGAGAAAGTGGGCGGCGTGATCGCCTCCGTGACAGGCGGCGACGAGGACAAGCAGGGCGAAGAAGTCGAAGAGGGCGAGGAAACGGTGCCCGAGAACGAGGCTCTGCCCGAAGTCGTATCCGTGAAAGGCGAAGCTCGGCCGATCGTCGCACTGCCCGAATACCTCAAGGGCCGGCGGATCGAGATGGGCCGTGTGGTGTCCGACAAGATGCAAAAGACGGTCGTGGTGCTGGTGGAGCGCTCGAAGACCCACCCGATTTATAAGAAGGTGATGAGGCGCACCGTCAGGTTCATGGCGCACGACGAGATCGGCGCGGGCATGGGCGACACGGTGCGCATAATCGAAGCGCGCCCGATGAGCCGCCATAAGCGCTGGCAGGTCGTGGAGATCGTGCAGAAAGCCGAGAGGGTTTGAGGTAGGGATCAGCGGTCAGGGATCAGGGATCAGCGCGAAGAGGCAGATCCTGATCCCCAACCCCTAACCCTTGATCCCTAACACAGGAGACAGACGATGATTCAGCAAGAGACAAGGCTGCGAGTGGCCGACAACACGGGCGCCAAGATCATCTTGTGCGTACGCGTGATGGGCGGCTCCAAGCGCAAGTACGCGAGCGTGGGAGACATCATCATCGCCACCGTCAAGTCGGCGGCTCCGGGCGGAGCGGTCAAGAAGGGCGAGGTGGTGCGAGCGGTGGTCGTGCGAACGGCCAAAGAGTACCTGCGCCCGGATGGGTCGCACATCCGCTTCGATGACAACGCGGCGGTGATCATAACTCCCCAGAACGCTCCTCGCGGCACGCGCATCTTCGGCCCGGTGGCCCGCGAGCTGCGCGAGAAGCAATTCATGAAGATTATCTCTCTCGCGCCAGAGGTACTGTAGGGGTGCAGGGATCTCCCTGCCGGGTGTTTGGGGGTGTTCCCCAACTCTCTCCCTCTCCCAACTTTTAGTGGCGGTGGACTGGAGAAAACGATGAATATCAAGCGAGATGATACTGTGCTGGTGATAGCCGGCAAGGATCGAGGAAAGCGCGGGCGGGTGCGCGAGGTGCACCCCACGGATAACAAGGTAATTATAGAGGGCATAAACATCGTCAAGAAGCACACGCGGGGCCGGGCAGGCGCCCGGCAGGCGGGCGTCATCGAGCAGGAAGCTCCAATGGCGGCCAACAAGGTGATGGTGGTTTGCCCCAAGTGCAACAGGGGCACGCGCATCGGCCACTCCTTCCTCGACAACGGGGAGAAGGTGCGCCAGTGCCGCCACTGCGGCGAGGTGTTCGAGCGCGACACCGCCGAACAAAAGTGGGGCGGACGGCGGTAGTTCGATTTTGGTTTTTGGATCTACAGGGCCGTAGGGGCGAGGCATGCCTCGCCCGGTAAGCTAACCATAAATAGTAGGGTTGCAACTTTTAGAGAGACCAACCCGTAGGGTGTAAGGAGAACGAGAGTGGCGAATAACGATGAGATGAACGGGCAAGAGCCGCAAGCTCTGCCTCAAGAGCCTGCCGAGGAACCCTCACAGGCACCGGCCGTGGCCGAAGCCGGGGAACCGGCAGAGGCCGGAGTGCCGGAAGCAGCCCAGGCGCAGGCTCAAGCACAGGAGCCGGTGGGAGCTGAGACTTCGGCACCGGCGCAGGTGCGAATTGAGGCCGAGGAGCCCGCAGCAGTTGAAATCACAAGCCCGGCGCAGAGCGCGCCCGAGGTGGCAGCACCGGTACAGGCCAGGGCTGAGGTCCAGGAGCCGGCACCGGCTGAGACTACAGCCCCTGCCCCAGCGCAGGAGTTGGAGCAAGCACCCACCAGGGCGGAGGCTCGTTCAGAGCCCCAGGAGCAGGCCCAGCCCCGGAGCCGCGAGCAGCGGCAGCAGGGTGCTCAGCAGGGCAGGGCGCAGAAACCGGGTAAGGGCCAGCAGGCGCAGGAACCGGCGGCCCGTGGCGAAGACTCTGCCGCGGCGGCCCCGCCTGCACCCGCCGCGAGCGGAGATGGGCGGAGGAACGGCAAGAGTAGGCCGAAGCCGGAGGACGCCTACGTACCTCGGCTTAAGGAGAAGTATCTCAAGGAAGTGGTGCCTGCGATGGTCAAGGAGTTCGAGTATTCCAACGCCATGCAGACGCCGCAGGTGAAGAAGGTCGTCATCAACATAGGCATGGGCGGCGAGGCCCGCGAGAACGCCAAGGCGCTCGATAACGCCGTTGGCGACATTGGGATTATCACCGGCCAGAAGGCGGTCATCACCCGCGCCAAGAAGTCGATTGCCTCCTTCAAGCTGCGCACCGGGATGCCCATCGGGGTGATGGTGACCCTGCGCAGCAACAGGATGTACGAGTTCCTGGACAGGTTGGTGAACGTGGCCCTGCCCCGAGTGCGCGACTTCTCGGGCGTGTCGTCAAGCTCGTTTGACGGGCATGGCAACTTTAGCCTGGGCCTGCGTGAGCAGTTGATCTTCCCCGAGATCGACTACGACAAGATCGACCGCATACGAGGCATGGAAGTGGTGATAGTCACCTCGGCCAAAACCGACCAGGAAGGCAGGCGGCTGCTGGAACTCATGGGCATGCCGTTCAAGCGGCCGCAGAGGTAAGTAGGGGTGCAGGGTTCCCCTGCCGGGGGCTTGGGGGTGTCCCCCAACTCTCTCCCCCAATTTCATGGGTAGTAGTAACTAAGAATCGAACCAAGGGAGAACTAATGGCTAAGAAATCAATGATCGCCAAGGCCAACCGCACGCCGAAGTTCCGGGTGCGAGCCCATAACCGCTGCAAGATCTGCGGGAGGCCGCGGGCCTACATCCGCAAGTTCGGTATGTGCCGCATCTGCTTCCGCGAGAACGCTCTGAGCGGCAAGCTGCCTGGTGTGGTCAAATCGAGTTGGTGAACGCAGGGGCGAGGCCCTGGCTGATTGGGAAATGCTTAGGACGGCCGGATGGCCGTTGCCGCAAGGAGAAGAACTTTTAACATGAACATGACCGATCCTATCGCCGATATGCTGACCCGTATTCGCAATGCCAGCATGGCACGACACCAGAGCGTGCTGATCCCGGCTTCTAAGATCAAGATGAATCTGGCCCGCATTCTGAAGGAAGAGGGCTACATCAGAGATTTCGACGTGCCCATGGACATGGGCGACCGCATGTTCCGCGTGTGGCTCAAGTACGGATCCGACAAGAAGCCCGTGCTGACCGGCCTGAAGCGGGTGAGCAAGCCGGGCCTGCGCGTATACAGCAGGCGTAGCGACATACCGCTGGTGCTCGGCGGCCTCGGCATAAGCGTGCTATCCACACCCCAGGGGTTGATGACGGGCCGCGATGCGTTCCGCAAGAACCTGGGTGGCGAAGTGCTCTGCTACGTGTGGTAGTTGGAAAGGAATAAGCAATGTCACGCATAGGTAAGAAGCCTATCCCCGTGCCGAACGGGGTCACAATTGACCTGGATGGCAGCCACATGCGGGTCAAAGGGCCGAAGGGCACGCTGGAGCAGAGCTTCCGCCCGGAGGTGGACATCAAGCAGGAAGACGGGCAGATCGTGGTCACGCGCCCAGCGGAGACCGCCACTCACAGGGCGCTCCATGGCCTGACGCGCACCCTGATTGCCAATATGGTGACGGGCGTAACCGACGGCTACACGAAGAACCTGGAGATTTCGGGCGTCGGCTATCGCGTCGCGAAGGACGGCCAGGCGCTGGTATTCTCGCTCGGCTACTCGCACCCGGTAAGGATCGAGCCCGAGCCGGGCATCAGTTTCAACGTCGATACCCCCACTCGCTTCAGCGTGTCGGGCATCGACAAGCAGGTGGTGGGCCAGGTGGCCGCGCAGATACGCGAGCTGAAGAAGCCCGAGCCGTACCTGGGCAAAGGGATAATCTTCCAGGGCGAGCGCATCCGCCGCAAAGCCGGTAAGGCCGGTAAGGTCGGAGGGAAGAAGTAGAAATGAAAGCAAAGCCACATATGTTGACGCCGCGGGCTAAGCGGCATAATAGGGTCCGGGCGAGGGTTCAGGGCACGAGCGAGAGGCCCCGGCTGAACGTTTTTCGGAGCCTCAACCATATATACGCCCAGGTTATCGATGACAGCACCGGGCGCACTTTGTTCTCGGCGTCCACACTCGACAAAACGGTGGGCGAAGCGGCGAAGATCGATGAGGCCAGGGCGGTCGGCAAGCTGGTCGCCGAGCGCGCCAGGGGTGCAGGTATCAGCAAGGTAGTGTTCGACCGGGGCGGCTACCTCTACCATGGCCGCATCAAGGCCCTGGCCGAAGGCGCTCGCGAGGGCGGACTCGATTTCTAGGATAAGGGGGAACAATGGCGAGATTTGATAAAGCTCCCACGGAGTTCGAGGAGCGGTTGGTCCAGGTGAACCGGGTCGCCAAGGTTGTGAAGGGCGGCCGGCGGTTCAACTTCAGCGCGGTGGTCGTGGTCGGTGACGGCCGCGGGACCGTGGGCGCGGGCACCGGCAAGGCCGGGGAAGTGCCCGAGGCCATCCGCAAAGCCGGCGAAGACGCCCGCAAACATATGATCCGCGTGCCCATGGTTGGCGCGACGATCCCACACGACGTCATAGTGTCCTACGGGGCGAGCAAGGTGCTGCTGAAGCCCGCGGCCCCCGGCACGGGTGTGATCGCCGGTGGCGGGGTGCGGGCGGTGGTTGAAGCCGCGGGCATCAAGGACGTGCTCACCAAGTCGCTGGGCAACAACAACCCCATCAACGCGGTGCGCGCCACTCTGCTCGCGCTGTCTCAACTCCACTCGGTGGACAACGAGGCCCAGCGCCGGGGCCTTCCCCAGCAAGAGGTGGAGCGCCGGCACTATCGCAAGGACGTGGCCGTGCAGAAGGCGATCCGCGAGGGTCGTGGCCCCCAGGCCAACAGACCCGAAGTTACCGCCAAGGCCGACCAGATAGTGGGCCGGGCCCCCGTTCAGGAGGACCGCGGGCGACCGGGCGGTCGCGGGCGACCGGGCGGTCGCGGAGAAGGGAGAGGCGACCGTGGCAGAGGCTAAAGCTAAAGAGAGCAAGCAGGCAGAAGCCGGAGCCAACGAGACCGGCAAGGCCCAGCAGAATGCGATGCTCAAGATCACCTGGGTGCGAAGCTCGATCGGCTACAACAAGCGCCAGCGGGAGACTATAGCCTCCCTCGGCCTGCACCGCCTCAACCAGACCGTCGAGCAGCCCGACAACCCCCAGGTGCGCGGCCAGATCAACAAGGTCAAGCACATGCTCGAGGTCGACGGACTCTAAAAGAGGTGCAGGGGTCTCCCTGCCGGGGGTTTGGGGGTGTCCCCCAATTAGCTCCCAATTTTTCACTTAGCAGAGGGATGCGAGCAAACAAATGCAATTGAACGACCTGCGCCCGGTAGCGGGCGCGAACAAGGACAGAAAGCGTGTTGGTCGGGGCCACGGCTCCGGGCACGTGAAGACGGCCGGCAAGGGCACCAAGGGGCAGAAGGCCCGCAGCGGTGGCAACGTACCGCCTCGCTTCATGGGCGGCCAGACCCCTATCCACCAGCAACTGCCGTACAAGCGGGGATTTACCAACATCTGGAAAACCCGCTATAATGTGCTTAACGTGGCGCAGTTGGCGGTGCTCGAAGTTGACACGAACACAGAGCTGACGCCCGACTCCCTGTTGGAGATGGGCGTGCTGCGCAACTCCGGGCTGCCCTTGAAGATCCTCGGCAATGGGGAGTTGGACAAGGCAATCCGCGTCAGCGCCCACAAGGTCAGCGAAGGGGCCCGGCAGAAGATCGAGGCCGCGGGCGGCTCGGTCACCGTGATCGAGGACCCGAACCTCCCCAAGCGGTCGAAGGGCCGCACCGACAAGGGGCTCAAGGCCAATCAGGATAACCAGGACTGAGGACTACGGGTGCAATTTAGCGCCCCTACTTAGAGGGAAATGCAATGCTCCAGGCCGTTCTAAACGCCTTCAAAATAGCAGACCTGCGGCGCAAGATACTTTTCACGCTCGCGATGCTGGTCGTATTCCGGGTCGTCGCGCATGTGCCCGTGCCGACCGTGGACCTGACACAGTTGAACCGGGCTTTCTCCGATACCCAGTACGGAGGCCTGTTCAACGTACTCAACATCTTCTCGGGTGGCACGCTGCAAAACTTCAGCGTGGTGGCGATGGGCGTCTACCCTTACATCACGGCCTCCATCATCATCCAGTTGCTCACCGGCGTTATCCCCCGCCTGACCGAATTGAGCAAAGAGGGCGAGACCGGGCGCAACCAGCTCAACAAATACACCCTCTGGCTCACGGTGCCGCTGGCTGCTTTGCAGGCCTTCGGCCAGGCGCAACTCCTGCACTCGCAGTTCAACGCCCTCCCCGACTTCGGGCTGATCGGGCCGAACGCGCTCAACAGTTGGACCATTATTATCAGCCTGGTGTGCGGCACGATGTTCCTCACCTGGCTCGGTGAGCGCATCACAGAGGACGGCATCGGCCAGGGCATCTCGATTATCATCTTCGGCGGCATCCTGGCCCGCCTCCCCTACCAGGCCGTACAGTTGTTCCAGGGCGGCTCGGGCCCCGGCATCTTTAGCATAGCCCTCTTCGGAGCGCTCGGGCTGGCGACCATCATAGGCATCGTGCTCATCAACGAGGGGCAGCGCCGCATTCCGGTGCACTACTCGCGCAGCATCATGCGCGGTGGCAGGATGATGCGGCAGGCGGGCAGTTCGTTCATACCGCTACGCGTCAACTCGGCGGGCATGATCCCCTTGATCTTCGCCCTCTCGATCATGTCGTTCCCCGCGATCGTGGCCGGCTTCTTCACTGCTTCCCAGACCGCCTGGGTGCAGCAAGCGGCGCTGTTCGTATACGGCCTGTTCCAGCCGAACACGCTGTTTTACAGCGTCATCTACTTCACGCTGGTGGTGGCCTTCACGTTCTTCTACACCAGCGTCCAGTTCTCGCAGCAACGTATCGCCGAGAACCTGCAAAAGCAGGGAGGCTCGGTGCCCGGAATCCGCCCGGGGCCCAACACCGATCGCTTCCTCAACACGGTGGTGAACCGCATCACAGTGGCGGGCGCGCTCTTCCTGGGCATTGTAGCCATCGCCCCCTGGCTGGGCTCGGTCGTCACAGGGGTGAGCGCCTTGCTCTTTAGCTCAACCGCCCTCCTCATCGTGGTGGGCGTGGCTATCGACACCATGAAGCAGTTGGAAGCGCAATTGCTCATGCGCCGGTATGAAGGCTTCATCAACCGCTAGCGTATGCATGGGCCAGGGACTGGTAACCGGCTCCTGGATATGACAACGGAGTCATAACTGTAATGATAATGATTCTTTTGGGCGCGCCGGGCGCAGGCAAGGGCACCCAGTCGGAGATATTAGCCGAGCGCTTGCGGTTGGTCCACGTCTCCAGTGGAGACCTGCTGAGGGACCACTACAAGCGAGGAACCGAGCTTGGCAAGGTTGCCGAGCAGTACATGGTCAGGGGCGAGCTTGTGCCCGACGACCTGGTAATTGAGATGATCATGGAGAGGATGGACGCGCCGGACGTGGAGCACGGGATCTTGCTGGATGGCTTCCCGCGTACCGTTCCGCAAGCGGAGGCCCTCGACGCTGCCGTGGTGGTGAAGAACAAGAAGATCGGTGCGGCTGTAAACATCAAAGTTGACAATGAGGTGCTGCTCGACAGGCTGTCGGGTCGCCTCACCTGCAAGAGGTGCGGACACGTCTACCACGAGAAGTTCGCCCCACCAAAGGTGCCGGGGGTGTGCGACGTGTGCGGCGGCGAGCTCTACCAACGCGACGACGACAAGCGAGGGACCGCCGTCACCCGGCTGACCGTCTACTTCGACCGGACACTGCCCATCATCCAGTACTACCGAGAGCATAAGCTCCTCTGCGAAGTAAACGGCGAACAGCCTGTGGAGAAAGTTACTGAGGATATATTGGGGTGTTTGAAATAAAACATGGCAATCTACCTGAAAACACAAAAAGAGATCGAGTTGATGCGGCACGCGGGGCGCATCGTAGGGCAGACGTTAGATCTGCTGGCGAAGCACGTGAAGCCGGGGGTGACTACAGCAGAGCTCGACAAGCTGGCCTACGACTTCATCAAGGGACAGGGAGCCATCGCCACGTTCAAAGGGTACGCGCCTTTCCGTACGGTTATGCCCTTCCCCGGCTCCATCTGCGCCTCGGTCAACGACGAGATCGTGCACGGCATTCCCAGCAACCGGGTGCTGAAGGAGGGGGACGTCATCTCCCTCGACTGCGGGGCCATTTATCGGGGCTACCACGGCGACTCGGCCGTGACGGTGCCGGTAGGCAAGGTCAGCCCCGAGGTCGAGAAGCTGCTGCAGACGGGGCGCGAGTCGCTGGCGGCGGGGATCGCCCAGGCCAGGCCCGGCAACCGGCTGGGGGATATATCGCACGCGGTCGAGGAGAGGATTGGCAAGGGAGGCAAGTACGGGATTGTGCGCGAGTACGGTGGCCACGGCATCGGACGCAGCCTGTGGGAGGAGCCCTCGGTGCCTAACTTCGGCCCGGCGGGCAAAGGGATAAAGCTGGAGCCGGGCATGGTCATCGCCATCGAGCCGATGGTGAATATGGGAGTTGACGACACGCTGACCCTCGATGATGGGTGGACGGTGGTCACGGCGGACCGCAAACCCTCGGTGCATTTCGAGCACACGGTAGCCATCACCGAGCACGGCCCCGTCATTTTGACTTTACCGTGAGTTTGTGCTATAATTAGCGTTTGGTGCCCCCTTTGCGATGCCGGCGGAAAAGCGCCATTTGCGTGCGCCGGGAGCGCAGATAAAGAGTACATTGACAGATAAGAGCAGCAGTATCAGGGTCGAGGGTAAGGTGTCGGAGCCAGCACCCAACGGGATGTGGAGGGTGCAACTGGACAACGGCCATACCGTGTTGGCCCACCTGGCAGAGAATTTACGGATGCAGCCGGTGCGCCTGATACCCGGCGATCGAGTGGCCATAGAGCTATCGCCCTATGACCTAACCCGTGGACGGATTACGGCGCGCATCAAGCAACTAAAGTAAGGGTCTGGAGAACAAAAGCTATGAAGGTTAGAGCATCAATCAAGCCGCGCTGCGCCAAGTGCAGAATCATCAAGCGCTCAGGCGTCGTGAGGGTGATTTGCAGCGACCCCAAGCACAAGCAGCGACAGGGTTAGTCAAGGAGGCAACTGGTGGCAAGAATCGCAGGCGTAGACATTCCTCGCGAGAAGCGCGTTGAGATAGCCCTCACCTATATCTACGGGATCGGGCCGACCAGCGCTAAGAAAATACTGGAAAAGACCAGCGTTGACCCCGACACAAGGGTCCGCAATCTGACGGAAGATGAAGTCAACAAGCTGCGCGAGACCGTGGACAAAGAGTACATGGTTGAGGGAGACCTGCGCCGCGCGGTGAGCATGAACATCAAGCGCCTGGTCGAGATCAAGTGCTACCGGGGCATACGCCACCAGCGCGGCCTGCCGGTACACGGCCAGCGCACGAGGACCAACGGCCGCACCCGCCGTGGCCCGAAACGGACCGTTGGAGTGAGGCGGAAGAAGTAAGGAAACCAATGCGTAATGCGTAATGCGTAAGGGTGGCAGGGCAGAGGGTCAGCCACCCAGGCGCAGGACGCAGATATTACGTATTACGCATCACGCATCACGCATCAGGAGACGAAATGGCAGACAAGCAGGCGGTAACAGCTAAGAAGGCTCGGGCGGCGAAGGCACGGAGACGCGAGCGTAAGGTGGTACCACGCGGGCGGGCGTTCGTGCAGTCGAGTTTCAACAATACAATAGTGACGCTAAGCGACCCGCAGGGTAACGTGCTGGCGTGGGGCAGCGCCGGGGCCACCGGCTTCAAGGGCTCCCGCAAGAGCACCCCTTATGCCGCGCAGGTGACAGCCGAGGGCGCGGCCCGGCGCGCCATGGAGCATGGTTTGCGCCAGGTAGAGGTTTATGTGAAGGGCCCGGGGGCCGGCCGCGAGGCCGCCATCCGCTCCCTGCAGGCCGCGGGCATCCAGGTGGTGTCGATCACCGACGTCACGCCGATACCCCACAACGGCTGCCGCGCGCCCAAGCGCAGAAGGGTATAGAAGCTAGAAACAAGGAATTTGGAGGATAAATGGCAAGGTATACAGGACCGGTTTGCAAGCTTTGCCGGCGCGAGGGCGTGAAGCTCTTTTTGAAGGGCGATAAGTGCTTTACCAAGTGCACTCTTGAGAAGCGCCCCATGCCGCCCGGCCAGCACTCGCAACGCCGGAACCGAAAGGTATCCGATTACGGGTTGCAGCTCCGCGAGAAGCAAAAGGCCCGCCGCATCTATGGCGTGCTCGAGAGGCAGTTCCGCCGCCACTTCGCGCTGGCCGAGAGCCGGCCGGGCGTGACGGGCGAGAACCTGCTCCAAGAGCTGGAGATGCGCTTCGACAATTGCGTGTACAGGCTCGGCTTCGCGGACTCGCGCAAGCAGGCCCGCCAGTTGGTGCGCCACGGGCACTTCGACATGAACGGCCACAAGACCGACATCCCCTCGTACATCTGCAAGCCCGGAGACGAGATAAAGGTGCGCGATACCTCGAAGGGTAACGAGTACTTCCAGGCGATCCAGCCGAGTCTGGCCCGTAAGCAAATCGCCCCCTGGGTAGAGTTGAACACCGCAAACATGTCGGGCCGCATCGCCCGCATCCCCGGCCGCGATGAATTAGACATCAGCCTGAACGAAAATCTAATAGTAGAATATTACAGCCGCTAATCTGATTTTAGATTCTAGATCTTGGATTAGAAGCAAATTCAGAATCCAAAACCTAAAATCTAAAGTTGAAATCAGGGGAGAGCACATTTGGCTTCCGAAAATGGTAAATCTAAAGGCGTGCCCAACGTCCTGGCAGTCGCCACCGCCCCCAACTACGGTCGCTTCGCGATCGGTCCCTTGGAGACGGGTTATGGCGTGACGCTGGGCAACGCGCTGCGCCGCATCTTGCTCTCGTCGCTGCCCGGCTCTGCGGTCACCAGCATTCGCATACAAAATGTCTACCACGAGTTCTCCTGCATCCCCTTTGTCAGGGAGGACGTTACGCAGATCGTACTGAACGTCAAGAATATATGCCTTCGCTCCTATAGCGACCGGGCGGTACGCCTCCAGCTCTCGAAGCAGGGCCCGGGCCCGGTGCTAGCGGGCGACATAGAGCTGCCGGCTAACGTCGAACTGGTCAATCCCGAACTGGTGCTGGCCACGCTGGACAGCCCGGAGGCTTTCCTGGAGATGGAGCTGACCGTGGAGCGGGGGCGGGGTTACGCTTCGTCCGACGCGCGGGACGGCATGCCCATTGGCTCCATCCCGGTGGACGCCATCTTCTCGCCGATACCCAAAGTGAACTACCTTGTCGAGCCGGCCAGCGCCGAGCTGCTGGCGGGAGAGTTTGCCGACGGCCAGGAGCCAGTGGAGATCGAGCCTGGCTCGCTACGGGGGCTCGAGCAACTGCTGATAGAGATATGGACCGACGGCACGATAGATCCGGGCGAGGCATTGAGCATGGCCGGGCAATACCTTGCCCAGCATTCGTCGCTCATCGCCAACTTCAACCGGGTGGTCGCTCCGCCGCCGGGCCGCGACATGGCCGGCGTCACATCGATACCCGCGCACTTGTTCGAGATACCGATCGACGAGTTGAGCCTCTCGATGCGCACTTACAACTGCCTAAAGCGGAGCGGCATTACCAAGGTCGGCCAGGTGCTGACTAAGGACCGCAAGGAGCTGCTGGGCCTGCGCAACTTCGGCCAGAAATCGCTCGTAGAGCTGTATGACTCGCTGAAGACCCGCGACCTGATACCGCCGGGGACGCCCCTCGACGTGTCGCCGGACGAGATCTACGGCCAGGGCGAGGGCGAGGGAGAGGGCGACGGAGCCGAGGACGCCGATGTTGATTACCAGGGCGAGGGCGACGATCTCGACACCGATACCGAGCCGGAGGGCTACCTGGGCGAACCCGGCATGGACGAGTCAGAGGAGTCGGCGGCTGTGGTGGACAACCTGGGCGTAAGCGAGGGAAGCGCCGCCATGTCGCGGGGCATTTTCGTAGATGACGAGTTCTCGGCCACACCCATCGAAGGTGACGAAGATACCGCGCCCGACACAGTAGAGAACCGGCAATTGGACAAACGGGCCGGGCGAGAAGCGTGAAGCGATGCGTAAAACGTAATGCGTGAGGGAGGAAGGACAGAGGGTTCTACTCCCCGAGCGCAGGACGCAGAGATTACGCAGCACGCATTACGCATTAGGTAGGAGTGATAGATGAGGCATAGAGTATCCGGCAGAGGTCTCGCCCGCAGCAGCGGGGAGCGCCGGTCGTTGTTCAGAAACCAGTTGGTCAGCTTGCTGATGCACGAGCGCATCCGCACGACCGAGGCCAAGGCCCGCGAGTTGCAGCCGATGGCCGAGCAGGTGATCGCCCTAGGCCGCGAGGACACCGAGCAGAACCGCACGAGGGCGACCTCGATACTGGCCAACTCGCTGATGGTCCGCAAACTTTTCGAGGAAATCGGCCCCCGCTATGTGGACCGCGCGGGCGGCTGCACACGCATTTACAAGCTGGGCCGCCGGCATGGCGACGCGGCACTTGTTTGCCAGCTCGAGCTGGTTGAGGCTTAAGTTAACAATCCAATACGACGGCACCGACTTCTCCGGATCGCAGTTGCAGGCTGAGGGCCGGGGGAGGACAGTACAGGGGGAGTTGGAAGCGGCCGTGGCCAGGCTGGCCGGGAAGCCTGTGAGGGTGACCCTGGCGGGGCGCACCGATAGCGGGGTGCATGCCATGGGCCAGGTGGCCGGGCTCGAATTCCCGCATCGCGAGAGGCTCGATACGCCGCAGGCGGTGCAGAAGGCCCTCAACGGGGTCTTGCCGGGAGATGTGGCCGTGGTGGCCGCCGAGGCCGCGAGCGAAGGCTTCCACGCCAGGTTTAGCGCTCGCAAGAGGGCTTACAGGTATCTGCTCTGGAATGCCCAGGCTCCCTACCCTTTGCTGGGGCGGTACAGCCTCCACGTGCGGCAGACGCTCGACGTGAAGGCGATGGACCGGGCGGCGGCACTGCTGGTGGGCACCCACGACATGGCTGCGTTCGCGGGCCAGGGGCTCGGTGTGCCGGGCCAGGACGACGATGCCGGGCCAAGCACAGTGCGCTGCATCTACCTCTCGCAGCTGCGAGAGATGGACCCGCGAGCGGGCTTGTGGGCCTGGGGTGCGCCGGAGCCGGCCGGAGGTTGGCCCGAAAGCGCGGGACGCCTGCTGGCCGTTGACCTGGTGGCCAACGCCTTTCTGCCGCAGATGGTGCGCACGATAGTGGGCACGCTGCTGGAAGTGGGCCAGGGCAAGCGAGCGCCCGGCGAGATAAGTGAGATCGTTGCGAGCCGCGACCGCAAACGGGCGGGGCCGGCTGTGAAACCGCAGGGGCTGTGCCTTTTGTGGGTCGAATACTGAGCAGTTGAGCAGTTACAATGGAGCTACGTCAGACATGAGTGTAAAGACATATACGCCGAAGGGTGACGAGGCAGCGCAGCAGCGCGAGTGGTACATCATCAACGCCGAAGGGCAGACGCTGGGCCGCCTGGCCACGCTAGTCGCCCAGGTGCTGCGCGGGAAGAACAAGCCTGTCTTCACGCCGCACATGGATATGGGCGACTACGTCATCGTGATCAACGCGGCCAAGGTTGTGGTTACCGGTAACAAGGCCAGTGGCAAGAACTATTACAGCCACTCCGGCTACCTGGGGCACCTGAAGGTTACCCCTTTCAACGAGATGATCGAGAAGCACCCCACGTTCGCGGTGCAGGCCGCCGTGCGGGGCATGCTTCCTCGCAACCGCCTCGGGGCCGACATGCTGAACAAGCTCAAGGTGTACGAGGGCGACAAGCACCCACACGCCGCGCAGCAGCCCAAGGAACTGCGCATCAACCCGGAGCACCAGCGATTGGAACCGGTATTGGAACCGGCAGTCGAGAAATAAGGGAGAAGTATGGATACGAAAACATCGGACAGGCCCGCATACTATTACGGCACCGGACGCCGCAAAGCTGCGGTTGCGCGGGTGCGGCTGTACCCCGGCAACGGGCAGATGGTCATCAACAGCAAGAGCCCCGAGGACTACTTCGGGGGCCGGGCTTTGTACGCCCAGATGATCCACATTCCGTTGCAGCTCACCGATACGGCTAACAAGTTCAACGTCACGATCAAAGTGATCGGCGGCGGCACGACAGGGCAGGCGGGCGCCGTGCGCCACGGCCTGGCTCGGGCCCTGGTGCAGGCCGACGACACCTATCGTCCCGTGCTGAAGAAAGCGGGGCTGCTGGCTCGCGACGCTCGCATCAAGGAGCGCAAGAAGCCTGGGCTCAAGCGGGCTCGCAAGGCTCCCCAGTACACAAAGCGCTAAGACTTCGCTTATTCTAATCAAAAACCCATAAGAAGCCCCTCGCGAGGGGCTTCTTATGGGTTTTTGATTCACAACCCTCAATGAACCATTTTCTTGACAGTGGGGGGTATTTTGATATAATGGCCCCACGTGACCCTAGTGACCCTAGCCCTTCACAAGCACAATTTGTCCGCGGCCTGGAATTGTAGAGTAAAAACTATGAAGCAAGAATTACGAACGGATCCGTTCCGTAATTCTGCATGTTTCCATTTTCAGGACTTCTTTGAAGGGAGGTGAAGACCAGGGCCCCACGATCCTATCAACCCCCAATCACAAAGTGAATCTCTACCTTTGCCAGCCTGGGCGGGTTACCGGCTCAGCACAGGGAGGGAAGCAAATCCCAGTGGTGCAACCCGTGCGCCCAGACGCGGGCGAGCACTGCCAAAGAGACCTTAGGAGGAAAGCTAAGTATGATCTCTAAGAAAGTTGTCGCATTAGTACTCATCGCGATGCTAATGCCCATGATAGCAGCTTGCGGCGGCACCGAAGCAACCGCTACTCCCCCCGCGGCCGCGCCGACCGAGGCCGCCACCACCGCACCTGCCGGCGAGGCCACCAACACGGCGGCCCCCGCTGCCGAGGCGACCAATACCACCGCCCCCAGCAGCGGCGGCACATCAAGCAGCGACGTGTTCACCTGGCGCGCTTACGCCGAGCCTGAGACCTTCGACCCGGCGCTCATGCAGGAGAACCTCTCTATCGACATCGGCCAGAACCTCTATGACGGCCTGACCGAGTTTGATGTCAACTCCCTGGAAGTCAAGCCGAACATCGCCACGAGCTGGGATGTCAGCAAAGACGGCACCGTCTACACCTTCCACCTGAGCAAGGACGCCAAGTTCAGCAATGGCGACCCCATCACCGC
>JBJMMB010000425.1:0-17329 GCA_045805005.1 Chloroflexia bacterium
AACCGGGGCCGGAACCGGGGGCCTGCCCCTACAGGAACGCGAGGTTGGGTGGTAGGCAACCCGGGCAGGCAACGGGGGCCTGCCCCTACGGCTTCTGCGGCCTTTGGATGCTCTTAAGCGGTAGCCCCCACCGCCAACTCCTCCGGATCCGTCCGGCCTTCCTCATACGCCGCGTTGAACACCCCCTCGTCCAGCTTTTCGCGGGCCTCGGCTCGGGTCTTATCGTAGCGCGAGGCCACGGAGTGCTCCATGCGGTAGCCGACGGCGTCGAAGAGGGCCTGCGAAGCCCCGAGAAGGCGGGCGGCCTGCTCGGGCTTGTCGCGGGCGGTGGCCACTTCTGCGAGGCCGAGAAGGGAGTTGGCGATGCCGAGCTTGTGCCCCAGTTCCCGGCGCAGGGCCAGGCTGCGCTCCAATAGCTCCTGGGCTTTGGCATAATCGCCACCGGCCAGGGCCGCGTCGCCAAGCTCGGCCAGCATGAAGGCCGCGCCCTGCTTGTTGCCCACCTCCTCGTAGAGCGCCAAACTCTCGTTCAGGGTGGTAGATGCCTGTTCGTAGTCGCCCAGGCGTAGAGTAGCGCTGCCCAGGCCGCTCAGGGCCACGGCGATGTTCCCCTTGTCGGCATTGGCTTGCCGGTACATAGACAGGCTCTCCTCGAAGAGGGTGCGCGAGGTGGCGTAGTCTCCCTGGCCGGAGGCCGCGCTGCCCAGGCCCGTCAGGGCGTGCGCGCAGCCAAGGTTGTCGTTGAGCTTCCTGTAAATCTCCAGGCTCTCGCTGAAATTAGCCCGCGCCGGCTGGTAGTCGCCTTGCAGGAAGGCGAGCCTGCCCGCCACAATGAGGGCATGGCCTCGGGCGGCGCTTTGCTCGGTGCCGGGCAGGGCCAGCAGTCGGGCCAGGCGCGTCCTCCCCTCCGTGATGTAGCCCCGCGTCTGCCAGAACCAGAGGAGGGCCCCGGCAAGGCGCAGGCCGGTCTCCGCCTCCCCTTTCGTTTGCTCGCTCCACTCCAGGGTGGCGCGGATGTTGTCGTGCTCCTCCTCCAGGCGGTCCATCCAGGCGACCTGCCTGGGGCCTTGCAGTTCCGGCTCGGCCCTCTCGGCGAGCGAAGTGCAGTAGAGCGCGTGCTGCCTGCGAATGTCGGCGGCGCCGCCGCTCCCCTCCAGGCACTCCAACGCGTATTCGCGGATGGTCTCCAGCATCGTGAAGCGCAGATCCCCGCCTTTGGGATCCTGCCTGGGCCTGTGGAGGAGGCTCTTGTCCACGAGGGCCTCCATCTCGTCGAGGGCGTCGAGCTCCAGGGCCCCATCGGCATTGCACACCGCCTCCACGGCGTCGAGGGTGCAGCCGCCGGTGAATACCGAGATGCGGCTGAAGAGGGTCTTCGCGCCGGGGTCCAGGAGGTCGTAGCTCCAATCGATAGTCTCCCGCAAAGTCTGCTGCCGCCCCGCCGCACCGCCGCGCGAGGAGGCGAGCGGGCCGGTGAGGAGCTTCAGGCGGCTGCCCAGCCTCTCCAGTATCGCCTGCGGAGTGAGGAGCTTGGACCGTGCCGCGGCCAATTCGATGGCCAGGGGGAGGCCGTCGAGGCGCGAGCAAATCTCGGCCACGGCCATGGCGTTGTCCTCCGTGAGGGCGAAGTCGGGGTTGACCGCGCGGGCGCGCTGCACGAAGAGGGCCACCGCCTCGTTTTGCAGCAACTGCTCCGGGGACAGCGGGGTTTCGAGGTTGGGCAATTCGAGCGGGGGCACCGAGAACTCGTGCTCGCCCGCTATGCCGAGGCCCATGCGGCTGGTGACCATCGCCTTGAGGTCGGGGGCCGCGGATAGGAGGCCCGACAGGACGGGCGCGGCCTCCACCACCTGCTCGAAATTATCCAGTACAAGCAGGGTCTGCTTGTCGCGCAGGTAGCTCTTGAGGCTATCGAGCAGCGACCACCCGGCGGCCTCCTTGACGCCGAGGACCTGGGCGATGGTGGACGTCACCAGGGCGGGGTCGTTGATAGGCTCGAGGTCCACGAAGTAAGCGCCGCTGGGGAAGACGGGGAGGAGATCGCTCGCGGCCTGGATAGCGATGCGGGTTTTCCCTATGCCCCCCAGGCCGGTGAGCGTGACCAGGCGCACCGGCTCGCGCGCGATTAGCCGGGTGATGGCGGCCACCTCTTTTTCGCGTCCGACGAGCGGGGTGGCGGGCGCGGGGAGGTTGTTGGTGGGAGCTTTGGGGGTTGCCTCCTCAGGACGTGCAGGCCGGGCAGGCTCCGCCGGGGCGGCGGTCATGCTCGCGCCGTCCTGTGCTTGCTTGCGGGTCTCGCGGCGCTTCTCGGCGTAGTCCACGACCTGCACAACGCCGGCCGCGATGCCCACGAAGCTGCCCACGATCCCCAGTATCAGGATTGCGACTTGCCAGTCCATTTCATGGACCTTCCAAAGCGAACAGTGCCCTTAGAGGATACCCCAACGCCCCGGCAGGGAAACCCCTGCAATAGTGGGCACCCACACTCTCACCGGCGGGGTCTGTGCCCCCTGGGCAGCACGTACGCAAATTATAGCACGAGTCGCAATCCACCGGTGGCACAGCTTTTGCTTCCCCTCTTCAAAGAGCAAACTGAACAGCAGTTTGCCAAGGAGGTATCGAGGTGGCAAGATTTCAGGGAAACGTGCACGCGGGGTCAGACCGGGCCGCCGCTACGCTTTTATTTTTGGTGTTGCTGATAATTGCCCTCCTGGCGTTGTGGAACTCCACCGACCCGGCAGGCTTCAGCACGACCATAAACAACCTGGGCCAGACGTTCTCGGGTGGAAGGTAGGTTCGCATCATGGATAACACAGCGACACTCCCCGAGCGCGAGGAGAAGAAGCTAACGGAAAAGAAGGCGAAAGAGATCATTGGCCTGCCCGTCATCACGTTCAACAAGGGCACGAAGATCTACGACGTCGAGGATATTATTGTGGACCCGCAGCGCAAGCAGGCGCTCGCGCTAGTGGTGGCCGAGGGCTCGCTCTTCCATTCGGCCCTCGCGATTCCTTTCGGCAGGATCAGCGCCATAGGCCCGGACGCCGTAATCGTGCCCGATGCGCACGCCGTCGTCCAGATCAACCGTGACAAGGTGCTCAAGAGCCTCTACAACGACCAGCCGGTCAGGGGCCTCAAGCTCATCACGGATGACGGCCGCAAGCTCGGCGAGATCGCCGATATGCTCATCGACACGCGGACGGGCGAGATAAAGGGCTACTATGCGTCTATGGGCCGCGCCCTGACCGTGGGCCAGGGACTCCGCTGGCTGCCCGCCGATAGCGTGATCAACATGGGCACGCGAGTCGCATATGTGCCCGCCTCGGCGGCCCAGGACTTCGAGTCGCAGTCGGGCGGCATTTCGGGGGCCCTCGACCAGGCGGGCGACAAGCTGCGCGGCGTGGGGGCTACGGCCAACACCCGGCTGGTGAACCTGGGCGACACTGCGCGGGTCGGCGGCGAAGGCCTGAACACCCGGCTGGTCAGCTGGGGCGACAAGGCCAAAGCTTCAGGCGAGAAGTTCAACGAGCAGTTGGGCACCTACGGCGACCAGGCCAAAGAGACGCTGCCCAAGCGGGCCACAACTCTGGTGGTGGGCAGGACCGCCCATAAGGAAGTCGTTACGCCTGATGGCACTCCTATCGTCGCCGAGGGCGAGACCATCACCGAGCAGCACGTGGAGCAAGCCAGGACGACAGGACGCCTGCCCCAACTCCTTATCGCCGCGGGCACCGGCCCGGCGCGGGAGGGCCTGGATAAGGTGGGCACCAACACCGAGCAAAGCTTGAACGACATACGCACCGAGGCCCGCGACCTCTGGGCTCAACTTACGGGCAACTACACCCGCACCGTGAACCAGACGGACGACAAGTTCATGCAGCGGCGTATCAAGCACGCGCTGGGGCGGCCTGTGACCAGGGTGATACTCGATGGCGATGACAACATCATCCTCAACACCGGTGACATCATCACCAACCGGGCTGTGCAGGCGGCTGCCGACGCGGAAGTACTCGACATACTGGTCGACTCCGTCTACGACGAGCGCCCCAAGCTGGGCGTAGAGGAGTTGAAGGCATCGCACAGCGGCGACGCCAGCCTTGAGAAAGTGGAGGCCAACGGCATGACAAAGCAGGCTGCCAGCGCCACCCGGGCCGCCGGCTCATCTCGCTCTTCCAATTCGAACCAGGTGCCCCCCGCTTAGCCGGAGCCGAGCGCCAATACCATTGTAACCTTCAAGGAGGATAATCAGGTGAACAGCAGACTACTTATCGGCATCGTGTTGGTGTTACTTGGGATACTGGTGCTCGTGCAGCCCGTGGTCCTCTACGTCGTCGTGGGCCTGGCCCTCATCCTCGTAGGGATGTATGTCGCCCTCCAGAACACCACCGCGGGCGGGCGAATCTAGCCCCAGCTTTCCATTTCCAACTTCCAAAAAGAGGCAAATCGCCGCCCAGGATGGCGATTTGCCTCTTTTTGTCTGCTAAACCTCGATACCCAACCCGCACTCCCCGTCAAACTGCATGGCGCAACTCTTTTTGGTATACTTACAAGCATAAAGTTGCCGGGGTTTGGGTCATCACAGCGCTGCGAGGGTCGCAGCCGGTGCGAGAGTAGCCCGGCCCGCATCCGCAGGGCGGGTCGCGGAGAAATTAAGTAAAATTGCAGATGCGCGCCGCACGAAATCCTGTTATTATATACCTGGCATTTCACCACAACGTCCCAGGAGATTCAGCAGCGTGCTACAGATGGTTGCGGATGCAGTCCGCCTGTATTCATGCGGCCTCCGCGCTCGTGCGGGCCGCCTAGGAAAGGGAATTAGTTAAATGGGCAAAGCGAAAAGTCGGTTTTCGTTCAGGGTCGCGTGGCTGCTTATACTAGCCATGGGCCTCTCGCTGCTCTCGGCGTGGGCGGCTCCCGTGGGCCGCGCCGCCAGGGCGCACGGTCTTCAGCTCGACCTACCGGTGCGCGAGCTGAAGGCGCCCCCCGCGCCCGACCCCCTGGGCTACGTGCCCGGTGAGTTGCTGGTAAAGCTGGACGGCAGCGTCTCCATCCGCCAGGAGGGCGGCAAGCTGTCAGCTTCCTCCGCCGCTCTGAGCGACCTGATCGCCTGCTACGGCTTCACCTCGGCCAATCAGGTAGCGCCCGGCACCTATAAGCTGAACGCGCCGAGCAGCGCCGGGGTGGACCTGAGCGCGGCGGCCAGGGCGTTGGAGGCGGCGGGCGCGGTCTCCTACGCCGGCCCCAACCACCTCTTCCACGTGACGAACAGCCCCAACGACGAGCAGTACGTCAACCACCAGCAGTGGGGCGTCACCCAGGTGAAGGCCGAGCAGGCGTGGGACGTCACCACCGGCTCCGATAGCATCGTGATAGCCATCCTCGACACGGGCACCGCGGGCAACCACCCCGACCTGGAGGGCAAGGTCCTCCCCGGCTGGAACGCTCTGTGCAGCTGCGACAACTCCTCCGACGACCACGGCCACGGCACCTACACGGCGGGCATCGCGGCCGCGGCCAGCAACAACGGCCAGGGTGTCGTAGGCATGTCGTGGGGCGCGAAGGTTCTGCCTGTCAAGGTGCTGAGCGGCAGCGGCAGCGGCAGCGAGGAAGGGATCGCACGGGGCATCAGGTGGGCCGTGGACAACGGCGCGCGCATCATCAGCGCCAGCCTCGGCGGCGACATCAACACTCCCGTCATGCAGGATGCGGTCAACTACGCTCACGACCGCAACGTCCTCTTCGTGGCCGCCGCCGGCAACAACCCCGACGGCCGCCCCAACTACCCGGCGGGCTACGACACCGTGCTTGCGGTGGGCGCCACCGGCCCCAGCGATACCGTCACCGGCTTCTCCTCCTACGGCCCCTACGTCGACGTGTCGGCTCCGGGCGTGGGCATCCTCAGCACCTCCTGGGACAACGGCACCCTCGACTACGAGTACGGCAACGGCACCTCGGCCTCCACCCCCTTCGTTTCGGGCGCGGCCGCGCTCGTATGGACCGTCAACCCGCAGCTCACCGCCGACCAGGTGAAGCAGATCCTCGAGGACTCCTCCGACGACGTGGGAGACCCCGGCTGGGACGACCACTCCGGCTGGGGCCGCCTCAACGCTTTCAAGGCCGTGCAGATGGCCCAGCAAGGCGCGCCACCCCCACGTACCGCCACCCCGGTAACCAATCCCACCGCCACTCCCAAGCCCGCCGCCACCCAGGGAGCCAAGCAGCCTCCCAGCCTCCAGGTGAACAGCTCCAACGTGGCCCCCGGCTCGCTCCTCTCGATCACCGGCGCGGGCTTCGGCGTCAACGAGTTCATTGACCTGCAGGTAGCGGCCCCCGGCGGTGCGCCCAACAGCATCGGCAACGCGCAGACCAACGGCGCGGGGGCCTTCCGAGCGGATGTGGGCCTGCCCAAGGACCTCCCATCCGGCAAGCTGACCCTCACCGCGACCGGCTCCAGCAGCAAGCTGCACGCATCGGTCGAGCTTACCGTGTCGGGTGGAGGCGGCCCGGCCGGAGGCAACGGCGGCCTCTCCGTCATCAAGGGCACGGTCAAGGCCGGGCCCCAGGTAGCCGCCGCCCAGATCAGCCTCAAGACCATCCAGGGCCCCATCGGCCCCGACCTCACCACCCAGCCCGACGCCAACGGCTCCTTCCAATTCACCAACATCGCGGCCGGGCTCTACTCGCTCTACTCCCAGATGCCAGGCTACCTCAACTCGGGACCCCACAGCGTGCAGGTGAACGGCAGCCAGAACGACTCGAAGACTGTGCTGGTCATCATGAGCGCCACCAGGCCTCCCGCGCTGGACCCGGTCGCGGCTATCTCGAACACCAAAGACCAGGTCTACTTCCAGAAGGTGGGCCACACGCTGAAGGGGCCGTTCCTCAAGTTCTGGCAGTCGCACGGTGGCCTCCCCATCTTCGGCTACCCCATCTCCGAGCCGTTCCCGGAGGTTAGCCTCACCGACGGCCAGACCTACACCGTGCAATACTTCGAGCGCAACCGCTTCGAGTACCACCCCGAGTTCGCCAACACCCCCAACGAGGTGCTCATGGGCCTCCTGGGCGTCGACTCCACTCGCGGCCGCACCTTCGCCCCCGGCGCGCCCATCGCCACCGACACCACCCACGCCTACTTCCCCCAGACCCAGCACACGCTGAGCGGCCCCTTCCTCCAGTACTGGAAGTCGCACGGCGGCCTCGCCATCTTCGGCTACCCCATCTCCGAGCCGGCCATCGAGAACGGCTACACGGTGCAATACTTCGAGCGCAACCGCTTCGAGTACCACCCTGAGTTCGCCAACACCCCCAACGAGGTGCTGTTAGGGCTCCTGGGCGTGGAGACCGCCAAGCGGAATGGGTGGATAGTGCAGTAAGGAAATAGCAACCAAAAACAAGCCCCGAACGGCTATTAACAGCCGTTCGGGGCTTGTTTTTGTCCGGCCTATCCTGTTCGACTCACAGGGTATTGCACACGGGTGTACAATATGTGAAAGTTGTGCCGCCGGTGGCGGGATTGGTAGATATGTGGGCTGATAGAGGCCGGAAGATGCGGGCGCAGGTAGCGTGATGAATATGCGTATGTTTGGCGTGTTCCGCGCGGTCAAAGCTGTATCGACAGCGGTATTTGCGCTTGCCTGCATATGCTGGGCTTCGGCTGGCTCAGGCTCTGCTCCCTCTCACCCTACGTTGATCCGGGCATCTGCCCCGCTGGGGCCAACGCCTACACCAACGCCTGACTGCTCCGCAGTTTGGACAATGGTCCCCAGCCCCAATCCCAGTTATCCCACTTCCTCATACAATCGGCTGTTCGGCATGACTGCTATTTCGGCCAATGATGTGTGGGCTGTTGGTAGTTATGGCTATGGAGAAAGAGGGGCCGCTCTTGCGATACACTGGGACGGCAACAAGTGGTTGCAATTTCCCAGCCCCAGCCCAGGTAACCTGAACAATATTCTAATAGGCGTAGGTGCTCTTTCTTCGGACGACGTATGGGCGGTGGGCTACCAGGACATAGGCATTCCCGGCACGTTTACTCTAATTGAGCACTGGGACGGAAACCAGTGGAGCGTAGTGCCCAGCCCGAACATCCTTTTCAGATTCAACTGGCTGAACTCAGTGTCCGGCATTTCCAGTAATGACGTATGGGCGGTGGGCTACTACTCAGAAGGTGGTTATTCCCGTACCTTGACACAGCACTGGGACGGTAGCCAATGGAGCACAGTACCCAGCCCTAATGCGAGCACCGAGAACAACGTCCTACACAGCGTCTCAGCCCTATCGTCCAATGATGTCTGGGCTGTGGGCTCTCAAGGCAACAACTTCTCGCTCGTGGAGCATTGGGATGGTGCTCAGTGGAGTATCATACCTACTTCCGATCCGTCCGGGTCATATGACAACTGGCTCAAGGGAGTAGCGGCTATCACGAGCAATGATGTCTGGATGGTAGGTACTTATCAGGACCACGTGGCATCCAGTTCGACGCTGATCTACCACTGGGATGGCAGCCAGTTGAGCATGGTACCCAGCCCAAACATAAACACCAGCGAAACCAATGACCTTAGGGCAGTTTCAGGCATCTCCTCCACGAATGTATGGGCAGTCGGCTATTACTGCTGTGATTCCAATGCGGACCTGATCCTACACTGGAATGGCCTTGAATGGCGTATTGTGCCCAGCCCTCCGAATAACAGCTACCTATATGGAGTAGCGACGATCTCCTCTGATGATGTATGGGCGGTTGGTTATTATGGTCTAAGGACGCTCACTGAACACTATGCCAAACCATGCCAAACACCCACCCCTGTGCCTACAACTACAGCCACGCCAACGACAACGCCAACTCCAACACCTCCTCCGCCAACAGAAACAGTAACGTCGACATCCGCAGCAACAGCGACACGGACAGCTACGCTTGCACCTACACCAACATCCACGCAGACTGTCGCTCACACATCAACACCTACGCCTACCTCAACATCAACGGCTACAGGTTCAGCCACTCCCACATCAACTCATAGCCCTACCCCGTGCTCCATCACCTTCGCTGACGTGCGGCCCACCGACTACTTCTACGAGCCTGTCCACTACCTCTACTGTCGAGGCGTCATCTCAGGCTATGCAGATAACACATTCCGCCCATACAACACCACCACCAGGGGTCAGCTAGCCAAGATCGTGGTGCTGGGCTTCGGCCTGCCCACCTACACCCCAACCACTCCCACCTTCCGGGACGTGCCCACCACCCACCCCTTCTATGCCTACATAGAGACCGCCTACCACGCTGCCCTGGTATCCGGCTACGACTGCGGAGGGGAGGGGGAGCCATGCCCTGGGCTCTACTTCAGGCCGGGGAGCCCGGTGACGAGGGGGCAGCTAGCCAAGATTGTGGTTCTGGCTACTGGCTGGGTGCTGCTCGACCCTGCCAGTGCCACGTTCAGGGATGTGGGTGTGGGGAGTGTGTTTTTCAGGTATGTGGAGACGGCTTACGGGCATGGGGCGGTGTCGGGGTATGCCTGTGGGGGTGGGGCAGGGGGCTGGGCAGGAGCGAGGGCCGGGGAAGAGTGTTTGGAGTACAGGCCGGGTGGGAGCGCCACCAGGGGGCAGATCGCCAGGATCGTCTACCTCGCCGTGACCTTCCAGCCCAAATCCACACGTAAAGCTCCTTAAAACCAGTACTAATGTACTATTTCCATCCCACCACGTCCTCCTATATGATAGTCCCAAAAGCACATTAACAACTCACACCGTTGCGAGGGCGTGCCAGGGCTTGTCCTCCACCTGATCTCAGGTGGCCCCCACCGGGCACCATGAACTCCCCGGCTGGCCTTCTCCACCCTCTCCATACAAACCCCGGACTCCCCCCGCCGCCCCGCGAAGGGCTTCGTTCATGTTGCCCGCAGATTTATCTGCCGGGCAAATGGGCCGGGCGAATGCCGGGTATGCCACCCCGTAAAGCTGGCTACAGAAAGTATCCAATATCACGCCATCAATCGCTCCCAGTCCACAAGCCCATATTTTCCCATTTTCCCTCCTCCACGCACGTCCCACCCTCCAAAATGGGAAAAATGGGAAATTCCCATCCTCCTTCTTTCCTGCTGCATATTGTATCAATCCCTACCACACAGCCGGGGACAACTTACCTGATCCTTCCTCCGCCTCGGGTTGGCGCGACGTTGACACCCTCCGCGCCCCCGTGCTAAACTCCTCTGATGGATCCGCGCTCTACAGGGCCTCGTCTTCGCATGGGGCGGTTCGCTTCGGCGGCTCTCGTTCTGTTCCTGCTCTCCGCGGTGGGGGCCAGCTCCTCTCCTCTCACAGCGGCCCCCGCGAAGTTCGCCGACACCGCTTTCCAGCAGCTTTGGGAGCGGACCGACGCGCCCGTGGCGGCTGGGCAGGTGCAGCGTAGCTGGTACTGGGGCCCCGCGCCGGCCCAGACCCTCAACGAGCCCTACAGCGGCGGCAAGGCGGGCACCCGGCTGGTCCAGTACTTCGACAAGGCCCGCATGGAGGTCAACAACCCCCAGGGCGACCGCAAGAGCGAGTGGTTCGTCACCACCGGCCTGCTCGTGGCCGAGATGGTCGCGGGCAAGCAGCAGACGGGCGATAAGGAGTTCAAGGTCCTGCGGGCCGCCGAGATCGCCGTGGGCGGCGACGGCCTGGCGACCGACCCGGACGCCCCCACCTACACCTCATTCCGCCGCGTCGCCTCCATCATCGTGCCGGGGGCCAACCGCGCCCCGAAGCGCACCGGCCAGGCTGCCACCGCCACCATCGACCGCACCGGCGAGGTGGGCGACGAGCCCTCCCTGGGCCTTTATCCCGGCGCCAGGCTGGCCGCCTACAGCGAGCCCCTGGGCCACAACATCCCCCAGGCCATGTGGGACTTCCTAAACCTGAAGGGCACCGTGCGCAAAAGCGGCGCCGACGTGCCCGGCCAGACGCTCGCCAACTGGGTCTACGTCATGGGCTACCCCATCACCGAGCCCTACTGGGCGCGGGTCAAGATCAGCGGCATCTACCAGGACGTGCTCTTCCAACTCTACGAGCGGCGCTCCCTCGCCTACGCCCCCGCCATGCCCAAAGGCTGGCAGGTGCAGATGGGCAACGTGGGCCAGCACTACTACACCTGGGTGTACGGCGGATCCCTTCCCGCCCCCCTCGTGCCCCCCGCCGCCCCGCCCCCCAACCTGCCCGCCGCCATAGACGCTACCATCACGCCCCTCTCGGCCCCCGTAGGCACCCCCTTCTTCGTCAGCATAAAGGGCTTCGCCTCCGGTGAGGACATCGTCTCATGGTTCACCGCCCCCGACGGCGCGGCCCGCGACGCCCGCTTCAACCTCACCGGCGGTCCTGACGGCATGGTGGCCGGGCTGACCATATCCACCATCGGCATGGCCCCCGGCGTGTGGGCCATCACCTACCACGGCAAGCAGAGCAACCACGAGTCGATTGCCTACTTCGTCCTCACGCCCGCCGGCAGCACGCCCACCGCCACATCGCGGCCCTCCACCCCCGGCGCTCCCACTCGCACGGCCACGCGCACCCCGCTCCCCCGCAGCCCCGTCCCCGCCAGCCCCACGCCCACCTTCCCCGCCGTGCCCACCGAGCCGCCGGATGGCCTCCTCATGTCCGTGCGTCCCGGCTCCGGCCCCCCCGGCGGCCAGTTCACCTTTGTGGCTAGCGGCCTCACCGCTGGCGAGCAGGTGCAGGTGAAGTTCACCGACCCCACCGGGACCGTGGTCTACCCCCGCGACTCCAACGGCGGGCAGTACACCGCGGCAGCGGACGGCACCTTACAATTCACCCTCCAGCCCGACCAGGACTTCCCCTCGGCCCCCCTCGGCACCTGGCTGTGGGAGTTGAAGGGCTTCCAGTCTAGCCTGGAAGGGGTAGTGGGCTTTACCCTGCGGTGATTGGATGAAACGCCACAAAAATCGCGCCTGCGGGCGCGATTTTTGTGGCGTTTTAGTTACTCCGATTCCTGGCGCAACTCGTCTAACCAGCGCTGATCTTCTTTACCAAGGGATGTGCGGTCCAAAAGCTCCGGGCGGCGTTGCAGGGTGCGGCGGAGCGATTCGCGGCGGCGCCAGGCGTCTACCTGGCCGTGGTGGCCGCTCAGGAGGATGGGGGGCACGGGCCAGTCGCGGAACTGGGCGGGCCGGGTGTACTGAGGGTATTCGAGGAGGCCCGCGGCGTGCGATTCGTCTTCGGCAGAGCCCTCGGCCAGGACGCCGGGGACCAACCGGGCCACCGCGTCGGTCAGCACCATAGCCGCAAGCTCCCCGCCCGTCAGCACGTAATCCCCTATGCTTATCTCGTCCGTGACCAGGTGTTCGCGCACTCGCTCGTCCACACCCTCGTAGTGCCCGCAAATGATGATGAGGCGAGGGTGCCGGGCCATCTCGGCGGCTATGTCGTGGGTCAGCACCCTCCCCTGCGGGGTCATAAGGACGATGGGAGCCTCCGGCGGGTTGGGTATGGCAGGGAGGTCGCCGCTGAGGGCCTCGAGGGGTGGAGCGTACTGGCTAATGCCCGGCTCGGCATCCGGCAGGTGGTAGACCCACTCGGCGGCCCGGAACAGCGGCTCGGCTTTCATGACCATTCCGGCCCCGCCGCCGAATGGGTAGTCGTCGGCCGTGTGGTGCTTGTCGGTGGCATAGTGGCGGATGTTGTGGAGGCGCACACTCACGTGCCCCGCCTCGACCGCCCTCCTGAAGATGCTGGCCCCCAGCACACCGGGGAACATCTCCGGGAAGAGGGTCAGGATGTCGAAGAGCAACTGCTAGTCGTCCTCATCGAAGAGAGGATCGAACTCCAGGTCGGAGGTCTTGCCCGCCGGGCCGGCTTCGGGCGGGGCGGTTTTGGGGGGAGGCTGAGGCGAGCGAGAGCCTGCCCGCTCGCCAGGCTGAGAGCCAAAACCGAGGTTCCCGGCGGGCGGGGCCGGTGGCAGGGTATCCGCCGGGGCGCTGAATACGAGCCGCTCCTCGAAGGCAGTGACCTCCACCGCCAGCATCTCATCCCCCCCACCTATGGGCCGGGCCTGCTGGGTGCTCGCGCCCGCCTCCACGCGCTCGGCAGCGGCGCGGGTCACCCTCTCGCTCACCTTCTCCAGCCGCAATTCGGCCTCGTCCAGCATACGGGCGCAAGTATCGGCCAGCCGCATCCCCTCCTCAAACGAAGATAGCGCCTCCTCCAACGTCAGGCTCCCCTCGCTCAAGGTCTGCACGACCTCCTGCAATCGCCTGAAGCACTGCTCAAAACTGGCCTCGTTCTCCCCATGCACCCCGTTCTTGTTGCTCTCTGCCATGCGAACCCCCAATGCGCAAAACGTAAAACGTAAAACGTAATGCGTTAGGGCCAGTATATACCAAGGTCGCACGCCCTGCTAACCCTACCACCATTACGTTTTACGTTTTACGTTTTACGAGTCTGTTTTACGCTCCCCCTCAACTCTCGCCCCAAACGCCCCATCCGACACTCGCACCTCCAGCAGGTGGCCGGGCTCGGTGCCGGAGATGCCGGTTACCACATTGCCGGTGTCGAGGTCGCGCACTATGGCGTAGCCTCGTTTGAGGATTTGGAGGGGGGAGAGGGCGTCTAGCCGGGCGCGGGTGCCGTTGACGCGCTCGCGGTCGAGGGCCAGCTTGTGGCGCAGGCGCACCGACATGAGGGCCACCATATCGGTCAGGTGCTGGCGGTCAGCGGCTGCCTGGCGCGAGGGGGAGAGCCGCTCCAACCGCTGCCGCTCCGACTCTACCATGTCCTGCAAGATGGCGAGTTGGCCCGTCATCTCAGCCCGTAGCTCGCGCTTGAAGCTTTCGACCGCGTAGCGCAGGTCTGCGGCATCGGGCGTGGCCAGTTCGGCGGCGGCGGAGGGGGTTGGGGCCCGCAGGTCGGCCACGTAGTCTATGATGGTGGTATCGGTTTCATGCCCCACCCCGCTGACCACCGGCACGCGGGAGGCGTAGACCGCGCGGGCCACCACCTCCTCGTTGAAGGCCCACAACTCCTCGATGGAGCCCCCGCCCCTGGCGACGATGATAACGTCGACCGCTTCGTCCCCTTCCAGCATGTTGAGGGCGGTAATGGCGGTGGCGACCTGCCGGGCCGCGCTGTCGCCCTGCACCTGGGTGGGCGCGAGCACCACGTCGGCCAGGGGGTAGCGCCTGCCGAGTACGTTGAGGATGTCTTGCAGGGCCGCGGCCTGGGGAGAAGTCACGAGGCCGATGCGCCGGGGCATCTCGGGGAGGGGGCGTTTGCGGTCCTCGGCGAAGAGCCCCTGGGCGTCCATCATCGCCTTCAGGCGCTCGAAGGCCATGAAGAGGGCCCCCTTGCCCTCGGCCTGGAGCATGTCCACATAGAACTGCAGATTCCCGGTCGCCTCGTAGATGGAGACGTAGCCGTGGGCTACCATCGCCGCGCCGTTCTCGGGGAGCACGGTCTGCCACATGGCATCGTTGCGGAAGAGCACGCAGCGGATCTGCGAGTCCTGGTCCTTGATTGTGAAATAGAAGTGCCCCGAGCCCGACTGCGATACATTGGACACCTCGCCTGCCACCCAGCAGTCGTGCAACTCCTCGTCGTTCTCAAACAGCTCGCGCATGTAAGCCGCCAACTCGCCGACGGGGTAAATCTTAGGGAGGGTCATGGGTCAGGAACGTGGAATGCGAACTGCGTATTGCGTAGGGGAGGAAGGATATAAGGATCTACTAACCAGGCTTGGTCGCCACGCAATACGTAATAAGCAATACGCAATACTCCCTCACTCTTTGCCGCGGACCGGCGCTTCGCTGACGGCTTCTATCTGTTTTGGGCGTTCGGGCTCGGTTTTGGGGCTGAACAGGTGTTGGAAGCGGAGCTTGAAGAGGAAGAGCTCGTTTTCGACGCCGTCTTTCCAGGCGAATAGCTTGGTCTCCCCTATGCGCTCGTGGTAGTCAATGTGGTACTCGCCGAACCTCAGCCTGGGGTGGTCTATGACCCTCAGCTTGATCTCCTCGGACAGAGGCATGCCGGTGCTTTCGAGCTCTACCTGGTTGAGGGCTTCGCGCCGGAAGATCCACATGCCCGACTGGGAGTCGGCGATCCAGTAGAGCCAGAGGAGGCGGGTGGTGTAGGTGAGGATTTTGTTGCCGAGCACGTTGCGGAAGCGCATCGCCTTGGGGTTGCGCAGCGGGAAGCGGCTGGCCGAGACGAAATCCAGCTTGCGCTCGAGCATGTAGTCGATGATGGGGCCGATGGAGTGGGTGGGGTAGGTGCCGTCGCCGTCGGCGGTGGCGACGATGTCGCCCCGTGCTCGCGGGAAACCCGCCCTGTAAGCGTTGCCATAGCCCTTGCGGGTCTCGAATACCACCTCGGCCCCCATCTCTCTGGCGATGCGGCCCGTTTCGTCGGTGGAGTTATTGTCGATGACTACTACCTGGTCTACGTAGTCGGGCATTGATTGCAGCACGGCGGCGATACCGTGCTCTTCGTTGAAACAGGGGATGACGACCGATACCGATAGGCCTCTATACATATCCCTCCTGGCCCGGTCCCAACCTGGACCGGCGAACTGCGGCTCTCACCCGGCTGAACCTTTCGCTGGCAATAACTGTGCCAAATATATAACGCACGGGGCGCTCAGAGGTCACGGCGATTATAGCACACCGCTTTAAGCGGGTGCAAAAATGGTGGATGGCGTGTATACTCCGACCGAATATGTACGTTTACGATAGAGATCAATATTCAGAGCGCCATACAAAGGGTCCTGGCTGGTCTCTATGGCTAATATGGTTTGCAGTGACCAGTGTTAGTATGGGTATCGCTGAACTGGCAGGAGAGAGCCTCAAGGCTTTAGCTCCACTGGATGGGGTCGCTTCTTTGCCAATGTTGGCGTTTAGCGGCATCGTAGTCGGCTCGATTGTCGGTTTGCCTCAGGGGCTCGTCTTGTGGTCTTATGTGAGAATTGGTGGCGCCATGGAGTGGGTACTCGCTACAATTCTTGGTCGGGCTGCGCGTTGGATCTTGGCTGCGCTCATAATCGATCTTCTGGCGGCTATTGAATTTCGTGGCGCTCTTGGTTTTTGTCTATCGCTGGTAATACCGGTCCTGGTTGGTGGCTCGCTGGGAGCGGTCGTGGGTATTCCGCAGGCCAGGGTTCTGAAGAGGCGTGTCCAGAATGCCGGCTGGTGGGTTTGGGCCAACGTAACGAGTTCCGCCCTCTACCTGGTTGGCTTCATCTTTGGAGAGGGCATAGTTTCTTGGCTGCATCCATTCGATACCTGGATAATACCCGCGAGCATATTTGAGAGCATATTTGGAGGTTTGGTGGCGGGCGCGCTCACCGGTGCTATTACCGGCTACGCATTGATCGACTTACTTCGACACCCCCGCTCGGAAGCGGAGTGGCGCGTCGGGTGGAAGCAGGCTCAGAAAGGCCGGAAGCTAGAGAGCGAAGTGGCGCAACCATCTCCGGAGGCATTGCTTGAGCAGATCCGATCTAGAGACTAAAAGGAGTGCTAAGACAAAGAGAGATGGAAGCTTCAGTGCTTCCATCTCTCTTTGTCTTAGGCTATCTGCGGTTATTCGTGCGCGCCGCGACTACCGCTTATCATTCCCCGGCCCCAGGGGCGGGGAGCCTCCCGTGCCGAAGTTGGCTCTCAGCAGGCTGAAGTCGACCACGTTGACCGAGTTATCACCGTTAATATCGCCCGCCCTTTGCATGCCCATCTCCACCTCGTTCACCCCGAGCGCAAGGGGCAAGGTGCCCGAACTGGCCAGGAAGGCAGGGCCTTTGACGCGCCAACCATAGACGCCCGGGGGCAGCGTACCCAGCGACATGGTGAAGAAGCCGTTGGCATCTGTCAGTTGGTAGCCATAATCGACCTCAGTAGCGCCTGACTGGAGGGTGATGGTAAAGGGTTGTACTTGCAGGGCGTTGGGTTGTGCGCCGTGACCTTGCCACATCACATGCCCGACCAGCATAAGTGGAGCGGGAGTAGGAGTGCCGGTGGGCTTGCCGGCGGGGGTGTTGGTGGGTGTGGGGGTCAGGAGCACGCAGTTGCCTAGCAGGACGGATACGCAGTTCGAGCCCTGGTTCGCCGCGGCCAGGTCGAGGCGACCGTCAACGTTGAAGTCGCCCAGCACCACCGAGACGGGATTGGTAGCCACCATAAAACTAATAGCGGACTGGAAGGTGCCATTGCCGTTGCCCAGCAGGATGGATGCGTTGGCGGAGTTACGGTTAGCTACCGCGAGGTCGGGGTGGTGGTCGCCGTTGAGGTCTCCTATAGCCAAAGCTTCGGGGTTCGCGCCCACGGCGTAGTTGACGGCATTCTGGAATGTGCCGTTG
>JBJMMB010000426.1:0-3582 GCA_045805005.1 Chloroflexia bacterium
GACCATGAACGGGTCGGAGATATACATGTGCCCCAGGTGGATTGGCAGCACAGCCAGGGCGTAGAGGGCAGAGGCTACCAGTCCAGCCGCTGTCCCCCACAACCGCAATCCTACAGCGAACACCAGCAGCGTCATAAGCGTGTCAAACAGGCCCGCCAGCACACGCCCGGTCTGCTCGGTGCCGTCGTACGTGGTGAAATATGGATTTCCGGTCAGGCCGGAAGCGGAAACGGTCACCACCCTGGTGATGTAGTAAGGCAGCGAGCCATAGATGTAGAACACGTTGGGAGGGCGCGGGTTTAAAGGGCTGCGCCGCGGATCGAGCAGGGTAGCGAGGTCGGTGCCGGGGGGTATATGCGCTCGGTCGAGGGTCGTCTGCGTGACCACATACTCATCCGGAACGAGGCGCTGGTCCTGGTCCCAGTTGTGGTGCGTGACCCGCAGCCACCCGGCCAGCAGCAGGATGAGGGCGAGCGCCGCCCCGGTGGCAGGCCACCGCCGCCCGTGTGGAACCATTATGGGAGCCTGAACCATATCAAAAGCGCCGCGTGGGACACGGCAAAGTCTATCATGTCGCGCTGGGCGCTGTCCAACATTCCATTATGCAAAGCGCCGAAAGAGCCGCCCCAGACGGCTCTTTCGGCGCTTTGGAAAACGAAAGAGGTTGCTAGCGCTTGATCTGCATGCAGCCGCGGCCCAGGCGGTATGCCTGGATCTGCTGGTCCTGCGCGTCGACCGTGCCGTCTAGGTTCAGGTCTGCCGAGAGGTCGCTGCCTCCCATCGCCGTGGACATACGGCTTATGTCGGCCTGGTTGACCACGCAGTCGCGGTTGAGGTCGCCCAGGGCGCTCTTAGAGCCCTTTTCCACGCGTAGCTTGTAATCTCCGGAGCCGCCGAAGTGGGTGGCTACTATCTCATATAGCCCGGTCTGTGGCAGCTTCTGCACAAGGAACGAATTGGAGTCCACCTGCGCCCCGTCGTCATCCACGGCAAGGATTTTGCCGTCGGGGGTGTAGAGTTTCAGGAAGGTGTCGAGGTCCGAGCCGCCGGTAGCGAACATGCTGATGGCCGCCCAGTCGCCCGCGGTGGCCCTCAGGTGGTAGACGGCCTCCGGCGCGTCCTCGGAGATGGTGCCCGCCACCGTTTGCTCGAATGCCAGGCGGTCGCTCGCCGGGGTTGGCGTGGCGGTGGGAGCGGGTGGCCTTGGGGTCGGGGACGGAGCTGCGAGAGGAGGCGTCGAGGGCACCTCGCCATCGGGCAGGCTGGGCGGATTGGTAGTCCACAAATAGCTGGGGCCCATCGAACAAGCCGAGCAGCCGGGGGAGTAAGCATCGCGCTTCTGCCACAGGTCGTAAGGGTCAACAATGGTGGGGCCGTAGTTGACCTGGAAATGAACGTGTATGGCGTCAGCGCCCGTCATGCCGGCGTCGCCCAGCTTCTGCCCGCGCTGCACCCACACGACATTTTGCTGGTTGCCTATCGGGATGTTCGGTTCGATGGCGGCGAGGTGGCCGTAGTAAGTGTAGTAAGTCTTGCCGTCCACCTGGTGCCTCACCCACACCGCGTTGCCCTGGCGGGTGGTGCAGTTGCCGCAGGCCCAGCCCTCGGCGGCAGCCACCACGTCGAAGCTCCGCCAATTGCCGCTATCCCTCGGCCCCAGTATATAGTCGAGTCCTGCGTGCAGGTAATCGGAGTTGCCCACCCAGCCTTGCTGCACCACGATATTAGGGTCGTTGAAGGGTAGGGTGAGGAACTGGCTGCTCCCGGTATCGCGGGGCGGGTAGGCTGCGCTGCTGAGCGCCGAGCCCCTCGCGTTATCCGCGTGCAGGGCAAGCGCCAATACAGGCAGAAGGAGTATCGCTCCCCAGGCTAAAACGCGCTTGAACAACGGCCGTCCCCCTTTTTGCAAAGCGAACTGTGTCGGAGGGGTATGCTGCCGCGGCAAGCTCTGCCAGGCAAGCCCTCAATTCGGCAATATAGGGCAGCCGGATGGCCGTTGTCAATAGTTTTGTGGGAAGAACGGTACTAAAGTAAGGGTTATTCTCCGTACGGCGTCCAGATGTTCTTCACCTGGGTGGCCTCAATCAGGAACTCCCGGCCCTCAGCCTGGGTCTTGTTTAGCCAGTCGCGGGGGTGGCTGTAGTTCACCCAGGTGCGCTTCATGTTGGAGGCAGAGAGGTACTCCACGGTCTTGCTCCCCTCTGCCGTGCCGAAGTACCAGATGCCGTCCACGTCGTCGTGCTCGGCCAGCACTTTAGTAAGCGTCTCTTTGGGGCCGGTCACAATATTGACCGCGCCGGAGGGCAGGTCGGAGGTCTCCAGGACCTGGTAGAAATCGGTGGCGCTGAGGGGGTGCTTCTCGGACGGCACCACGACCACGGTATTGCCCATGCTAATAGCCGGCGCGACCAGCGAAATAAAGCCGAGCAAGGGGTAGTCTTCCGGGGCCACGAGGGCCATGACCCCGATTGGCTCCGGCATCGCCAGGGTGACATTCCGCAGCGGGGTGCGGTGCACCAGCCCGTCGTACTTGTCGGCCCAGGCCGCGTAGGTAAAGAGCCGCTCTATCGAGGCCTGCACCTCGGTCGAGGCTTCGCTTTCCGTGCAGCCCGTCATGCGCCTTATCTGGCCGGCGAACTCCTCCGTGCGCACCGAGAGGTTCTCGGCGATGTAATACAGGATCTGGGCGCGGTTGTGCCCCGTGGTCGTGGCCCAGCCCTCGGCTGCATGGGCAGCCTCGACCGCGTTCCTGATATCCTTGCGGTTACCCTGCCCCACCTCGCCCACCGGCCTCCCGCCGGCCCCATACACCGTCGTGCTATACCCCGAATCGGGCCGTGCCTGCTTGCCGCCAATGAACATCTTGGGGGTGCGGTCAATTCCGGGGATCGGGGGTCGGGGGTCGGGGGTCGGGGAATCCGCCCCCTCCTCCTGGTGCCCGTTCCCTCGAAGCTGAATCACTGCGGGGCCTTCCTCTTTCGCTCCATTGCGACTCCCCGACCCCTGATGACCCCCTTCCCACGCAAACTTAACGTACTCATACAGCCCCTCTTTACCGCCCTCACGGCCAAAGCCGCTTTCCCGGTAGCCGCCGAAGCCGGAGGCCGCGTCGAAGAGGTTGGTGCTGTTGATCCAGACAGTGCCGGCCTTGAGCTTGGAGGCCACATCGAGGGCCAGGTTGATGTTCTCGCTCCACACCGAGGCGGCGAGGCCATAGCGGGTGTTGTTGGCGAGGGCCACTGCCTCGGCGGGCGTGCGGAAGGTCATCGATACGAGCACGGGGCCGAATATCTCGGCCTGAGCGATGGTGGCCGCGGGCGAGACCCCCGTAAAGAGGGTGGGTGGGAAGAAGTAGCCCTCAGTGGGGCAGGCCCAGGACGGCTGCCAGAGGGTGGCGCCCTCCTGCAGGCCTATCTCCACAAAGCGCTTGATCTGCTCCAACTGCACGGGCGCTACGATGGCCCCGATATCGACTGCTTTGTCAAGCGAGTCGCCGATACGCAGCCTCTCCATGCGGGCGCGCAGCTTCTCCGTAAGGCGCTCGGCCACGTCCTCCTGCACCAGCAGGCGCGAGCCCGCGCA
>JBJMMB010000427.1:0-7776 GCA_045805005.1 Chloroflexia bacterium
GGGTACTCCGCCTGCGGTTCCCGTCCCGCCGCAGCCGGCCTCCAGCGCCCAGCAGCCCACTCCCGGCACCGCGAACGACTTGAACGGGAGCCGCAAGCCCGAGGATGAGCCTGCTGAGGCGCAAGCCCTGCCCGGCGTCGAGGCCCAACCGGCGGCGCAGGAAGGGCACGGGCCCGCGTACGAGGAAGTGCAGATAGAGATGGCCGAGCCTTACATAGCTCCCAGCATGCTCCCCGGCCCTCTTAGCAGCGGCCCCCTCGGCCAATCCACCGAGGCGGTGCTGGCCCAGGCCGCGCGGGAGATGCCTGACCGCCCGCTAGACAGGGAGAAGGCCAGCGCCCTCTACAAGTCGGGCCTTGACGCTTTGGATCAGGGCGTGCGCAGGGGCTATACCGGCATGGAGGTGGAACCTGGCGCGGCCACCGCTGGCGCCGGTTACTTCCGCGAGGCTTTGCAACTCGTGCCCAATTCCACGGTATACAGGTACATGCATGCGGTGGCCCTTCGCTACTCCGAGGGCTTTGAGGTGGCCATCGGCGAGTTCAGGCAGGTTCTGGAACTTGACCCCGGACATTTCGAGGCCCGCCAGCAGGTGGCCTTCGGCCCGCGCTGGCATGACCCTTATGCTTACCCGGTCTGGTCCGAGCGCGCGGTCGAACCGAGCATGCCGCTGCCCGAGCCGGTGCGCACCCTGCTCCCACAGCCGCATCGCCCGGGCACGCGCCTGGTACTGCTGCGCGAGGGAAACAGCAAGGTCGTGGTGGCCCTGAGCCGCACCCGGCGAGACACCTGGAGCGAGTTGCCCACCGCCGATATGCTCGCCCGCATTGAAATGGTGCTCACGCGCACGCCCTCCGGCCCCATCATCGCCTTCTACGTGGTGATCCGCGACGACCCCAACAACCCCTACAAGGGTGAAACTTTCCTCAATCCCCACGATCCGGGCCAGCCCTCCGACGACGCTTGTCAGCTCGGCCAGCACATGCTCGCGCAGCTAGCCCGCCAGGACCACACCTACCTGGTCTTCGTGGACGAGCGAGACAGCCTCCTCCTTTCTCGCAGGCTGGTGTTCGATACGTCCACACAGGTAAATATTGCCCGCATCCACTACGAGGCGCAGAGCCTCCCTCCACAGGTCATGGACGCTGCCCGCTTCCAGCAGGCCGCCCAATGGCACATGGAGCACTTTTCCCTCGACCAAATAAAGTCGTGAGCTACGACAATCGCCCGGAGCAGGCCGGTTGGGCCATATTCAGGGTTGGGCAGGGCATCCTCGTCGAAGACGACAGAGTGCTTCTTGCCGGCAACCGCTGGTTCTCCGGCAAGCCGTTGGTATGGACGCTGCCAGGTGGAAGGGCGGATGATGGCGAAGGGCTCGGTGAGGCCCTGGTCCGCGAATTCGCCGAGGAAACCGGGTTGTCCGTCGAGGTCCTCGACCTGGCCTTCGTAGCCGAAGCCCGCAGCTCGGTCCATAGCCGCCTCTTCCTGACGTGCGCGTTCACCGTGAAGCGCATGGTCCGCGATAGTGCGGAAAACATGGGGGCTGATGTCCCGGCTCCTCCACCCGGCGACGCCGTGGAGGATCTTCGCTTCGTGCCCGTAGGTGAGTTGGATAACTACCTCACAAGCCCCAGCCTGAGAGACCCTCTCGCCTGGTATCTTGAGCACCCAAACGGCATGCCGCGCTACTGGTTCTTCCCCGAGTACAGCGCTGAGTAGGCGTCAGGGATCAGGGGTCAGGAGTCAGGGTCTGCTTACGACCCCTGATCCCTGACCCCTGACCCCTGTCCTGTGCTATAATCTCCAGACTCTGCTTCAAAACCTGCTCAATAATTCATCCAAAGAGGAGACACGACTCATGGAAAGAACACTGGTGCTGCTCAAGCCGGACGCCTTGCAGCGTGGGCTGATTGGGGAGATAACAAGCCGCTTCGAGAGGAAAGGGCTAAAGCTGGTCGGGATGAAGATGATGAAGTTGGACGACGCCCTGCTTGACGAGCATTACTCCCACCTCAGCCACCTCCCCTTTTTCGGTGACATCAAGCGCTTCATGATGCTCGCCCCCGTCATCGCCGTTTGCTGGGAAGGGGTGGATTGCGTGGAGACGGTCCGCCGACTGTGCGGCGTAACCAAGTCCCGGGAGGCCGCGCCCGGCACCATCCGAGGCGACCTGGGCATGAGCATCCAGGCCAACCTTGTGCATGCCTCCGATTCCCTCGAAACCGCCGGGAAGGAAGTGCCCCGCTTCTTCAAAGACGAGGAGCTTTTCGACTACGATTGGACGTTGCTCCCCTATCTCTACACCCGCCAGGAGAGGGGGGACGCGTAATGCGTAAAACGTAAAACGTAAGGGATGTGGGCGTAGCGGGTTCGTAATCCCAAACCTAGCACGCCTACCACCATTACGTTTTACGTTCCACGGGTCATCAGCACCGCCACCAGTATGAGCCCGCCACCCACAAGTTGCGGCCATTCTATCGACTCGTGCAGCACGAAGTAGGCCAGGGCGGTGGCGACGACCGGCTCGAAGGTGGCCAGGATGCTGGCGGTGCCGGCCTCCAGGTGGCGCAAGCCCGCGGTGTAGGCCCATAGCGCGCCGACAGTCTGTGCCAGGGCAATCGTCAGCAGCAGACCCCATGCCTCGAAAGCGCCTTCCTGGTTCGCGCCCATGTCGAACAATTGCCCCGGCCCCAGAAATAGGGCCACCGTCAGCAAGCCCGCTGCGCCGATGCCATAGACATACAGGCTCATGGTTGCGATATGGTAGCCTCGCCCGAGCGACACCTTGCCCAGGATGCTATACAGAGCATAGGTGATCGCCGAACCCAGTCCGCAGAGCACCCCAACAAGGTTTACCTGAAGCAGAGCCGGGTTGTAGGCACGCGCCACGAGCGCGCCGCCGATCAGCGTTAGCGCCAGCGCGGCGACCTTGCGGGCCCCAAAGCCCTCCCCCAGCCAGCGCCAGGCCATGAGGGCCACGAAGACAGGAGCGGTGTAGAGCAGCACTACCGCCACCGCCACGCCCACCAGCGCCACGGCGTAGATGTAAAGCAGGTAGAACGCCGTCACCCCCAGCAACCCGAAGGTGACGAACACCGGCAGGTCGGTTACGCGCACCTTGAGCAGCCCAGCGCCCCTGCCCGCGACCGGCATCACGATGGCGAGCACGCCCCCGAGGCTCAGAGCCGCCAGGGCCGCCCGCCAGAAGACAATGGTCACCGGCGACAGCCCAAACTCCGTGTGCCCCCACGTGTACAGCGCGCCCAACGTGCCCCACAGCCCCGCCGCCAGCAATACGAGCAGCACACCCTGGAGGGAATTATGCATTTTGAGCTTTGAGTTTTGAATGCTGTTATTTCCCTCGCCAGACTTTGTCGAACGTAGCCCATTCATCGGGGGTAGTGGTCGAGGAGGCGAAGAGGGCCACGCCCGCGAAGTTCTGTGGGAAGACGCCTCGCCCGCGGAGGTCGCGAAGGGCCTCTATGACCCCCTGCAGACCGCTGCCCAGGTTCTCGGCGCTCGGGTGGAAGTTCCAACGCTCGTCGCTGTAGGTGGGCACGCCTATAAGCACCTTGCACTGCTGGAAGTCACGCACGGCGTCCAGCACCTCACTGGTCTGCCAGCCCGCGTACTTTATGTACAGGTTGGCGACAGGTATGGCCGTGTCGTAGTCCATCAGCACCACCTGGTCGACGCGTAGGGCCACTTCCCTGTAGTAACCCCTCTCCCAGCTATATGGTAGGAAACTCACATTGTCCAGGCTGGGGGCGATAGGGGTCCACTTCATGGCCGCGACCGAGATAGTTTTGGCCCCAATGCCGTTGCGCACCTCATCGAGCAGTTGCAGGTAGTCCGGGTCGCCGCTGGGGGCGGGTTCGATATCCAGGTGCACGCCGTCGAACCCCAGTTGCTCCACGAAATACTTGCAGGCCCCCACTATCCGCTGGCGCACCGCCGGATCGCCCAGTCGCAGGTTGCCTCCTCCGTTGTGGTTGCGCCCGCTGATCCAGGCGAGGAGGCGGGTGGAGATGGTGGGGGATAGGGGCCGGGCGATCCGCACGTCCTCGGCCAGCGCCCCGGCGTACATCGAGTTGACGCCGGGCAGGCTCCCGTCGGCCCGCAACTCTCCCTCGTCGGCGTATATCCACCGCACCCCGTGTGAGGCCAGCTTGCGCACCATGTCCTGGCGCTCCTCCGAGGGCACCTGCGAGTCGGACCACCGGGCCTCTATCCACACGCCGTTGTCGCTGTTGTCGAACTCGCTCCCGGAGGGGACACTGAAAGGATAATCGAAGCCGAGCACGATCAGCAGCGCCGCCAGGGCCAGAAGCGCCCTCACCCAGCTTCCCCGTTTGCCTCGATAACCCCCGTTAGCCGGCTCCATCACTGAGAACCGGGCGGTGCGGGATAGCCGGGCCACGGGGTGCCCCGTGTCGTGGGAAGGTCCAACGCCGGTCTCGGGAACAACAGACGATGGACGAGGGCCTGCGGCAGACGATGGGTCCTGAGCTTGCGAAGGATGGACGCTGGACGATAACCACCAGGATATCCTCACTCCCGCCGTCCAGCTTCCTGCCTCGGGAAAAGCGCGGCCTCCGTACCGGTTACGAAATGCTCAGGGACGAGCGACCCGTAGCGCTCCCATTCCTGGAAAAGGGAGTCCCGTCGCTCCACCCTCGATACGAGCGCGTTGAAAGTGGTGTGGGCCGTCTCGCATACCTCCGGCGGGTAGCGCCAAAGATCGCAGTGTGCGAGGAACTCGTCTTCGTCATAGATGACGTAAGAGAAGTCGTCGTTCACACCGATATCAAGATCGAGATCAATGTACGCGAGCGAGCCATCACCGAGGATAGGCGGCAAGGCGATATTGATATAATACCTGTGAAACGTGGGGTCTGAGCCGAACCCCGGCCCGAGCCCGCAAAAGATGTTGAACCATTCGTTGCGAGGGTAGATTTCGATAGCCGGACCCGGCGGCATCCACAGAATACCCTTTGAGCTCCAGAGAGGCGAGCCGTTCGCGCGCACGAGCACCAGCTTATCCGTCTCTTCGGCAAGCAGGTAGGAGCACCAGCGCTTATTCACATCCCCGGTGTAATACAGCGACTCGACCTCTAGCCGGGTCGGTGAGGCACGTGACAAAGCAGCAGGGTTGCCCATGCTTGGATGGTAGCACACGCGCAACCGGTGGGCAAGAAGGGACTCGCGATGCGTAAAACGTAAAACGTAAGGGATGTGGGCGTAGCCGGTTGGTGATCACTAACCAAGTACACCCACCACCCTTACGCATCACGCATCACGCATCACGCATCACTTGGCAACGTATATCTTCCAGTCCTCCAACGGCGGCTGCTTGTTCTCGTCAAGGCGCTGCCGCCATTGCTCGTCGGTCAGGCGGTCGCTTGTGGGCTGCAAGAACTCATACTGGCTATAGATGCCCCCGCGGGTGAGCACCAGCTTTCCCGCCACCGGGACCACCACGTAAATCTCCATGATCCGCCCGGTGCCCTCGGTCAAGGCCTGGCCGTAGGGGCTGCTGGCCACGTCAGCCACCACGGCGGCATCCTGGTCGTTGAGGTCGCTCGTGCTCTGGTTGGGGTCGACCGGGTCGGAAGCAGCGGCGGTGAACTCTTCCAGGCGGCCCCCGTAGAACTTGATCAGCGAGTATTCGTCCTCCGTCAGCGCCTTGCCCTGGAGCTCTTTCTCGCTGATCCTCTTGAAGTCGAGGGCCAGCTTGCTCAGGTCATCGAGCAGAGTGTATTCGGGCGAGACAACAGCTCCCTTCGGCGCGTCAATCAGACCCCTGGATACCAGGCCGTCGCGGGTCATGTCAATGAGCGCGGCGATACGCGCGTAGAACTCGGGCTCGGGCTCCACATATCCCTTCGGCAACTCCTCAGGCCCGCCGCCCATCTCGGCCATCACCTGCTTGGCATATAGTATGGTATCGTGCTTCAGCTCGGTCCAGCTACCGAGCACGGTGTTCAGGTCCTTGCGGGTCCAGGCGTCGTTGGTCATGAAGCTGGGGAAGCCGCTGTCTGGGGCCTTGGACGCGAGCAGCGGGTGGAAAGCGTAGAGCCACGACCAGTAGAGGTTCTCGGTCCACTGGGAGGTGGGCAGGCTCTTGACCTGCCCGCGTACCTTCTCCATTTGCTCTGGATAGTGGACGCAGCGGTTGGGGCAATTGACCTCGCCCATCTCGTCCAGGATCTTGTATGCCTCGTCGGAGCCGAAGGCGGCGGGCACGTCCAAAGCTTTGGGTAGCATGCGGGCGTTATCGGGGCTTTCGCCTACGTTGCGCCAGATAAGCTGCCCGAACAGGTATTCATCCAGGGTGAAGCGCTGGCCCATCATGCGCAGGCCCTTGGTGACCGTTTCCTTGTCCTCATTGATATACACGAACATCGAGTTGATGCGCGGCCCGGCGAGCGGCTTCGTCAACTCCTGGAAGCGCTTGACCTTCGCATCGTCCGCGACGGCAGCAGCGCCCGCCCCGGCTCCCAGGGCCTGGTCCATGAGGGGCGCGTAGTCGCGGTAGGTGAGGTCGTCGGCCTCGCCCACGAAGAAGACGGTGGGCTCGTAGATGTTCGCCCAGGCGGTCTTCGCGTCCTTGCCCCCGGAGGTCGCGGTTTGCAGGGCCTGGGTCAGCAGGAGGGCCGAGCGGGTCTCGTCCAGCTTGCTGAGCCGGAATGTCATGCGCCCGTACCACATCATCGCTTTGAAGTAAGTCTTGAGGTCTTCGGAGCGTGTGTAGTGGCCCCGTGGGTTGTACTGCCCGTAGTCCTCCTCATACTGCCCACCGCCGATACCCATGACAGCCGAAACGCCCTTGCCCGCATGGGCCTCTATCAAGCTCAACTCCTGCCTCACCTCCTCCTGCACCACGGCCGGCACGGTGAACTTAGGGTCGAGCAGCGCCGCGGCCACTGAGAAGTAGGCCAGGTTGCGCTTCGCGGCGCTCTCGGCGGCAGTGCCCTTCAGTTGGTCGTATTGGCCCTGCGATGCCTTGAGCATGGCGGCGGTGAGCGACTTTAGCTCGCCCACCAGGTGCTTTGTCTCGACCGTCCGCAACAGTTTGTCGAATACAAGGTGGTAGACGTGGAGCATGGAGTCGGTGCTCACGAATACGGGCCTCTCGCTATACCTGCCGTCTTCGTAAAGCTGGTAGAACTGTTTGTACTGGTCCCCCGTGGGGAACTGGGCAGCGAAAGCGTACTTCTCAATCAGGGCCTTCGTGGCCGCCGGCAGATCGTAGTCTTTGGCGTTGGACACGTTCTTCAGCCCCGACTGCACCGTATAAGGCTTGAGCGAGGGGTTGACCGACGATGGCTGCACCTTGTAGTCGGCGAAGTGCACGGCTGCCCTGGCTGCGGGAGTGATTCCGGCCGCTGGCGTCTCTGTAGCCCCAACCTCGCTGCTCACCGCCGTATCCGTAGGCGCAAGCGTGGCGGTATCCACTGGCACCGCCGTGGCCGTATCGACCACTACCGGCGTACTCGTATTATCAGCCGCCCTGGTCGCCTGCTCGACCACCACGGGAGTAATCGTAGGCGCAGGCAGTGGCGTAGGCGTAGGGTTCCCAAAATCGCACCCCGCCACCACCACCAGGGCGAGGGCGAGAGTGAGGGTAGCCACCCCAAGTTTTCTCGTTGCGTACATTGTCGTGCTCCTTCCTGATGGGAGAGGGGGACCCGTAAGACGTAAGACGTAAGGGATGCGGGGGTAGTTGGTTCTAGGGACTACAAACCAGGTACGTTTACCACCATTACGTTTTAC
>JBJMMB010000428.1:0-16989 GCA_045805005.1 Chloroflexia bacterium
GGACTTAAGTACCATTGTAACCCATCCCTACTTCTCCTGTATAATGTATTCGTTTGTAGAACATTTGTACCTTAACAACCCCAACCCCACCCGGCATCCGCAACCCCAGCCCGCGCAGGCGGGCTTTGTAAGTGTTGCCCGCAGATTTATCTGCCGGGCAAATCGGCCGGGCCACCTGCAGCCAATCTGCCGAGCCAACGCTCTAGCTACAAACAGTGTCTAAACCCTGATTTCCCAAATCCCCCCGCACGCACGCCCAATCCCCAAAAATGGGAAAAATGGGAAATCCCCCATCCTGCGCCCACCGCCCCCCAATGCTGCAAATAGTATCAATCCGCACCCACCCCACCGGCAACATCCGAACACAGTTACACCAAATAGCTTCAGCGGTAGCGTCTTTCCCAACCCTACCAACCGCCCACCCCAATAAGCGCGTCCTGGCCCGCCCATTCATTCCTCAAAAACTCTGCGCCTCTGCGCCTCTGCGGTGAAAAACCCACGCCCACCAACCACCCAACCCGGTAAGCGCGTCCCGGCCCACCAAATCAATAAAACTCTTGGCGTCTTGGCGTCTTGGCGTTTTCCGGAAAAATGGCCCAGACCATCATCCTACTGCCTGAATCCCCGCTGCCGGCCGTAGATCGAGATCATAGCGAGGAGGGTCGCCCCCAGCACCATCTGGCGCACGGACTCCGGCATTTGCATCGTCGTGAGGAGGCTGGTGATGAGGGTCAGCACCAGTGCCCCCGCCATCGTGCCGAAGTAGCTCCCCTTCCCACCCGAGAGCAGCGTGCCGCCGACCGCCACCGCGGCGATCGAGGGGAAGAGGAACGGGTCGCCGATCCTGATATGCACCACGCCGGTGTTGCCCACCACCAGAAAGCCGCCGAACCCGGAGAGCATTCCCGCGAGGGCATAGGTCGCCAGCACCATGCCGGTGACGTTGACCCCCGACAGGCGGGCCGTAGTGCGGTTCGTGCCGATCGCGAAGAGGTATTTGCCGAAGGCCGTGCGCTCCAACAAGACCCACATTAGAGCCCCGAAGATCGCCCAGAGTATGATCGCGCCGGGGATGCCCAGGAACACCGGGCGGGCGATCAGTTGGGTCATGATGGGGGCGACCGCGCCTCTGACGTTGCCCTGGGTGACGAGGATGATCAGGCCGGTCACCACGCCTGCCATACCGAGCGTCATCACCAGAGGGGCTATCCGCAGGAAGGTCACGCCCAGGCCATTCACGAACCCTATAGCCGCGCCCACGGCCAACGCCGCGAGCAGGGCGAGGAGGACGTTCTCGTTGTGGCCGTTGGCGATGGAGTAGGTGACGATGGCTGAGAGGGTCACGACCGCCCCCGCCGAGAGGTCGATGCCCTCCCGGCCGCTGATGATCACGAGCGTCTGACCCGCCGCTATCACGCCGAGGAAGACCGACAGGCGCAAGATGTTGCTGGCCTGCGCCATCGCCACATCGGGGTTGCTGCCGAAGCCGTTGGGCAGGAGGCCGCTGAGGAGGAAGAGCACAATAACGAGCAGCAGGGCGGCCAGTGGCGGCGAGATCAGCACGCGCGGGACCGCGGGGGCGGAGGTGCGCCTCATATTCGTTTCCTCCGGACGAGGCTGATTATGCCGGGCATCGCCAGCGCCAGCACGATGATGGCTGCATTGACGAAGGTCTGCCACCATGTGTCGATGTTGGCGAAAGAGATGATATTGCGCAGCAAGCCCAGCAGCACCGCGCCGATGATGGCCCCGCCGATGCCTCCCGTGCCCCCGCTGAGGGCTGTGCCGCCGATGACCACGGCCGTGATAGAGGCCAACGTAAGCGAGTCGCCGGCCTGGGCGCTGCCCGAGCCGGTGAGGAGCGTAATGGCGATACCTGCGAGCGCGGCCATGAAGCCCGAAATGACGTAGGAACTGAATTGCACCGTGCCCACGGGCACACCCGTTTCGTATGCCGCTTCGGCCTTGCCCCCCACCGCATAGAGGTAGCGGCCGTAGCGGGTCTGCCGCACGCCGTACCAGGCAAGCAGGATCAGGCCGATCAGGTAGAATGCCAGCGGAAGGCCCACAAGTGTGGTGTTGCGGTAGAAAGAGGTGAGCCCGGCTGTCACCCCGCCACCGGGGCTGGGCAGGATGAACAGGGCCAGTCCGCCGAAGAGGAACCCCGTGGCATAGGTGGTGATGATCGGTTGCAAGCGCAGGCGGGCGACGAAGAAGCCGTTCACAGCCCCGGCGGCCATGCCGGCGAAGAGGGCCAGCATCATCACCAGCACCGCTTTGGAGGAGTCGCCGTTGGCGCCTATCTGGGTGGCGAGGAGGGCATTTACGACGGAAACGATGGCCCCTACGGAGATGTCGATGCCACCCGCCAATATAACCACAGCCTGGCCCACGGCCACCAGGATGAGTGGCAGGAAGACGCGCATGTTGCTGTTGAGCGTGGCGGGCTGGAGCAGGTTGGGTTGCAGGATGAAGTTGGCCAGCACCGCGAGTACCAGGAGGAGCAGGGCGAAGAGGTAGGTGTTCCTGTAGGTGATGTCCTGCCAGCGGAGGGTTCTCAAACCTCGACCTCCTCCTGCGAGGCCCCCAGGCTGGCGGCTACCAGGTTGGGCCTGGTGAGCGAGGCCCCTGCCAACTCGGAGCGTATCATGCCGTCGTGCATCACAAGTACGCGGTCGCAGAGGCCGATCAACTCCTCGTCATCGCTGCTGTACAGAAGCACGGCCTTGCCCTCATCGCAGAGTTGGGCCAGGAGCTTGTAGAATTCGGCCTTGGCCCCCACGTCTATCCCCTTGGTAGGGTCGTCGAGCATGAGCAAGTGGGGGTTGCGCAGCAGCCACTTGCCGATGACTACCTTCTGAGCGTTGCCGCCCGACAGGCTACTGACCTCTTTATCCAGACCGGCCATTTTCAGGTTGAGGATGCCCGCCATAGTGCCCGCCCTGCGGCGAGCCTTGCCCACCTGGAGCGGGAAGCCGTATTCTCGCCAGGAGGGAGCGAGGAAGTTCTCGAAGATCGAGCGGATCAGCAGCAGGCCCTCCCTGGCCCGCTCGCCGGGCACGAGGGCGAGGCCCCTGGTCATCGCCTGGCGGGGGTGGCTGAAGTGGGCCGGGGCGTCCCCCACCGTAATGGTGCCCGTGGAGGGTATGTCGCCGAACAGGGCCAGGAGCAACTGGTGCTGGCCCTGACCTCTCAGCCCGCCGAGGCCCAGCAACTCACCTTCGTGCAGTTGCAAGCTGACCCCATGCACCCCCTCGGCGTGCAGGTCCCTGACGTCCAGTTGCACTTTTCGCTCGGCCAGGCTCTCGGGCGTGGGGAGGACGCGCTGGGCCACGTTTGCGGCGGTGGCCCCCTGCACCATCAGGGCCACAAGGTCCCTGGCTGTGACCTCCTTTATCGGGCCGTCGCCCACCGTCTTGCCGTTGCGCAGCACCGAGTAGCGGTCGGCGATCCGAAAGATCTCCTCCATGCGGTGGGAGATGAACACTATAGCCTTGCCCGCCTCCTTCCAGCGGGTCACCAGCTCGAAGAGGCGCTGCACCTGCCTGCTGTCCAGGCTGGCGGTGGCCTCATCGAGGATCAGCAGTCGCGGGTCGGCGCTGACGGCTTTGAGGATCTCGATGATCTGCTTCTCGTCGGGGGGCAGGGGCCCAACCGGCATATCCGGCGTGATGGCCGTCTTGAACATGCCTGAGAAGAGGCTGAGCAACTCCTCGGTCTTGCGGCGGATGGCCCTGTGGTCCACCAGCCCGCCCTGCCGCAGAGGCTCTCGGGCCAGCCAGATGTTCTCGGCCACTGTCATCTGGGGGACCAGGCTGGTCTCCTGGAAGACGGTCGCTATACCCAGTTTCCTTGCGGCCTGCGGCGATGGGAAGTGGACCGGTTGGCCGTCGAGGAGTAGCTGCCCTCCATCGAGGACAACTACTCCGTTTATGATCTTGCTGAGGGTGCTCTTGCCGCTGCCGTTGGCCCCGACCAGGGCCACCACCTCGCCCGACCGGACCTCCAGGTTGGCATCCGAAAGGGCCACCACGGCGCCGTAGCGCTTTACAACGTTGCGGGCAGAGAGCGAGATGGACAAGACAGCACGCCTGGGAGTTACGACTGTGCCGTGAAGTACTGCTGCACTTCCTGGTCGGTCATGATGCCGTCGAGCAGGTAGGAGGGCGGCTTGTCCTTGCAGGTGCTGTCGTACACCTGCTTGAAGTTGTCTTTCGTGACCGTAACGGGCACGGGTATGACGAACGACAGGCCGTTTGTGCCGCCGAGCTTGGTCTTGTCTACCTTCTTGCCCTGGAGCATGTTGACGGCGATGCGCAGGCCGGTGGGGGCCACGCCAGGCGGGTTAGCCACGGCGATGCTCTCGAATTTGGGGTCCTGCTGGAGCCGCTGGTCCCAGAGCTGCAGGGCCTGGCACCGCCCTTCAAGCACGGCCACCGGGAACTTGGCAGGGTTGGCCGCCAGCGCCGCCTGGAACGCGCCTATGGCCATCCCGTCCTGCGTCCAGTAGCCGTCCATGTTGGGGAAGGAGGCGAGGAAGTTTGACATGACCTGCTGGCCGGTGGCCTCGTCCCACTTGCCCGTGTCCTTGCCGAGCACCTTGATATCGGGGTAGCCCTTGAGCACTTCATCGACTCCGCTCATGCGGGCCACGTTCGCCGGGTGGCCGGGGATGCCTTCGATCTCGACGATATTGCCTTTGCCACCGAGCTTATCGGCCAGCCACTTGGTCGAGGTCTCGGCCCATTTCTTCTGGTCGATGCCCACATTGTACACGTTGGGCGAGTTGAGTTCCTGGTCAACGGAGATGACAATGATACCCTTCTTGACGGCGTCCTGCAGGGTGGCGTTGAGGGCGTTGACGTCGCCAGGGTTGACCAGGATAGCATCCACGTTCTTGTTTATCAGGTTCTGGAGCTGCTGGAGTTGGCCGGGCACGTCGGTATCGGCGCTCTCGATCACCAGGTCGTTGGTGATGCCCTTGTCCATGTACTCCTTGTTGACGTCCTTGAGTTCCTGGATCATCTGCGTCCGATACTCGCTGCTGATGAAGGGGTTGGAGATGCCTATGGTGAACTTCTTACCCGTAGAGCCTCCACCAGTAGCCGCGGTCGGGGCTTCGGCGGCGGTAGTCTCGGTGGGCTGCTCGGCAGCGGCGGTGGTGTTGGTCGGCTCCGCGCCCGCGGCAGCGGGCGTATCCGTGGCCCCGGCCGGGGCCGCCGTGGGGGTCTCGCCGCCGCAAGCGGCCAGCAGCGAGGAGAGCACGAGGAGCATCGCGAGAGCGAGGTACAACTTCTTCGTCATTTTCATTGAGAACTCCTCCTAGAGTTATGAAATCAGGTGCATAAGAGAGTAAGCCGGGCGGCTCACCCCCGAGGGCCGCGGAGAACCGTTATCTGCCTGGCCTCCTTTCTGAATGACAGGGTCCTATTCGCATTTGCCCTTGATGCGTATAGGACGAGCATAGGCACGATTCGTGCCCACCGAGAGGCGGTGAGTCGGACGGTAGGACCGTTTATTGGCACGATAAGTGATATGATTTATACCGTGTTTGCAACTATCATGCAACCTACACAAGCGGAGGAGTCAGGCGTCAGGGATCAGAGATTAGGCTCGAATGCAGACCCTGACCCCCGACTCCCGACCCCTGAATAGGAGAAGCGCCATGAAACTGGGTTTGCTGACCGCCGCTTTCCCGAACGCTCCGCTGGACCAGGTGGCGGAGTGGGCGGCGGGTAACGGCTTCGAGATGATAGAAATAGCCTGCTGGCCGCAGAGCAAGGCCAGTCGCCGCTACGCCGGGGTGACGCACATCGACGTTGCGGAGCTGACCCCCGAGAAGTCGCGCAATATATTGGGCCTGATGGAGAGGCACAACCTGCAAATCTCCTCGCTAGCCTACTACCCCAACCCCCTCAACCCGGACCCGGAGCATAGTAAAACGGTCATCGACCACCTGTACAAGGTGATCGCCGCCGCCGAGATGCTGAAGGTGCCCATCGTCGGCACCTTCGTGGGCCGCGACCAGAGTAAGACAATAGAGGAGAACCTCGGCGAGTACGAAAAAGTATGGCCGCCCATCGTAAAGTTCGCCAACGACCACGGTGTGAAGATCGCCATCGAGAACTGCCCCATGATCTTCTCCAACGACGAGTGGCCTGGCGGCCAGAACCTGGCCATCAGTCCGGCCATCTGGCGGCAGATGTGGGAGATCATCCCCGACCAGAACTTTGGCCTGAACCTCGACCCCTCGCACCTGGTATGGCAGATGATTGACTACGTGCGCGTGGTGTACGAGTTCGGCAGCCGCATCTTCCATGTGCACGCCAAGGATATGCGCATCGACCGGGAGCAACTATACCAGCGTGGGGTGCTGTCGCTGGGGATGGGCTGGCAAGTCCCCCGTCTGCCTGGCCTGGGCGAGGTTCGCTGGGACCAGTTCATCAGCGCCCTCTACGCGGTGAGCTACGACTACGTCGTAAGCATCGAGCATGAAGACCGGGCCTTCGAGAAAACCGAGGACCTGGTCAAGCGCGGCTTCCTCATCTCGCGAGACGTCCTTCGCCCCTACATCCGCTAGTTTAAGGCGTAAAGGGGTGCAGGGCCCTCCCTGCCAGGGGTTTGGGGATTGGAGCCCAACCCTTCCCCTTTCCCCTCTTTCCCAAAGTGGTGCAGAGTTCCCCCTGCTGGGGGCTTGGGGGTGTCCCCCAATACTTCCCCTTCCCCAGCAAAGGGGTGCAGGGCCCTCCCTGCCAGGGTTTGGGGGTGTCCCCCGATTCTACCCTTCCCCCACAGCAAAGGGGTGCAGGGGTCTCCCTGCCGGGGGCTTGGGGGCGTCCCCCAACTATCCCCCTCCCCCAACAAAGGGGTGCGGGGATTTCCCTGCCGGGGGTTTGGGGTGCCCCCCAATACTTCCCTTTCTCACCGTAAGGGATGCAGGGAGCCCCCTGCCGGGGCTTTGGGGGTGTCCCCCAACTCCCACCTCCTTCCCCCAGCAAGGGGAAAGGAGGACATCCTATAGCAACCGGCAGCGCCCGGTATTACCTGTTAGCGCCCACCGGCGCTTTATCCCGAATCGGGCTTTCCTGTCGGGGTTCCGGGGCTTTGGCGGGCGCTCGGAGGGGCCGGAGGGCGGTTTCCACGCGGACCAGTTCGTTGAGCATTGCGGTCATCGAGCTTTCCATCGCCTCGGTGGGCTGGAATTGCTCGTCTTCGTCGAAGTGCTGGGTGAAGTAGGGGATGGCTACCGCCTCGAATAGGGGCACCATTTTGAGGGTGGAGACTACTTGCTTGGTCATCTGCACCGCGCGGGTGCCCGCGGCCACGCCGCCATAGCTGACGAAGCCCACGGGCTTGTATTGCCACTCCTGGTGGAGGTAGTCGATAGCGTTCTTTAGGGGGGCCACCATACCATAGTTATACTCGGGGGTGACGATGATGAAGGCGTCCGCCGCGTCGATCCTCCCGCTCCAGGCCCACGTGTGCTCATGCGTATACTGGCGCAGGCGTGGGTGGTTGGGCTCGTCCATGAAGGGCAGATTGACTTCGGCCAAGTCGATCAGCTCGGGGTCGAAGGCGCCATACTCGGCGGCCCGGTTGTAGGCCCATTGGGCGATGGGGAGACCGCGCCGGCCGGGGCGAGTGCTTGCGAAGATGATTGCCAGCTTTGGCTTCCTGTGTTCGGTTTTCTCTCCGTTCAAGTTGGCCATCTATGTGTGCTTCCTTTCTTATGCCTTTTCTGTTTATGCCTTTTCTGTTTCACCCATCTGTCAGCGATATGGGTGCTCTTTTAATCTACGCAAGGTTGGTGCCAGGTTTTCTTCTTCGTAGTCGAGGTGGGTGAGGAGATGGTCCGATAGCTCCCGGAGGGCAGCCGCCAGTTCACCTCGGGCCTGTTCTTCATTGGCGATGCGCGCGGAGAGGGCTTGCACTTTGTCGAGGTAATCGGACACGGCAATGTGGTCGGCCTGGAGCTTGTCCGTTACAGCGCGCAGGGCGGGGTTGGCCGCGCAGAGGAAGGGGAAGAAGAGGGCGTCCTCGCCGTGGTGGTGAGCGTGCACCAGGTAGCAGTAGCGCATGCAGTCGACACGCAAGCGCCAGATTACGCTCGTGGAGGCGAGGTCATCCAGGCGGGCCTGCACCTCTCCGGCGGGGGCGCCGTTGGTGATGTCTTCGGCGACCTGGAGTATCGCTTCGAGGTTTTCGCGGATGATGCCGTGGACCCACTTCAGTTCTTCGAGTAATGCCTCACCCTGGGGGTGGGTCGAGCCCTCGGGGACCATTCCCATCGGGTTTTCTCCTTTTAGAAGCCGAGAGCCTCTTTGATGAGGACCACAGTTATACGGCCGGGGATGGCCTCGTGGTTGACGATAAGCACTTTGCCGATGCCGCTAGGCATGCCCCGCAGCCCCCGCAGCCTGGCATCCTCAAGGGGGTAGCAGTACTCGCGGACGCGGCGCATACCCTCGTCCAGGTCGGCCACCAGCTTCTGCGAGCCCACCACCCAGATGACGTGGCCCGCGCCGTACACGTAGGGAGCTAGCTGGCTTCCGCCGTAGGAGACGACCATCACCTCGCCTTGCTCGGTGATCGCGTGCACGCTGCCGACGACGTAATCGGGAGCCGTCCCCAGCTTGCGCATTTCGCTCCTGTGGTCGGGGTTAGTGGGGTCCAGGCCGGCGAACCGGGCGCGCACCGCCTCGTAGCGCCCCGATTCGTTGATGGCGGCGGCCAGGCCGGTGGCGGTGAGCGTGGCGGAAGTGGCTGTGAAGACCTCGGCTCCCGGTGGCAACAGGTCGAGCACCTGTTCGCGGGCTGCCTCGGCGTCCGGCACTACGATGGTCGCCATGCCGTTGCCCCGCAGGGCTTCGGCCACGGCGGCGAGGCGCTCATCGCTCGCGGCGTGGCTGAACTCGTGGTTGGGGATCAGCGGGGATATATTCATGGTCTCGGTTGTCATATGAGCCTCCCATATACGGTCGTTCATTTTGTTCATGCATGAAACATACAGCAGTGTAAGAAACATGTCAACCCTTTGAACCGAGGCTTGATGATGGTTGTGCTTATGCTGTATACCGGACTCGAATTCTGCAAGGAGGGCTGTTTGTATGGCTGATACCCAGACGGCGGTGGATGACGGTACCCGCAGGCAAATCCTCGAGAAAGTGGCGCACGCGCTTGAGAGCTACTACGTGTTTCCTGAGGTAGCCCGGCAGATGGGCGAGCGCCTGAGGAGCGGGCTGGCGGCCGGGGATTATGATAGCCTGGCCGAGCCCCTGGCGCTGTGCGAGCGGCTGACCACCGACCTGCAGGCGATCTGTCGGGACAAGCACGTGCGGGTGCGGTATAGCGAGGAGCCGAGGCAGTTCGGGCTGGAAGAGTCGTCACCCGAGGAGCGGGCGGAAGGGCTCGCCACAGCCCGGCGCGAGAACTTCGGGTTCTATAAGGTGGAGCGGCTGGCGGGAAACGTCGGCTACCTGGACGTGCGCACACTCTGGGATGCCGGAGTGCCAGGCGCGGGCGAAGTGGCGGTGGCGGCTATGAACCTGCTGGCGCATACCGATGCGCTGGTCATCGATCTGCGGAAGAACGGGGGCGGCTCGCCCACGATGATTGCCTTGCTGATCAGCTTCCTCTTTGGGCCGCGGCCGGTACACCTCAACAGCTTCTACGAGCGCGAGGGAGACAAGACCACCCAGTTCTGGACGCTGAGCTACGTGCCCGGCCCGCGCACTCCCGATAAGCCTGTGTTTGTGCTCACCGGCAAGCGCACCTTTTCGGGAGCCGAGGAGTTCGCGTACAACTTGAAGCATCTCAAGCGGGCCACGCTTGTTGGCGAAACCACGGGTGGGGGCGCGCACCCGGGCGACGACATCTCGGTGACCCCGCACTTCAGGGTGTTTGTACCCTCGGGCCGGGCCATCAACCCGATCAGCGGCACGAATTGGGAAGGCACAGGCGTGGAGCCCGACATAGAGGTGCCCGAAGAGGAGGCATTCGACCGGGCGTATCGGCTGGCGCTGCAAACCGTACTGGACAAGCTGGGGGAGGCTCCCACGATGTCGGCCAGGGAACTGGCGGAGGAGGCCCGCGCAGCCTTAGCTGTGGTCGATGGATAGGGCATTGGACGTTTACCCAGATGTAGAGAGACCACCCACCCGCTGCCCCTTTTCCCTTCCGGGAGAAGGGGTATTTTGATTAGGAAGGACACTTGCCCACAAGCGAAACCCTCTCGCGTATTGGATGCAGGACCGCGATTGGAGAAACGACCTCCCTATCTCCGGCCTGGTCTTATAGATACACGGCATTACAGCAGTCAAGACTAAGAAATCTATATAGAAATGGAGAATCGGGGCAGTTGCACGGGTGAAGTGGAAAATCCAATGCTGGTGTGATAGCGCGACAAGCTCCGGATATTGAGACAATGGCATCTAGAATTACGAGGAAACCTGACCCTTCGATAAAGAATAACGTCCTGCAAGCGCGGGCGGCGGCAAGGCATGGCAACAGGGCCCATGCCTCGGTTGTCGGGGCGTCCATAGCTGCGACGGTCTTGGTGTGGGTGCTGTTCAGTCAGCAGGACGCGCAGGCCATAGAAGCAGCGCGTGAGGGCGTCACCGGCCAGACGGCTGTGACCACCCCGGCACCCGTTCGCACTTCCCTGGCTCCGCAGGCCGGCGGGTCGGAGGCTCAGATAGCGCTCGGGATCACGCGCTAGTTTTCGTTGTGATAGGCCCCCATAGATAAGCGAAGAATAGAAGAAGCGACAAATAGCACGCATAGATAAGCGGATCATGAAAAGGAAGTAAGAAATGTTCAAGCATATGGTAACGCGACAAAAAGAACGGGCAGAAGGCCGCCCGGCGAGGAATATGAGTAGTCTGTGGTTTCGGGTAGCTGTTGTGTCGGGCACAGCCGCGGCGGTAGGGGCGGTGGTGGTGCCGGTACTGGCTATGGGGTCGTCCACGCTCGGGGCGGAGGCGTACTCTCACGTCACCAGGTCGAGCGCGCTGATGGCTTACATGCTGCTGTGGGTTACCATGCTCGCCGGGTTGAGTGTGACCGGCAAGGTAGGGCGGAAGTGGCCGGGGATGGCTTCAAGCTTTGGGGTCCACCGGTACACGAGCCTGCTGGGTCTGGGGTTCGCGGTTGTGCACGCGCTGGCGCTGCTTGGCGACCCGTATATGGGCTACACGCCGGTTGGGCTCCTTGTGCCTTTCATGGCCGGCGGCTACCAGCCTCACTGGCTCGGCCTGGGCCAGGTAGCCATCTACTTACTGGCAGCAGTGAGCCTCAGCTTCTATGTGCGCGACCGGTTGGGCGTACGCGCCTGGAGACTGGTCCATTCGCTCAGCTTCGCCCTCTTCCTTATGGCACTTATGCACGGGCTGCACAGCGGCAGCGACAGCGGCACCTGGTGGGCGAGTGGTCTGTATTGGATGAGCGGGGCCAGCGTGCTGCTTGGCTCGGCTTACCGGATGCTGTCGGTGCGCACCGGACGCCGGAAGGCCCTGGTCGCCCCCACCGGTTTGGTGGTCGCGGGCGGCAGATCCCAGGCCCGTCCGGCCTCGCGAACCCTGCAAACAGGGTCCTGATACAGCGCCCTCTCAGGGAACCGGGTCAATCGTTGGATGCAAAAGGAAAACGTACCGTAGGGGGTAAGTCTTGTGCCTGCCCTGGTCGTTTGCCAGGTATCCTGCGGTTAGCGAACAGGGGCAGACAACAGGGGTAGTCCGCCGGGCTGCCGCCTCTACGCTCATGCTCTATAGATCGACTCGATCGCGAAACCTTGACAGGCCCGGTACAGGGCTATATAATTCACTAGTAAACTAGTACAAGAAAGCCGGAAATCAGCAAACGTAATATGGAAGTGGGAAACAGAATGAAAGTTGAGATATGGTCGGACGTGGTCTGCCCCTGGTGCTACATCGGCAAGCGGCGCTTCGAAACGGCGCTGGCGCGGTTCCAGCACGCGGATCAGGTAGAGGTTATCTGGCGCAGCTTCCAACTTGACTCGGACGCGCCTCTGGAGTCGGGGCTGACCGTGACTGAGATGCTCGCAGGCAAGTATGGGGTGGGCCTGGAGCAGGCCGCGGCCATGAACGACCGGGTCACCTCGATCGCCGCGGAGGAAGGACTCGATTACCACCTCGACAAAGCAAAGTACACAAACACTTTCGACGCCCACCGGCTGATCCACCTGGCGGCCGAGCGCGGGCTGCGGAACGAGATGAAGGAACGGCTCATGAGAGCCTACTTTACCGAGGGAGCCTCCGTGGGCAACGCGGATACGCTCGTACGCCTGGCCGCGGAAGTTGGGCTGGATACAGGCGAAGCGCGGACCGCCCTCGAGGGCGACAGGTTCGCCCATGAGGTACGGGCTGACGAACGGCGGGCGAGTATGTTCGGCGTCCGTGGAGTCCCCTTCTTCGCCATCGACGAGAAGTACGGGGTGTCCGGCGCGCAGCCCGCAGAACTGCTCCTGGAGGTTTTGGAGCAAGCCTGGGCAGAGTCCCATCCGCTGCTCCAGGTAGGGAGCGCCTCCAGCGGGGATAGCACCTCCTGCGAGGGCGACTCGTGCGCTATCTAGGGTAGGTTCCCCACCCCCAGCCCCCTCTCAAAGGAGTGGGGGCTATTTATTTGCCGATAGTTGGAGGACACCCCCAAACCCCCGGCGGGGATGACTATGCACCCCTATGGGGGTAAGAGGTTGGGGGAGCCTCTCAAAACCCAAGCAGTGACCTGCCGACCCCCGACCCCTGGATCTATGTATACTGCGACAAGTACTCCAGGTAGTGAGCATGGGTGGGGTCTTCCAACTCGCCGAGGAGGCCGGGGAAGTCAAGGGGTTTGCGGTCGAAGGTGAGGGCTCCGTCTTTGCGAGGCCACTCTTCCGGGCGGCGGTCCCAGGCCAGCTCCATGCCGTTGAAGTCCGGGTCGTGCATGTATATGGCCTCGTGGGTGCCGTGGTCGGAGGCGCCGTCAATGCCCCAGCCAGAGTCGAGGATGCGCACCAGGGCTGCGGCGAGGTCGCGGCGCTCGGGGTAGTTGATGGCGTAGTGGTAGAGGCCGGTGGTGCCCGGGGCGGGCGGCTGGCCGTCCTTGCTCTCCCAGGGGTTGAGGCCGATGTGGTGGTGGTAGCCGCCCGCGGAGAGGAACGCTGCGGTGCCGAAGTTGAAGAGCAAGTCGAACCCCATGATGTCCCGGTAGAAGCGGACGGCGCGGTCGAGGTCGGCCACCTTGAGGTGCACGTGGCCGATGCGAGTTTGCGCGGGGATGCTGGGGAGCGGCTTGTCTTCGGGTTTGGTGGCGCTAATTGCGTCTGCCATCGTGTGGATCTCCTGGTTCGTAGAGGCCGGTGAGGGCCTGATAAATGATCTTGCTTATTTGCCCTCTGGTCGCGTTGGCGCCGGGGTGGAAGCTACGATCATTGTACCCCGAAATGATGCCTCTTGCGTAGGCAGTCTCCACATACTGGTAGAAGTCGCTGCCGGGGAGCACGTCGGAAAAGGTGGGGCCCGGCGGATTGAGGATCTGCCAGCCGGCGGCAACCACCACAATCTTGGACAGTTGGCCTCTGGTCACGTTGGAGTATGCGCGGAAGGTGTGGTCCGAGTAGCCCGAGATGATGCCCGCGTGGGCGGCAGTTTCAATATGCGTATAGAAGGTGTCGGTGGGAGCCACATCTATAAAGGTGGGCGCGGTCGGGGCGTAAAAAGGAATGCCGAAGCCGAGGACCACCATCTTGGTGAGTTGCCCACGGGTTGTGGTGGCGTAGGGCCGGAAGGTGTTGTCGCCATACCCGGAGATCACTCCCCGGCAATAGAGGTAACGCACAGGCTCGTAGAAGTACTCGAACGGCTGCACATCGGTGAAGCTCATTGTGCAGGGAATACCTGTGGGCGTTGGCACGGGCGCATGGGTCGCGGTGGCGGTAGCCGAGGGCTGAGGGGGCGGGGTGGGAGTGGCAGTGGCAGTGGCTGTAGGGGTGCCGGTGACGGTTGTGGTAGGGGTATTGGTGCTCGTATAGGTCGGGGTGGGCGTGCCGGTGGGTGTTCGAGTTGGGGTTGGAGTGCGAGTGTCAGTTGGGGTGTTCGTGGCGGTGGGTGTGCGCGACGGGGTGGGCGTGTGGGTGGCGGTAGACGTGGGCGTACGAGTGCTGGTGGGTGTGTAGGTGGGGGTCGCCGTGGGTATGGGGCAGCGCCTGTCGTATTGCAATATCAGCGTCGGCTGGTTGCCGCTGCCGTCATTGTAGTAGCCTGAGGCCCAGAGGGTGTTGCCGGCAACCGTGATATCCATGAGGACGTTATCGCCGGTGCTCGCGTTCGCGCTGGGCACGAAGTTCCAGGCGCTGCCGTCCCAGTGCATCAGGAGGGTCCTGTAAGGCCCGCCCGCGGTGACCTGGTATATGCCGGCCGCCCACACGTCATTATCGGCCAGGGCCAGTACCTGGTCGATCTGGTTCGAGCCCAGGCCAATATTGGGCGTGGGCACCATGGCCCAGCTTGTGCCGTTCCAGCGGATCACGTAGTTCTTAGTCGTGTCGCCCAGAAAATTGGTGTACGAGCCCACGGCCCACGCCGTGTTGCCCATGGACGCATCGCGGACGGTATCCACGCCGAGGAGGATGTTGGTGTACAGGCCGGGCGTTGGCCCGACAGGCGCCAGGTCCCATGCTGTGCCGTTGAAGTGTTGGATGAAGGGGAAATATTGAGACGCCTGGAAATCGCTGCGGTAGTAACCTACGGCCCAAATGTTGCTGGGGTCGGTCGCGGCCATTTTCTGCAGATGCTGGAAGTTCCCGCCGAGCAGCGGCATATCGTTGTGCGACCACCCCGCGCCGTTCCAGTGGAGCCCGTACGGCCTGTAGAAGGAAATGTAGTAGGTGCCTATGGCCCAGGCGTCGTTGGGCGCGAGGGCCACGACATCCATGAGCTCGTTGCTGTTGGACTGGCTATTAGGGGATGGGCTGTAGGCCCAGGAGGTGCCATTCCAGTGCAAGGCCAGTTCGTCCCGGCTGTGGCTGATGCTCGTGATGCCCGCGGCCCAGATGTCGTTGCTTGAGAGCACAGATAGTCCGTGTAGTTCGTTGAAGTTGGGATTCGGATTGGGGCTGGGAACGACGCTCCACGCCGTGCCGTTCCAGTGGAGTGTCAGTGTACGCTCCGGTCCCCCGAACACCGGGGAGTAGGTGCCGACCGCCCAGCCGTCGTTGGGCGCGGCGAACTCTATCGCGTTGAGTATGTTCATCTGGCCCCCGTTGGGGCTCGGGGCCACCTCCCACCGTCCGGTGCATACAGGCGGAGTCGGTGTCGTGGATGGTGTGGGAGAGGATGTGGAGAAGGGAGTAGCGGACGGTGTGAGCGATGGCGAACCGGACCCGGCGGGCGGCAATGCTGCAGGCGTGGCTCCGGCAGATGGGGAAATCAAAGCGGCGAGGCATACCGCCATGAGAAGGGCGGCCAACCAGGGACATAACGCAGGCGGGAATCCGCGCGGACGGTGCATATGAGGGCACTCCTGTTCCAGAAATATGCAGTGACTGAAGGCGGGACGTCCAACCCGCACAATCTCAAGCGGGCACGAGGCTATGAATACAACTGCACGTAAGCCGTGACGTATCGAAGACTGAGGTAAGATTAGTATCTTTGTAAAGCAAAGTCAAGCGGCTTGATACATGATGTGGATTTGTATGAGAATGATTGATAACCGGGTAGCGGTTCCAGCGGCAGGTGTCTTGCTTTATACTCTCCGTGACTCTGTGGGTGTAAGGGTCGAGCCAGCGGGAACCCCCGGCCCGGTGCGAGCGTATTGCGTGAAGGAGGACGGGTAGGCGGCTCTATCGCCCAAGCGACGCACGCGTGAGGAATACACAATACGCTCCACGGTGGACCATGAGCACGTCAATCGAGAACTCACGACAGCATAGAGACGGAGCTGCGGCGCTGCTGGACCTGTTGAAGCAAGTCGGGCCCTTCGCCCTCGGCGGCTTCGTGGGGGCAGTGCTGCTGCTTGTGCTCTTCGCCAAGCTCGCCCAGGAGGTCTATTCCAGAGAGACGATAGCGTTCGACAACGCCGTTTCGCTGTGGGTCCACAGCTTTGCCAACCCGGCGCTCGAAGACTTTCAGGCGCTTACCTTTGAGATTTAGTGGTGGAGCACGGGGCGTATTGCGTTGTGGAGGAAGGGTAGTGGGTTCCAATACCCAGCGCCGAACGCACGCAACACGTAATACGCAATACGTGACACCCAGCCTCGAAAGCAAGTGGGTGACGGTCGGGGGCAGGCGTATGCATGCCAGGGTGTCGGAGGGCGGGGGCTTGCCTCCGGTTGTACTGGTGCACGGGCTGGGTGTATCCAGCCGCTATATGGTACCCACCGCCCTGAGAATGGCGCCGTATTGCTCGGTTTACGCGGTGGACCTGCCGGGCTTCGGCAAGAGCGCCCACCCTCCGCATGCGCTCGACGTGCCCCGGATGGCGGACGCGTTGGACGCCTGGATGGCGGCAGTGGGCCTGGCCGGCGCCGCGTTCATCGGCAACTCGATGGGTTGCCAGGCGATAGTGGACCTGGCGGTTCGCTACCCCCACCGGGTGGAGCGCGCTGTGCTGGTGGGTCCAACCTTCGACCGCAAGTCCCGGGCTTCGCTTGTCGTGCTGTTGCTCAGGGTGCTGCGGGACGGGCGCTGGGAGCCCAAGTTGCTCTCGCCCATAGTCATCTATGACTACCTCTCGGCGGGGCTGATACGCATCGCCATCACTCTCCGATATGGCTTGCGCGACCGCATCGAGGAGAAGCTGCCGCTCGTGAAGGCACCCATGCTTGTAGTGCGCGGGGAGCACGATGCTGTTGTGCCGCTGAATTGGGCCAGGCAAGTGGCTCGTCTGCTCCCCTCCGGCCGCCTCGTAGTGATTCGGGGGGCCTCGCACGCCATCAATTTCTCGGCACCGGAGAAGCTAGCCCGCGTGGCGCTCGGCTTCTTCGCTATTCCC